>NZ_CVTT01000052.1:0-381734 GCF_900006605.1 Pseudomonas sp. 58 R 3 | reverse complement strand
AGCCATGCCTTTCAAGGTCTGCGTTTAAGAACTCATTTAAAGCAGTGTTTAAGTCTGTTTATCCGACTTGGCAGCCTTGAGCACCCGAGCTGTTGAGACATGGACCCGTGCAGCCTTACCTTCCAGCCACTCCTTAGGTTTTGCGACCTTAGGACCGCGAGGACTTTTTGCGACGGCCTTGGGTTTGATCAACCTCGCCAGGGCCAACAACCGCTCTGCCAGCCCTTGCGAGGTCTTTTCAAGAGGGAAATTTTCCGTAGGCAATGCGATCTGCATTCCCTGATAATCACTGCGAACATGCACCGCCAAGTGGAAAATCGAAACTTCCCAACCCTGTGGCTGTGTATCTCGGTGCGCCTGCTCAACGCTACGCTTTAGAACCGACAAAACGTTGTAAGCCAGAACCGCCGAGGCGAAGCCCAGTAGCGCGGCTTTCGGGCTACCAAGGCTTGTAATTTCACTGTCCAGTACCGACTCAAGGCGCTGAAACATCCCCTCAATACTCCAGCGACGACGGTATAAATCGGCTATCTGCTGGGCACTAATGGTGTCAGGCAAATTGCTCCAGAACCACATCAGTGATTCACCTGAGTCATTTGCCGTTTGCAGGCTTAACTCAACGCGCCGCCAGCGGCGGCCACCTTTCACTTCGATGATTTGTTCGCGAACGGTGCCGCTATCGACGATTCCTGACTCTTGCCAGTCGCTTTCCTGGATCAAGCGTGGATGCTTGCTGGGTTGGCGAACAATGAACGAAGCCCCTGTGTCCTCGCAGGCTTGTAGGACGGGCAGCGTGCAGTAAAGTCGATCAGCCATCCACAGCTGGCCCGCGCAAGCGCGGGCCAGCAACGGAAGAACACTGACCCGTTCGCTGGCGTAGGCATCTTCCCAGGGCTGGAGATCAACGACTAAATCCAGATCAGGATCGTAGGCCACCACTGAAAACCCTGGGCGCGCTGCGCCGCGCTCAGTGCGCAAAGGGCCGAGGCGTTTTTGTGTGGCTGGCAGGTGATTGCCATCGACAATACGTAACTGCCAGCCGGGGAGAATCGATGAATGGCCGAGTGTTTTGACAGTGGGTTCCAAACGCTCCGCGCTGCCTGAAATCAGGGCCCGAAGCAGCTCGGGTTCGGTTCGATTGATCTTGTCATAGAGCGCTGTAAGGCTGACCGAAAGCCCCTCAGCCTTGCGCGCCGCTGCGTGCAAGGATGGCCTCAAGCCCAATGAAACCAGGGACATCAACTCAACAACAGATGAAAACAGAAGCTCACGGGAGTACTGCCGTTGACGGTGATCATCGAACACCTTATCAACCCATTCGGCAGGTACGGCCTGCTCCAATACCAGCTTGGTCATGACACTGGCTGGTGCTTGTTTTTCGAACCGCTCTAGAACCTTTTCCCACATCGTTTCGTCATCCTGACTGAAGTTTTGGGGGATTTTAAACCAAGACCTTGAAAGGCATGGCTGTAAGAGCGGAACCATAAGCGGCCGTTACCCAAATAACGGATATGTACACAACCAAAAAAACGCCCTGCACAGCAACATTATTCAGACACACCAAGTTAATGCCGTCGCAGACAAGCCAGCTCCCACCTATTGACCTGGTACGGTTACTACTACGACTGCGGCGGCTCAGCCCCCAGTTTGTCCCACATCTTCTTGCTGATCTTCTGCCGGTTGGCGTAACCGGCCCAAGGGTCGTCCTTGAGCGTGTCCAAACGCTCATGCAGATTAGCCACCGTCCACTGCTGCGCACCGCGTAACCCGTTCAATTCCTCCCGACTCACCGGCACCGAGACCGGCAGGCCCGGGCGGGCCCGTACCGAATAGGCCGCCACCGTACTCGCGCCGCGGGCATTGCGCAGGTAGTCGATAAAGATCTTGCCGATGCGATTTTTCGGGCCGCTGGTGGCGGTAAAGCGTTCGGGCAGTTGTTGTGCCATGAACTGTGCGATGGCCTTGGCAAAGGCTTTCACCGTGTCCCAGCCATCCCGGCGCGCCAGCGGGATGACCAGGTGCAGGCCTTTACCGCCGCTGGTTTTGACGAACGCTTGAAGGCCCAGCTCGTCGAGCACCGACAAGGTCAGTTGCGCGGCTTCCAGCATGCTTTTCCAGGGCAGTGCGGGGTCCGGGTCGAGGTCGAGCACAAACAGGTCCGGGGTTTCGATTTTGTCGGCAGTGGCGCCCCAGGTGTGCAGCTCGATCGTGCCCATCTGCACGGCGCCGAGCAGGGCCTTGGCGGTGTCGATTTCCATCAGCCGTGCGTGGCCGGGGTCGAGGCGCTGGTCCAGTTGCTTGATATGGGGAATGGCCAGGCGTTCTGCATGCTTTTGGAAGAATTGCTCACCTTCGATGCCTTCCGGCGCGCGCAGAAGCGACACGGGCCGGTGGTGCAGGAACGGCAGGAGCCATTCGCTGATGCTGGCGTAGAAATCTGCCAACTGCTGCTTTTGCGTGCCACTTTGTGGGTCGATCACGCGGTCGGGGTGGGTGATGTTCACGTCATTGCCGGGTTTTTTCGGCGCTGAAGCCTGCTTGAGCGATTTGGCCGCGCGCGGTTGCTCATGGATGATCTGCGCCACAGGCTTGTCGCTGCGCAGCGCAACGAACGCGGCTTGGCGTACCACGCCTTCGCGGGTCCATTCGGCGAAATTGACTTCGCCGACCAACTCGGGCTTCACCCAGTGCACGCCGCGTGCCTGACTGCTCGTCAGCGGTGTGTGCAGCGGCGAAGTCTTGCGCTCCAAAGGCGTGAGCTGGGCGTAGATCGTTTTGAGCGTGTGCTGATCAAACCCGGTGCCGACACGCCCGGCATACACCAAGCCGTTGTCGTCATTGACCGCCAGCAGCAGTGCGCCGAAGCCGGTGCGCGAACCTTGCGGGCGGGTGTAACCGACAATCACGAATTCCTGACGCAGGCGACATTTGAGTTTGATCCAGTCGGCGCTGCGGCTGGACACGTAAGGGCTGCCGACGCGCTTGCCGATCACGCCTTCAAGCGCCAGGTCGCAGGCGCTTTCGAAGATGTCGCGCTGGTTGGCGGCGAAGGCTTCGGAAAACCGCAGCAATTTGCTGCGGCTGCCCGACAGCGCAGACTTTAGCGCGGCACGCCGTTGTTCCACGGGGGCTTCGCGCAAATCCTGGCCCTGTAGAAACGGCGCGTCGAACAGGTAATAGACGATATCCAGGCTGCGGCCGATATCGAAGGCATTTTGCAGCGCCTGGAAGTCCGGCAAACCGTCGGCATTGAGGCTGACCACTTCGCCATCCAGCCAGCTGTCCTGGAGCTTGAGGGCTTGCAGCGCCTTGACCTGACGCGGCAAACGCTCGGTCCAGTCATGACCGTTGCGGGTGAACAGGCGCACATCGCCATCGCGGATACGCGCCACCATGCGGTAGCCGTCGAATTTGATCTCGTATTGCCAGTCGCCGGCCGGGGCGCGGTCGACCAGGGTGGCCAGTTGTGGCGCGAATTGATCGGGCAGGGCGGTCTTGGCTTTCTGGCGCTTTGCACGCGGTGCAGGCGCAGGCGCGGGCTTGCCCACGGTGGCGTCGCTGAGCACGCTTTTGGGCTGGGCCTTGACGATGTCGTAGTCTTCGGCCGGGCGGGCTTGCTGATCCTTTTCCTTGATCAGCAACCACTGCTCCTTGTCGCCGCTGCCCTTGAGGCGGGTGCGCACCAGCGCCCAATCGCCGGACAGTTTTTCACCGACCAGGGTGAATTTGAGTTTGCCGGCCGCATACGCCTTGTGCGGATCGTCGTGAGGTTGCCAGACCCCGCGATCCCACACGATTACATCACCGGCGCCATACTGCCCGGCGGCGATATTGCCTTCAAAATTGCCGTAACTCAGCGGATGGTCTTCAACGTGGACCGCCAGGCGTTTCTGGCTCGGATCCAGGCTCGGGCCTTTGGGCACGGCCCAGCTTTTGAGTACGCCACCGAGCTCCAGGCGAAAGTCATAGTGCAGGTTGCGCGCGTCGTGTTTTTGAATCACGAAAGATAGCGCCGAGGCCTCGGATTTACCGGCGGGCACCTCGCCTGCGGGTTCTGCGGTGATCTCGAAGTCGCGTTTGCGTTTGTACTCACTCAGGGGCTTGGCCATGGCGTTCTCCGGCTGATGGCGGGCTCAAGAGGCCTTTGTGCTGGCTTTTTTCGCGGCCGGTTTTTTGGTCGCGGGCTTTTTCGCGGCGGGCTTGCCGGCCAGGCTGCGCTTGAGCAGTTCGGTCAGGTCGATCACATCGGCCGATTTGCGTTCTTCGCTGCCGGCCTGGCTCTCAACGTCTTCAACCTTGCCGGCCTTGGCCTTCTTCGCCACCAGCGCCATGATCTTTTCCTGGAAGCTGTCGCGGTAGTCGTCCGGCTGCCAGTCGGCGCTCATGTCTTCGACCAGGCGCTTGGCCATGTCCAATTCGCCTTTGGCCAGGCTCGGTTTGGTCACGTCGCTGCCCAGTTCCAGCTCGTCGAGGCTGCGCACTTCGGCGGGCCAGCGCAGCATCACCAGGACCAGCGCTGACTCCAGCGGCATCAGCGCCGCCAGGTGTTGCTTGGTGTGCAACACCACGTTCGCCAGGGCGACCTTGGCGGTTTTTTTCAGGGTTTCACGCAGCAGTGCGTAGACCTTGCCGCCGCGTTTGTCCGGGGCCAGGAAGTAGGGCGTATCGATGTTTTGCAGCGGGATCTGGTCGGCGGCGACAAAGGCGATGATTTCGATGGTCTGGGTCGACTTGGGGTGGGCCGAGCGAATTTCGTCTTCGCTGAGCACCACGTAGCGGCCTTTCTCAAAGGCCACGCCCTTGACGATATGGTCCTTGGTGACTTCCTTGCCGGTGGTTTTGTTGATGCGCTTGTAGCCCACCGGGTCCATGCTGCGTTTGTCCAGCCAGTCAAAATCAACGCCCTGGGAGGACGTGGCCGAGACCAGCGAGACCGGGATATGGACCAAGCCGAAACTGATGGCGCCTTTCCAGATTGCCCTTGGCATGGCTGCGGTTCCTTGAGAAGTGTCGGTGTTCTGGTGACTCGCAGGCGGGCGTAAAAGTTTCGACGGGCAGATGCGTGGACAGATGCGCTGACAGATCGTGTTACATCTGATGAGAAACTATTTAATGTCGAAAGCCGAACCCAAGGCGTAGCGTGTTATCGAAAGCACGTACTACTCGCCCCAAAGAGGTTTTGTCATGAACAGCTGTGTGCGTTACCTCGCCGTCGTCGCGCTGGGCCTGGCCCTCGCGCCATTGGCCCAGGCGCAGAACCTGCCCGGCAGCTACAACACCAATAACAGCCCAATCCATCGGGCCAACCCGAACAGCATGCAGGGCACCCAACCCAATGCGCCGGCCACCAACCGCGGGGTTCAACCCGCGCCGACCGGCCCTGCACCCACCGTCGAAAACGGCGGTATCGGCAATCGTTACCCGACCCGTAACGCGGCCCCGAGCCGTCCTGCCACTGCACCCAAAGCGCCCACTTACGATGCCAACGGCAATCGCCGGTAAGGACTCCGTCTTATGTTTCTACGTAAAACCCTGTTAGCCGCCCTTTGCGCAACCCTGCTGCCTGCGACGGCCGTCATGGCGGCGGATGCCCAGCAGTTCCCCAGCGAACAAGGCAGCATCACCGCCACCCCCATTGCCAAAGGCCTCGACCACCCGTGGGCCGTGGCGTTTCTGCCGGACAAACAAGGCTTCCTGGTGACCGAGCGCCCCGGCCACCTGCGCTTTGTCAGCCCGGACGGCAAGCTGTCCGCGCCGCTGACCGGCGTGCCGCAGGTGTGGGCCAAAGGGCAGGGCGGTTTGCTTGATGTGGTGCTGTCGCCCGACTTCAAGCAGGACCGCCTGGTCTACCTGTCGTATGCCGAAGGCGGCGGCGAGGGTGGCAAGGCCGGCACTGCCGTGGGGCGTGGGCGCTTGGCCGATGACTTGAGCGGGCTCAAAGACTTCAAGGTGATATTGCGCCAGGAGCCCAAGCTGTCGACCGGCAATCACTTCGGCTCGCGCCTGGCCTTCGACCGCGATGGCTACCTGTTTGTGACCCTGGGCGAGAACAATGACCGCCCGACGGCCCAGGACCTGGACAAGTTGCAAGGCAAGGTTGTGCGCATTTACCCGGATGGTCGTGTGCCGGATGACAACCCCTTTGTGGGCCAGCAGGGCGTGCGCCCGGAGATCTGGTCCTATGGCCAGCGCAACCCGCAAGGGCTGGCGTTGAACCCCTGGAGCGGCACGATCTGGGAAAATGAACATGGCCCGCGCGGCGGTGATGAAATCAACATCATCGAGCGCGGCAAGAACTACGGTTGGCCCCTGGCAACCCACGGCATCAATTATTCGCTGACGCCGATTCCGGAAGCCCAGGGCAAGGCGGTGGAGGGCACTGTGCAACCCCACCACGTCTGGGAAAAGTCCCCCGGCATCAGTGGCATGGCATTCTACGACGCCGAGCGTTTCAAAGCCTGGGACCACAACCTGTTTATCGGCGCATTGGCCAGCCAGGAGTTGATTCGCCTGCAGTTCGATGGCGATAAGGTGATTCACGAGGAACGCTTGCTGGGCGGGTTGAAGGCGCGGATTCGCGACGTGCGCCAGGGGCCGGACGGCTTTCTGTATGTGCTGACCGACGAGGACAAGGGCGTGCTGTATCGCGTCGGCTTGAATCAAGACTGACAGAGCTCGATGAGCCAATGTGGGAGCTGGCTTGCCTGCGATACAGTCGATTCGGTTTATCAGGGAAACCGAGACGATACTATCGCAGGCAAGCCAGCTCCCACCTTTTGATTGCGTGTGGCTTACAGGCCCAGGTCAGACAACCCCGGATGATCATCCGGGCGCCGGCCCAGTGGCCAGTGGAACTTGCGTTCGGTTGCTTTGATCGGCAGATCGTTGATGCAGGCAAAGCGGTTGGCCATCAGGCCGTTTTCGTCGAATTCCCAATTCTCGTTGCCATAGGAACGGAACCAGTTGCCGGAGTCGTCATGCCACTCATAGGCATAGCGCACGGCAATACGGTTGTCGGTGAATGCCCACAACTCCTTGATCAGCCGATAATCCAGTTCCTTGGCCCATTTGCGCGTGAGAAAGCCCTTGGCCTCTTCGCGGTTATGCGCAAATTCGGCGCGGTTTCGCCATTGCGTGTCCAGGGTATACGCCAGGGACACGCGCTCCGGGTCGCGGGAGTTCCAGCCGTCTTCGGCCAGACGCACTTTTTGAATCGCCGATTCACGCGTAAACGGTGGCAGTGGCGGGCGTTGTTCTGCTGTGGATGACATGGGGCAGCTCCTGTAAATACCAAGGTGGTGTCGAAAGTTGCTCAGCCTGTGCGTTCAAAGTCCCAATAACGTTCGCGCCATGCATTGCGCATTATCAGCCGCTGTTGAATCGCCCATGACCAGGGCAACGGTAATGGCGCCATCGATGAGGATCAGCAGGTGCGCGGCCTGCCGTTCGGGTTCGGGGGTGCCATGTGCTTTACACAGTTCAAGAGCGTACTCGAACAGTTTTTGTTTATGCGCCTTGGCCAACAGGCGCACCGGATCTTGCGCGTCGCCGGTTTCGCCACTGGTGTTGATAAAGGCGCAACCGCGAAAGTCCGCAGCGCCAAACCAGGTCTTGAGCGCGCTGAACAACGCCAGCAGGCGCTCGCCGCTGCCTTCGCTGCGTTCCACTTCAGTGCGTAGCCACTGCATCCAGCGCGCGTCGCGGCGTTGCAGGGCGGCGATGACCAGTTCGTCTTTATTGGCAAAGTAACGGTAAATACTTTTGCGCGAGACGCCGGCGGTTTTCACCAATAACTCCATGCCGGTGGCGGCGATGCCGTGGCGATAGATCAACTTCTCGGTGACGTCGAGGATAATGTCGCGGGTTTCATTGCTGTTGATATCGTTCATGTCGCAGACAGTAGAACGATCGTTCTTCATGGTCAATTAAATTTTTTCCATCTGCCGCGGCGAGACCTGAGCAGCCCCATGGTGTAAGCTCTGTGCCTCTTCGGATTCGACCCATAGCGAGCCTTATGCCGTCGTTCTTCAAACGCTCCCTGTTGCCCAAACTGCGTGGTTTCCCGCTGTCTCCCGATGCCATCGACGTGCTGTCCGGTGCCGCTGCGTACCGCCTGTGCCTGCTGGAAAAAATCGCCCAGGCCACCCGGCGCATCTACATCGTTGCGCTGTACTTGCAGCAGGACGAAGCGGGGCAGGAAATCTACGACGCCTTGCACGCTGCCAAGGCGGCACGGCCCGAGTTGGATATCGTGGTGGTGGTTGACTGGCTGCGCGCCCAGCGCGGCCTGATCGGCGCCGGCAAGCAGCCGGGCAACAGCGCCTGGTACCAGGCCATGACCCATTCCCACGCCAGCGAAGTGCCGGTGTACGGCGTGCCGGTGCAAACCCGCGAACTGTTTGGCGTGCTGCACCTCAAGGGTTTTGTGATCGACGACAGCGTGCTCTACAGCGGCGCCAGTCTCAACAATGTGTACCTGCACAAGTTCGACAAATACCGCTTTGACCGCTATCACCTGATCCACAGCAAGCCTTTGGCTGACTCGATGCAACACCTGGTGGAGCATGGGCTGGTCGCGTCCAAGGCCGTGCATCGCCTGGACCTGCCAAACCTGCCGACCACCCGCAGCCTGCGCAATGACATCGGTGACTTGCGTAGCCGCTTGAAGCACGCGGCCTACGACACCACCACGGGGTTGCTGCCCAATGGGCACTTGTCGGTCAGCCCGTTGCTGGGTGTGGGCAAGAACAATCCGTTGAACCGGGTGATTCTCGAACTCATCGCCAGTGCCCAGCATCAACTGACCATCTGCACGCCGTATTTCAACCTGCCGCTGCCGGTGACCCGTGAAATAAACCGCGCCCTGGCGCGTGGGGTGAAGGTCGACATTATCGTCGGCGA
The DNA here is from genome assembly GCF_900006605.1 of Pseudomonas sp. 58 R 3. NCBI lineage: Bacteria > Pseudomonadati > Pseudomonadota > Gammaproteobacteria > Pseudomonadales > Pseudomonadaceae > Pseudomonas > Pseudomonas sp. 58 R 3. The sequence goes on along the minus strand of NZ_CVTT01000052.1, from coordinate 372,833 downwards.
CAAAACCGCCAACGATTTCTACATCCCGCCCGGCGAGCCGTTCAAGGTGATTTCGGCGTTGCCTTACCTGTATGAAATCAGCCTGCGCCGCTTCGCCAAACGCCATCAGCCGATGATCGACAGCGGCCAGTTGAACCTGCATCTGTGGCGTGACGGTGACAATACCTATCACCTCAAGGGGATGTGGGTCGACCAGCGTTACACCTTGCTGACGGGCAACAACCTCAACCCACGGGCGTTCCGCCTGGATCTGGAAAATGCCCTGCTGATCGATGATCCCAAGGGCGAGTGGCTGGCGCCGCGGCGCACAGAGCTCGCGCAGATCTTCCAGCACACCACGCGTATCGAGCGGTATCAGCAATTGCAGACCCTGGTGGAGTATCCGCCCGCAGTCGGCAAGTTTTTACGACGGGTCAGCCGGGTGCGGATTGAAAGGTTGCTCTACCGGATCTTGTAAGTCGCCGCACTTCGCCTAGCAAACTCTCTCACTGCATTAGCCGTCTTAGGAGTTTTCTTACACCCAGATTAGATCCAGGTTCGTACATTTCTCCCTAGACAGTTCTTAGGGACAAGAGCTCTTGCCACTTACTGGTACAGAGGAACTAGAAATGTCGAACATCTCGCCACTTTTTCACGCTCGCACGTTTACCCCGCCGGTGCTGCCATCTGCACCAGCACCAGCCCATGGCCCCGCGCTCGAAACGGGTACTCGCGGCAAACGCAGCCTGGAACCCGAGTCGCTCTCGTCATGGACGCTCCCTGCGTTGCCAACGGTTCCTGCCGAGGCCGCGTCAAGCGCTGACCGTGCCTTACAGGCGGGGCTGGGGAGCCAGGCCTTGCGTCAAGCGACAGACCGCAGAGTCAACCTGGCCGCCAATACGACGATTTATCCGCTGTTCGATGCTTACCGGCACGCGTTCAATACGCCTGAGCTCCAGAGCTGGTTCCTGAGCAAGGGCATGGCGTTGTCGACGGTGGTGGTCAAGCCCGACTCGGTGACGGGCAGCGTCACCCGTGACGGTGTCACCAGCGTGCAAACATTTACCACCAGCGATGCATCCGGTTGGTGGGAAGCCAGCGCAAGGTTGCGCGCCGCTGCCCGCAGTCTTGATCCTGACGGGGCCGGGTTACCGTATGCCGACCTTACCGGCAGCACTTTTTCGCGCAACGCAGTCATGCGCTGGTATGGGGTGCAACCACCCGCTAGCGATAGCAACGTGACGCAAGCTCAGCAAGCACTGGCGGCCGCGGACTGGTCAGCACCCGAAAAGAAGGCTGAACTCGACACTCGCGTGCACACAGCCAGGCAAGCGATTGACGCCCTGGATGAACGCGCTCATCTGGCAGGCGTCCTGACTCAACACATCACAGACAAGCCCGATGAGCAAGCCGTGGAACTGGCCGAGTTGGCCGTGCCCGTCAGCAACAGCTCAGGACTGACCCGTAACGAAGCCGGCAAGGTCGGGATCAGCGACGCTTTGCAGGCTTATGGATTGTCATTGCCCAAGACCGTGGGTGAGTTGCGTAATACCGTGCGCTGGCTGACCACGGTATTACCGCCGCCTGCACCGTTGGGAAATTACTCCGGCCTGTTAGGCCGCACCTGGGCACCCGGAGACTTGTCTATCGCCGATAAAGCCGCCTTGGCGGCGGTGGGAGATACCCCAACTGATGACAACTCAGGCGACGCCATGTTGGTGCTACTCAATACCGGAGGTATCCTCGATCGAAATACACCCGAGGATCTGCGTGCTCAAGCCGAACATTTCATCAGCCAAATGCTCAGTGACCCTCTGGTCTTGTTGCTGGGTGATAGTTTAGCGTTTGACCAGCGTTTTCGTGGCGCATCCGGCACCCGACAATTGTCGGACGCCGAACGCAAGCAGTGGATCATCGCTGCCATCAAACTCAAAATCGATCCACAGACGCCCGGGCGTCCAGGCACAATCGCCGGCTATGACCTGTATCAGCCAGGCAACAGTGGGCGCAGTATGGCCGAGGTACGCGCGGATCTCGAAGCCCATCTCAAACAGAACAAACTACTCGACCCCCGAGCCGCGCCGCTCGTGGCCCATTTGTTGCTGGCCAGTGCTGCGCCTGAGTTTCTTGTGCGGGGCATTCCCGACACGCTGCGCATGGGTTCGCCTGAATGGGCAGATTTGCGCCTGGGCGTCATGTTTGCCGAGCGTCAGGGCGGCGCCGGCGTTTCGCGTGCCATGAGTTACGCGCAGGTTATGGCACTCAGCCGGCTGGACCCGCGCACGCCGGAAGAGGCCGCCATACTCGATAATTACGGGATGGCCGCATTACTCGATTGGGGCTTGATGCAGGGCGTCTACACCCGACCGGCGGATGGGCGCTATACACCCCAGATGTACCAGCAGGCCAAAGAGGCTTTCGACGCGCAGCGCACGCAGCTCCTTCAAGCCTTGAACCACTTCAATGTGGCGCTGCCGACGCGAGAAAAACGTGCGATCGAGAACTTGCGGCACGTCTTTCCCGATCTCAGCGTTGAGCAAATAAAAGCGTTGCGTGTGTACATCGCAGACCCAAATGAACGTCGCAACCAGAAGTTGTCGGAGCCGGTAACACGCCCGTTGGTCGAGACGTACATGACCGGCGACCTGGTTGAGGGCCGCTGGATGCTCCTGACCCCGGGGCAGGCGCTGCCGAAATCGCCCACCCGCAAAACCCCGTTTGATTTCAACAAGGGCCTGAGCAAAGCAGACCAGGACGCTATTGATGCAAACGTGCGGGCCCTGGATGCCAAAATCGCCCAGTTACCGAATGTGCAGGCCCAGTTGCCCGCAGAGGTCGACACCTATCTGGCCAACCTCAAGCAGGGCTTGAGCACCGTCACCAAGCGCATGATTGCCAACCTGCCATTGGCTGATCGCCAGGCCCTGGAACTGGGCAAGGTCGAACTGTTTGCCCTGCGTGAGCAAGTGGACGGCGTGCCCACGCTGGACCAGACACCCGATCAGGTGGAGGAGCGGCGAGGGCGCAAAGGTACGTTGATACGCTGTGAACACTTGGGTGTGATCCGCTATTTTGAGGTCTTCCCGGATAAGTTGTTGATCATCAAACGTGATGATCTACCGGATACGTTGACACTGGGCGGTGAACTGCAAAACGACACCAAGGTGTACGGGCGTTGGGCACCTACCAAAACGAAATTGCAGAACGGTTTGGAGGAACCGTTTGATTTTGTGGCTTACAGCTCCGACGCAGTGCCAAGGCCCGGCGTCAAATCGGCACACGTCATTATCGAAAAAATTGGGGATACCTTGCCCGCCGCGCCGTCGACCGAGCAGAGTGATATGCAAACGGTGGTGCCCAACAGTTTTTCTTCGGCCCGCACCCAGTCGATTGTCGAGCGCCTAATGCAGGGCAACTTTGTTCATCATCGCGACACCACGTTGCAGCTCGCTCAGGGCAAATTGCCGTTGGAGCAACAGCGCGAGCTATCGGCTCACAGGGACCAGGTGCTGCTGGGCATGATTCCGTTCGTAGGGGCAATCATGGATCTGGCCCAGGGCAACGTCGTCGAGGGCACGCGAGGGCTGATTATCGACACGGTGGGCGCCATTATCGGGGGCGCAGGCTCGACCCTGAATGCCTTGTTCAAATCCACAAAAGTTGTCGCGCCCTTCGGTGCCAAGGCTTTTCGTGTGCTGGAAAAAGGGGTCAGCGTCGTCAGTGGTTTCCTGAACCCACTGGATGGCACGGCGGACCTGCTGACCGGCGTTGCCAAAGGCATATTCAGCCTGCCTAAACTGCTGAACAAGGCACCCACGCCTTCGCTGGTGACCACGCTGGGCTCTGTGGAGGAAAAAATGCGTACATGCCTGGGCGTGAGCCGGGTGCTGAATCAACCTCCGACAGCCCCAAGCCCTGCCGGGCAGAGGGCCACTCACAATGGGCACAATTATTCGGTGCCGGTTCAAGCGGTGCAAATCGGTACTTATTGGTATGCGACGGATCCCACCACTCATTTGCCGATCGGCACCCCGTTGGACGGGTTTAAACCGCTGAACGCGACGGCTGCATAAAAAACGCCCCCAAGCCTGGCCAAGGCTTGGGGGTGTTATTGCCAAGATTTTACTGCCATCTAGTTGAGAAAATGCCTACGGCCCGACTTCGCATTACTTAATATTTTATTAATCAATTGTTTTTTAGGGACGAGAACACTCATCAACTCAATCGGTAGAGAGATTTTGAATGTCGACAATCCTTGCAAAAGGTGGCGTTCCGGTTTTACCCCTTTCTTCCTCCGCTCAAGTCAGTACCCCACACATCCCCACCGCCGATGTACCGGCTTCTCCCTCCGTTATCGCTGTGACCCCAGGCCCCAGCCCAACTGATACGCATCATTCCAGGTCATTGCGCGAGGTGAAGCTGCAGGAACAGGCAGGCCGGGACAAACGTGACACTGACGTTAAAAGCGCAGCGGTGCCACCTGCCAAAGCAGGCAAAGTCAGGCGGCGATACCCCGCAGCAGCGGACGCTGAAAAGGCGGACATCGCGCTGCAGAAAAGGTTGGTTAACGGGTTGAACACTGGCAAAGCGGATGAAAAAGCCAACCCTGAAAAATCATCCGTAGAGCCCTTCATCGAGATGTACAACCAGGCGGTTAATGAACCATCCGTCCAGGCGTGGTTCCGTTCTCAAGCGTTGAAGCCCGAAACCATACGGGTATTCAATGATTGCGTTGTGGGCGTTGTGGTACGTGACGGTAAAGAAACCTTACAGCGTTTTTCGGCTACTGATGGTTCTGGCTGGGGGCAAGTCAGTCAAACGATCTCGGCCCTGCAACAGGTGCTTTCGCCGAGCAACCTGGGCCTTCCCGCAACTGGCCGTCCCAACGCCATTGGCCGTGACGTGTTGCTGGATTTTTACGGCGTAAAGCCACCGGAAAGTGAAAAAAGTGCCCACCACCTGAGCAAGCATCTCAAGAACAACGGGTGGCCCAAGATCACTGCGGCGCGACGCGATGAATGGCAACGCCAGTTCAAAGAGCTGGCCCAGCGTCGTGAGGACAGTGCGGTACGTGCACGCGTGGTCGAGCAGTTTCGCTCACAGTTCACGGGTGAACCGGACACGAACGTGCTTGACCTGGATGACCAGAACGTGAAGGTCGATCCGGGTTCCTCCCTGGATCAGCGCAGCAAAAAGCCGCGCCAGCTTTTTCTTCAGTTTCTGGAGTCTGCGACCTTCCAGGCCTTTTTGAAGAAGGCCGGGTACGATCTTCCTGGCAGTGAGTTCCGGATGCCTGAGTTCAGGCTGTCGGAGGGCGACTTGCAGATGCGTAATCTTGCCGGGGATTGGGTTTCCATGCAGCAAGCTTTCGACCATGAGGTCGAGCGGGCGTCGAGAAATGACGACGCTGAAGGGAAGGCGGCACGCAAGATGAACGAGGCTTACGACCAGTTAGTGAAGATGAGCAAAAAGACCGGGAATGCGCTGTACTCCACACGCACTTATGATGCGCGTCAGGTCCTGGCGTTTTACGCGCCCGATGTCCCGAAAACCGTCGGCCAGTTGCGTGCGACGATCCATTGGTTAACCACTCAAATGCCGTCGCCGCCGCTGGCGGGTGATTACGCAGGCATGACGCCCTACGGCGGGCCAGGGCTGTCCTCCCACGTGACGCAAACGCTCCAGGGTCGATCGGCGCAGGTCGAAGTGGCGCTCAAGGCCTTTTCCCCCCCTGCCTCAGGCTTTCAAGCCTATCCCGACCCGGACAGTCATCTCGCCGCTTTTTTTGATTCGCCACAGGCCATTGCCATGGCTGAAGACATTGCCAAGTCCATTGGGCTCTATGCTGTGGCCGATGGCCAAGCGTTGACGAGAACCGATCGCCACCAACTCTTGGCCACCACGCTCAAGTTCTGCGTCGATAGCCCGGTGCCGGGCAAGCGGGGCACGGTGGCGGGCTATGAGTTGTATCAGCCTGGCAATAAGGGCCGCACGCTTAAAGAGGTGCGTGAACGTGTCGAGAGGCACTTGGAAAGTAAGGGGGTCGACCCTAAGGTTTCGGCCCTGATGGCCCATCTGTTGCTGGCCCAGTCGGCACCGGAGATGCTCGTCAAACGAGACCCTGGCGTCGATGCCGAAAAGGCCAAACTGTTCAACCAGGACCCGGAGAACATCAAGGTCGGCAGCACAGCCTGGATGAACATGCGCCTGGGCTGTGAGATAGCGGGCGATTCACGCTTGAATCTTACGCAAGTGCTCGCGCTGGCACGTCAGGAGGCTACAGGGCCTAAACAAGAAGCCTTGATCAAAACAATGGGGGTTTCGCCACTGTTGGATTGGGCAGTGATGAACGGCATTTTTCCAGCCACTTCAGATGGTCGCTATTCGACAGGGGATTACGAGGCCGCGTCGAAAGCCTTTTCCGAGCGCGAATACCAGACCCGTGAGGCGTTCAACGTACTGATGAGCGAGCCGCCTACTGAATCAAGCGTGCTGGTCCGACAACTGCTGCTGCTGTTCCCGGAAATGACCGAGGAGGAGATTCGCAACCTCAAGGTGCCTGATTATCCCGATACAGGTTTTTCCGCCGGTGCATTCAGGTCTGGAAAAACCGACCGCAATGAGAAGTTTTTGATCGATGTCATCTTGATGAATTACAAGGACAACAAACCCTTGCTTGGCGTCAAAGACTATTGGACGCGTAGCGCGTTTGCTCATACGAAGGTCGACTTCGCGACCTTTAAGGAGCGGCTCAAGCAATTGCCCAGGATCGAGCCATTAGTGGCACCTGCCGTCGATAAATACATTGCCGACCTCCGTGCAGCGCAGTTAACCACATTGAAGCTGATGATCGCTGATCTACCCCTTGAAGATCGCAAGGCGCTGGAGTGGGGGAAGATCACGTTCTATAGCGTGCGCCAAACGACCGGAGACTCACTGCGCGTCGATCAAGGGCCGGACTCAAAAGTCGAACAGAGCAAAGGCAAGCATGGCCTCTTGCTTCGCTATGAAACTGGCCTGGTCAAACCCAGGTTCGGTTACTACGAAGTTTTCCCAGGGTCCATGACGATGGTCAAGCGAGCGGACTTGCCCTCCAAGCTGCCGCTTGACGGTAAGGTGGAAAATGAAACGCTACGCGACAGTCTCTATACCTATGCAGGGCCGGTGATCCGGAATGGAACGACTCAACCGTTTGATTTTGACGCCTACAGTACAGGCTCTGAGCCGCGTGCTGGGGTAACGTCGCAAGTGATTATCGAGGAGCTTCCAGACCCGATACCCGAGAGGACGGGGCATATTCACGATCGTGCACCGAACACCTTTGCTTCCTCCAAAATATCTCAGATAGTCGATAGGCTAGTAGCCTATAACTTCAAAGATGACCGTGACGCACGGATCGCCTATGCCAATGAACCCACGGACTTGTACAAGCGTAATCACCCTTTTTCCACGAGCAGTCTGTTTTCTGCTGAAGGTACTCGAATGTTGCTGAGTCTGATTCCTTTTGTGGGGGCGATGGCGGATTTGGTGGAGGGTAAAACAGGGGACGGCGCGAAAGGCCTGATGATCGACTTCTTGTCTTTTTTTGCGACCGGGGGGTGGTCGGGATTAAAGGCGTTTGGCAAAGGCTTGAAAATGTTGATCCCCTTCAGTGGCACGCCATTCACCTTGGCCGCGCTCAAAGGCGGGGTGACCTACATTCGTGGACTGTTCAACCCATTGGAAGCCATCCCCAGCATTTTTCGTGGGGGGGTAAATGGTGTTAAGGGGCTGGGTAAAGTCGCCAACGGAGTCCCGGTTCATATCGGCTCGAACATTTATCTGCCGGTCACCACGTTCGAGCAGTGGCGATGGCTCTCGGGCGCTTCGGATTCGGTGTTTGGCAATCGGAGGAAAAATTTTCCAGGAGCCCGTAAAGGTTTCAGTGGCGGCCAGGAGGTCCTGGCGGTTCAGAAGAACGGCTCGTGGTATGCGATCAACCCCGTAAGCCATAAACCCGAAGGGACACCACTGGAGCACTTCAGGCCCGCTCCCGTGTGATGTTTGACACCCAGGTGTTCGGCCGCCCCGCAGGGCTGCACGAACGCCTGGGCGCATCCATCAGTTCAAGCCCAACTTGCCGCGCAGCATCGACAGGTCTTCAGCCAAGGTGTTGACCGGGCCCACCAGGGCTTTGCGGTCGGTTTCCTTGACCTTGTCGTAGGTCTCATAACCGCCATCTTTGGTTTTGTACTTGGCCAGGATCTTGTCCACGGCGGCAAAATTCTTGTCGACCTTGGCCAGGAAGACTTTGTCCTGTTTCTCGATCTGGCCACGGAACAGGTCGACGATTTTCTTCGCGCCGTCGATGTTGCCCTGGAAGTCATACAGGTCGGTGTGGCTGTAACGGTCTTCTTCACCGGAGATCTTGGTGGCCGCCACTTCTTCCAACAGCGCTGCAGCGCCGCCGACGACTTTTTCCGGCGGGAAGGTCAGGCCGTCCACGCGGGTTTTGAGGTCGTTGACGTCGGTGTTGAGCTTGGCGGTCAGCGCTTCCAGACCTTTGGTGGTCTTCTCGGAGAACAGCACGTACTCGATGCGGTGGAAACCGGTGAAGTCTTCAGCGGTTACGCCTTTCTCGTGGTCGTCGACACGTGAGTCGATCGAAGCGTCGAGGTCGCTGAACAGCTCGGCGATCGGCTCGATGGACTCATAGTGCACGCGGGTCGGCGCGTAGAGCTTCTGCGCGGCGGCCAGGTCGCCCTGGTTGATGGCATCGGTGAACGCCTTGGTCTGGGTGACCAGTTCGCCGATTTCTTCGGTGACGTAGATCTTGTAGTCCGACACCGGGCCTACCAGGTCCAGAGGCGCGGTGGCGGCGAAGGCTGCCAGCGGTGAGAGGGTCAATAGCAACGACAACGCGATAGTCGACTTCTTCATGGGACGTTTTCCGCTCTGGTTTGTTTTAGGTGTTGGCAGTGGTTTGAGAGTGCGTTGCAGCGAGCAGTGTGCGGCCAAGGAAGTCCTTGGGCCCCGTTACTCCCGGCAAGGTGAAGAAGTACCCGCCGCCGACCGGCTTGAGGTATTCCTCCAGGGGCTCGCCGTTGAGCCGGGTTTGGACACTGATAAAGCCTTTCTCCAGGTCGGCCTGGTAGCAGATGAACAGCAGCCCCATGTCCAGCTGACCGTTTTTGTTGACGCCGTTGGAGTAGTTGAACGGCCGGCGCAGGATCAGGTTGGCCTGAGTCTGCGGGGTACGCGGGTTGGCCAAGCGGATGTGTGCATCGAGCTTGGTCAACTTGCCTTGCGGGTCCTTGCTGTAGTCGGGAACCTGGGTTTCTTTGTCGCCGTCCATGGGCGCGCCGGTCGGTTTGATGCGGCCGATGATGCTTTCCTGTTCCTGCAAGGGCGTGCGGTCCCAACGCTCGACGAAGTTGCGGATGATACGCACCGCCTGGTAGCTGCCGTTGGCGGCCCAGGCCGGTTCGTCGCTGCCGGGTTGTACCCAGACGATCTGGTCCATGGCCTTGGCATCGTTGGAGTTCGGGTTGGCCGAGCCGTCACGAAAACCGAGGAAGTTGCGTGCGCTTTGCGCCGGCTCACCGGGTTTGGCCGGTGCCTGGGGCGGTACGCTGCCTTCCTGTTTCCAGCGCACCAGCAGCAAGTCGGGCAGGTTCTTCACGATGTCGCGCAGGGCGTGGATATTGGTGTCCGGGGTGTTCGAGCTGAATTGCAGGCTCAGGTCGCCGTGACACTGCGCGGGTTCCAGCGCGTCGTTGGGGAAGCCCACCATGCGGCTCAGGCGCTTGGGTTTGGCTGCGGCCAGGCCGAAACGCTCATCGAACAGCGATTCGCCGACCGAGACGGTGATGGTCAGGTTATCTGGCGTCACCACCGGGCCGAGGATCCCGGAGTCGGTGGGCGGCAGCTTCGGGTCAACTTGCGGCACGGTGCCGCCGGTCATCAGGAACGCGATGCGCTCATTCAGGGTGCGGAACAGGCGCTCCAGGTCTTCGCGGTCACTGGCCAGCACGTCGAAGGCGACGAGCATGCCGCAGGCCGGGCGCGGGGTGACGATGCCGGTCTGGTGCTGGCCGAAGAAATCGTGGTGGTCCTGGGTCTTGTCACTGCGCGGTGCGGTGGTGACTTGTTCGGCCGCAGCGGCCATGGCCGGGCAGGTCAGGGTGCTGCCGGCAATCGCGGCGCCGGTGGCGGCCATGCCCAACAGGACGCGGCGGCGCTGTGCTGAAAAGTGTGCGGAAAACTGTTCTGAATCACTCATGTCTTAGGTCGTCTTCACTGCAGGCCGGAAAGGCCAAGGGCGGGGTCGATTCCATCGAGTGCAACGGCCAGAGCCTTGGCCTTGTCGGCGATCTGCTTGCGTTGATCGGCCGTGACGCTGTCGTAGCGGCTGTACTGGCCGTCGACTTTCAAACTGTTGAGCTGTGCATCGAAGGCCTCCAGGGCGCTGTCGATGTTTGGCAACAGGCCCGGTGCCGATTTGGTCAGCAATGGACGCATCAGGTCGACCACCTTGCGGGCGGCCTCCAGGTTGGCGGCAAAGCCGTTCAAGTCGGTATGGCTGTAGCGCTCCTCTTCACCGCTGGCGGCTCGCACATCCGCCAGGCTGTTGAGGTTGCGCACCACAATGCTGACCAGTTGTTCCGGCGGCAGTGATTGCGCAAGCAACTGTTGCTTGAGGGTGGTGACGTCAGTGACCAGGTGTTCGGCGACCGGGCCCAGGCCATCGAGACTGCGCTGCTGGAACAGGCTGTATTCGAGGCGGTGGAAGCCGCTGAACGCCGGGTCTTGCTCGCGTTTTTCGAAGTAATCGGCGCGGGCGTTGATCGCGTTGTCCAGTTGCGCCAGGCGTTGCGCGGCCGGAGCCAGACGCTGGTACGCCTCACGGGCCGGCACATACAGCGCCTGCGCCTGGGCCAGGTCACCGGCGGCAATCGCTTGCTGCAGCGCGGTCACGGCCTTGACCAGCGCACTGCCCTGGCCGCTCAGGTACACCCGGAACTCCGACAGTGGGCCGATAAACGCCACCATCGACGGCTTGGCCTTGGCCTGAGCGTCGGACTCGGCGGTCGGGGTCACATGCAGCGTGCCGCGCGGGTTGCTCAGCAGGCCGCAGGTGATTGCATAGTCGCCGGGCAACAGGTTGGCGTTGATCACCTGGCTTAGGCCCGGCGCGATATTTTCGCGTTCTTCGATCACCAGCACGCCGTCAAGGATTTCCCATTCCACCGCGCGGTCGGAGCGGTTGATGATGCGAAAACTCGCGCGTCCGGCGGGTACGCTGATTTCATTCGGCTCGCAGGCGTGGCCGTGAATGGTCACCGCGATTTCATTGTGATTGGTCTGGCGCTTGGCGGCAGCCAGTTGCGAAGCGTAATAAAACAGCGCACCGGCGGCGATCATCACCACCACCGAGCCGGCCACTGCCCAGCGCAGGGCGCGCGACGGCGGTGCCGGTTGAAGGGTTGGGTTGGACAAGAGACGGTCCTTACTGGCTGGAAACGGAAGAGGGTTGGACGACTGACTTGGCAGGGGGCGAGGGCAGGAAGAACATCACCAGCGCCACTACCAGATAAATCAGATAGGCACCCAGGGTGCTCACGGTCGGCGCTTCCTGGTAGCCGAACATCCCGGCGAGCACCGAGCCCAGCGGGCTGTCCATCGGCAGCACGGCACTGAAGTCGAACAGCACAGTTTGCAAGTGGTTCCACAGTCCGGCTTCGTGCAGCGCCTGCACCGAGTTGGCAAGAATGCCGGCGGCCACCACCAGGATGAACAGACCAGTCCAGCGGAAGAACGCGCCGAGGTTCAGGCGCATGCTGCCGGTGTAGATCAGGAAGCCGACGATAATCGCCAGGATCAAGCCGAGCAGGGCGCCGATCGGTGCGCCCGGGCCTTCGCTCTGCTGGAACACGGCGAGCAGGAAAAACACGGTTTCCAGGCCTTCACGGGCCACGGCAAAGAACACCATGGCGATCAGCGCAATGACTTGGTGCTTGGAGCCGGCCAACGCGTGATCCAGGGATTCGTGCAGGGAATGCTTGATGGAGCGTGCCACCTTGCGCATCCAGAACACCATGGAGCTGAGGATGCCGACGGCTACCAGGCCGACAATGCCTTCAAACAGTTCCTGTTGTTTCTGCGGGAACTCCGCACTGACCAGTTCCAGCCCCCCACCTACCAGCAGGGCCAACGCAGCGGCCAGGAACACGCCGATCCACACGGCGGGCATCCACTGGCCACGGCCGGTTTGCTGCAGGTAACTGGCGATAATGCCAACGATCAATGCGGCTTCAATGCCTTCGCGCAGCATGATTAGAAAGGGAACGAGCATTCGGCACCGCATCAAGGCTGGATAGGATGCTAATTTGTAACATAATGATACTCATTACTAAACAGCCAATATGGACCTTTGCTGAACTGCGGCTGAACGGTGGTGGCGAATCGCAACCGCCCTTATGATGCACACCATCTTTTGCAGCATTGAATAGCCCGATTCCCATGGCGGAAAAAGACACCATCTCCATCCATCTTGTGCGCGAAGCCTTGCTGCAAAGCTGTGCGCCCGGCGCGGCCACGGTTGAAGCCTTGAGCAAGGTCGGGATAGACCCGACATTGCTGGCGCAGCCCGACGCCCGCGTACCGGCCACCGCGTACGCGCGGCTGTGGCGTTTGTTGGCGCGCCGCCGGGATGATGAATTTTTTGGTATGGACCCGCGCAAACTCAAGTCCGGCAGCCTGGCGTTCCTGTGCCGCGCCGCGATGGCGCAACCGAGCCTGGATGCCGGCGTGGAAACCGGCCTGGGTTTTTTGTCGTTGATGCTCGAGCAGATGCCCGCACAACTGGTGCGCCAACAGAGCCTGGCAGAAATCGTTCTGCTCGAACCCGAACCCAAACGCGCGTTTACCTATTTCACCTACTGGATGATCGTCCACGGCGTCGCCTGCTGGCTGGCGGGTCGGCGGATTCCGATTCTCGCCATTGAATTGCGCTGCCCGCCACCGGAGTTCTGCGACGACTATCGCGTGATGTTCTCCGACAACCTGCGCTTCGACCGGCCACGCACGCGCATGATCTTTTCTGCCGACTGCCTGGACCTGCCGATCAAGCGCAGCCCGGAAGAACTCAAGCGCTTCCTGGCGCATGCGCCAGCCAACATACTGGTCAAATACCGCGACCCGACGAGCCTGGCCAATCGCATCAAACATGACCTGCGCCATATGCCTGCCAATACCTGGCCGGAAACCGAAGGCTTGGCCGCCAACCTGTGTATATCCGCGTCGACCCTGCGTCGCCGGCTGGCAGATGAGGGCCAGACTTATCAGGGGCTCAAGGATAGCGTGCGCAAGGAATTGGCGATTGTCTGGCTCGCCGAGGCCGATATCAGTTTTGTTGAAATTGCCGTGCGCCTTGGGTTTGCGGATGTCAGCTCCTTTTACAAAGCCTTCCGCAAATGGTCTGGCTCAAACCCTGGGCACTACCGCAGCCTGATCCTGAGTGACGCGTTGCCGTCTGTGTGACGCAGGCTCCCGCGTAGACCCTCTGGTGGTGGTCGCCACTGCGGTTGCGGGCGTCGCTAAAGCCGTGGCAAGGACTCGCTGATTTCAGCAGACGGGTGAAAGATTGCCATGTTCTTACCCTCCAATGATCGGAAATCACTGGCGAGGGACTACAGCAGTATCTGCCGTCCATGCGTTTCAAATTAACCCAAAAAAAAGCCCCGCGACCGAATGAGCCGCAGGGCTAAAAATTGGCTGGATGCGACCAACCAAAGGAGCTCGTTACATCACTTGCTGCTGGCTACGACCGTGTCCGGCTGCCAGCCACCGCCCAGGGCCTTGTAGATCGCGACGATGCCGCGATACAAATCCACTTCGGCCTGGGCCTGGGAGTCTTCAGCCGCCAGGCGCTCACGTTGCGCATCGAGCAGCACCAGGAAATCCACGGTGCCTTCGCGATAACGAATCGCGGCGAGGTCAGCGGCAGCGCGACTGGATTCACTCTGACGAATCAGCGAAACCAGGCGCTGCTGGCGTTTGCCGTAATCGCTGAAGGCATTCTCCGATTCTTCCAACGCCAGCAACACTTGCTGCTCATAGGTCGCCAGGGCGCCATCGGCCTCGGCGTTCGCACCGCGCAACCGTGCACGCACGCTGCCCAGGTCAAAGGCGGCCCAGGTAATGCTTGGGCCAAGGGACCAGGCATTGGCGGCAGCCGAACCAATCTGCGAACCGCGCCCGGCAGTAAAGCCGAGGAAGCCGCTGAGGCTGACCCGCGGGAACAGGTCGGCCTTGGCCACGCCGATACGCGCGGTGGCGGCGGCCAGTTTGCGTTCGGCGCTGAGGATGTCCGGGCGACGTTGCAGCAACTGGCCGGGGTCGCCGATCGGCAAGGCCTTGGCAATCGCCGGCAGGTCTTTAGGGCTCAGGTCCACGCTCAGCTTGTCGGGGCGCTGGCCGAGGAGGGTGGCGATGCGGTTACGCTCGCGCACTTGCTCGGCCTGCAGTTGCGGCACGCTGGCTTCAACCGCCGCCAGACGTGCGTCGGCGCGTTCCACATCGAGCTGATCACCCACACCGGCATCACGCAGGCTCAGGGTAATGGTGCGCGATTCCTGCTGGTTCTTCAGGTTGTCCAGCGCAATGCGTTCACGCAGTTGCGCACCACGCAGTTGACCGTAGGCATCCACCAATTCGGCAATCATGCTGACTTGCAGTTGGTACAGGTCGGCCTCGGCGACCTGTTGGTCCGCATCGCTGGCCTCAAGGTTGCGGCGGATACGGCCGAACAAGTCGACTTCCCAGGCCATGTCCAGGCCCAGGTCATAGCGCTCGCTGTTGACACGCTGGGTGGTCTGGCCCGGGATCTGGCCTTTGCCCACATCACTGCTGGCGCGAGAGGTGACGACCGGCATGATGTCGTTGGCGGCGTCATCCCGGATGGCACGTGCCGCCCGCAGACGGGCAAAGGCGACGCGCAAGTCGCGGTTACCGCTCAACGACTGGGTCACCAGTTGGTTGAGGGTCGGGTCGTCGAACTGCTGCCACCAGATGCCTTCGTACTGGGCGTGGTCATAGCTTTTGGTGTCGGCGGCGGCCGTGATATTGGCCGCCTCCAATTTTTCGGTTTTGTAGTCCGGGCCCACGGCGCAGGCGCTCAGCGCCAGTACCAGCAAGCTCGGCAAAAATACTTTCACGCTCATTGCTGTGTCTCCAGCTTCAAGGCCTTGGCCGCTTTGCGTGCTTCGCCGCGCTCCACATAACGACGGATCAGGACGTAGAACACCGGAGTCAGCAACAGACCGAAGAAGGTCACCCCGATCATCCCGGAGAACACCGCCACACCCATGGCATGACGCATCTCGGCACCGGCACCGCTGGACAGCACCAGGGGCACCACACCCATGATGAAGGCGAACGAGGTCATCAGGATCGGCCGCAGACGCAGGCGGCAAGCTTCCAGTACCGCCGCCAGCGGATCGAGCCCCTCGGCTTGCTTATCCTTGGCAAACTCGACGATCAGAATCGCGTTCTTGCACGCCAGGCCCACCAGTACGATCAGGCCGATCTGGGTAAAGATGTTGTTGTCGCCGCCGGAGATAATCACCCCGGTGATGGCCGACAGCAGCGTCATCGGTACGATCAGGATCACCGCCAACGGCAGGCTCCAGCTTTCGTATTGGGCGGCCAGTACCAGGAACGCCAGCAGTACGCAGAGCGGGAACACGAACAGTGCGGTGTTGCCCGAGAGGATTTGCTGATAGGTCAGGTCGGTCCACTCGTAGGTCATGCCATTGGGCAGTTCGTCTTTGAGCAACTTTTCAATCGCCGCCTGTGCCTGGCCGGAGCTGTAGCCCGGTGCGGCGTTGCCGTTGATTTCGGCGGTGATAAAGCCGTTGTAGTGCATCACGCGGTCCGGGCCCGAGGTGTCGCTGACCTTGATAAAGGTCGCCAGCGGGATCATCTCGCCCTTGTTGTTGCGCACTTTCAGCTGGCCGATCTGGTCTTCATCCTGGCGGAACTGTTGCTCAGCCTGCACGTTGACCTGGTAGGTACGGCCGAAGCGGTTGAAGTCGTTGGCATACAACGAACCCAGGTAGATCTGCAGGGTGTCGAAGATGTCGCTGATCGCCACGCCGTGGGTCTTGGCCTTTTCGCGGTCAATGGCGGCATCGACCTGTGGCACGTTCACCGTGTAGCTGGTGAACAGGCCGAACAACTCAGGTACGCCACGGCTTTTGGTGATGATGTTCTGCACTTCTTTGTACAGCTCGTCGTAACCCAGGTTGCCACGGTCTTCGACTTGCAGGCGGAACCCGCCGATCGTACCCAGGCCCTGTACCGGCGGCGGCGGGAAGATCGCCATGTAGGCTTCTTCGATGCTGCTGTATTTACCGTTCAGTGCACCGGCAATGGCGCCGGCGGACATGCTCGGGTCTTTACGCTCATCGAACGGCTTCAAGGTAACGAACACGATGCCGTTGTTAGGGCTGTTGGTAAAACCGTTGATTGACAAGCCGGGGAAGGCAATAGCGCTTTCCACGCCGGGTTGTTTCATGGCGATATCGGACATGCGCTTGATCACATCTTCGGTGCGGTCCAGGCTGGCGGCGTCGGGCAATTGCGCGAAGGCCACCAGGTACTGTTTGTCCTGAGCCGGTACGAAACCGGTCGGCGTGTGGGCAAAGCCCAACCATGTCAGCACCATCAGGCCGGCGTACAGGAACAGCGCAATGCCACTGCCGCGAATCACCCGGCGCACGGTGCCTACATAACCATGGCTGGCTTTGTCGAAGAAGCGGTTGAACGGTTTGAACAACCAGCCACCCAGGATCTTGTCGAGGAACCTGGAGAAGCCGTCCTTGGGTGCGTTATGACTTTTAAGCAGTACCGCAGCCAGTGCGGGCGACAAGGTCAGCGAGTTGAACGCCGAAATCACCGTCGAGATCGCAATGGTCAAGGCGAACTGCTTATAGAACTGCCCGGTCAGGCCACTGATAAAGGCCGCGGGTATGAACACCGCACAGAGTACCAATGCAGTCGCGATGATCGGGCCGGTCACTTCGCTCATGGCCTTTTCAGTGGCCGGGAACGGTTCGAGTCCCAACTCGATATTTCGCTCGACGTTCTCCACCACCACGATGGCGTCGTCCACCACGATACCGATGGCCAGTACCAGGCCGAACAGCGACAGCGCGTTAAGCGAGAAGCCAAACAGGTGCATGACTGCAAACGTACCGATCAACGATACCGGCACCGCCACCAATGGAATGATCGAGGCGCGCCAGGTTTGCAGGAACAGGATCACCACCAGCACCACCAGGATCAGTGCTTCGAACAAGGTGTGAACCACGGCCTCGATGGAACCGCGTACGAACACGGTCGGGTCGTAGGCAATGCGGTAATCCATGCCTTCCGGGAAGCTTTTTTTCAGCTCCGCCATCTTGGCGCGCACTTCATTGGAGATGTCGATGGCGTTGGAGCCAGGGCGCTGGAAGATCGGAATCGCCACGGCCGGCTGGTTATCGATCAACGAGCGCAGGGCGTATTGACTGGAACCCAACTCCACCCGTGCGATGTCCTTCAGGCGCGTGATTTCGCCGTTAGCGCCAGCACGAATGACGATATTTTCGAACTCTTCCTCAGTGACCAAACGGCCCTGAGTATTGACCGACAGCTGGAAGCTGGTGTCGTTAGGCGCAGGCTGCGCGCCCAGCGCACCGGCCGCCACCTGACGGTTCTGCTCACGAATGGCCGTGACCACATCGGTGGCGGTCAGGTTGCGCGAGGCGGTCTTGTTCGGGTCCAGCCATACACGCAGGGAGTAATCGCCCATGCCGAACAACTGCACATCGCCCACGCCGCCCAGCCGTGCCAGTTCATCCTTGATATTGAGGATGGCGTAGTTGGACAGGTAGAGCATGTTGTAACGCTGATCCGGGGAGGTGATGTGCACCACCATGGTCAGGTCAGGGGAAGCCTTGTCCACGGTGATACCGATGCGCGTCACTTCCTCAGGCAATTTCGGCTGAGTCCGCGTCACACGGTTTTGCACCTGTACCTGCGCGTTGTCCAGGTCGGTGCCCAGGGCGAAGGTGATGGTCAGGGTCAGCTTGCCGTCGGCGGTCGACTGCGAGGACATGTACAGCATGTTCTCGACGCCGGTGATGGCTTGCTCCAACGGAGCGGCCACGGTTTCACCGATGACTTTGGGGTTGGCGCCCGGGAAGTTGGCACGTACTACCACAGTAGGCGGCACCACTTCCGGGTATTCGCTGATCGGCAGTTGGAACAGCGAGATCGCACCGGCGATCAAGATCAACAGCGACAGCACCGCTGCGAAGATCGGCCGCGAAATGAAGAACTTGGAAAAATTCATCTTGAGTCGTATCCCTTAACCGCGTGGAGTCGCGACGGCTGCGAGCTTGGGCGCGGCTTTATCCGGCGCCACTTGCTCCAGGTTGCTGGCTTCAAGCGCTTGTCGTTGTTGTGCCAAGGCGGCGAGGGTTTCCTTGCTGGCCATCGGGATCGTTTCCGGTGCAACCGGCGAACCCGGGCGAATGCGCTGCAAGCCCTTCACGACGATGGTGTCGTCCTTGGTCAAACCGCTGCGCACAATGCGCAGGCCTTCGATCTTCGGCCCCAGTTCCACCGAGCGGTAAGCCGGCTTGTCGCCGTCCATCACCAGCACGAACTTCTTGCCAAGGTCGGTGCCAACCGCTTCGTCGTTGATCAGCACGGCGGAGTAGGTGCCGCTGCCGACCAGCTTCAAGCGGGCGTACAGGCCAGGCGTGTATTCGCCCTTGCTGTTATCGAACACGGCGCGACCACGGATGGTGCCGGTGGCCGGGTTGACCTGGTTGTCGACGAAGTTCATCTGGCCCAGGTGCGGGTTGCCGGTTTCATTCGACAGGCCCAGGTACACAGGGGTGGTCGCGCCACGGCGGCCTTCACGGGCCAACTCGGTGTACTTGAGGTACACGCGCTCGTCGGCGTCGAAGTAGGCGTAAACCTTGTCGGTAGAGACCACGCTGGTCAGCGCGGTGGTGTCGGCGGTCACCAGGTTGCCGGCGGTGATTTCCGCACGGCTGACGCGGCCACTGATCGGCGACGTTACGCGGGTAAAACTCAGGTTCAACTTGGCCAGGTCCAACTGCGCCTGGATCCCGGCGACAGCGGCGCGGGCTTCCTGGGCGGCGGTGGTGCGCGAGTCGGCCAGTTCGGCGGAGATCGCATTGCTCTGGCGCAGACGCTCGCCGCGTTGCGCTTCGTTATCGCTACGGCTGGCGGCGGCTTTGGTTTGTGCCAGTTGGGCTTCGAGGCGGCGCACCTCAGCCTGGAACGGGCGCGGGTCGATCTGGAACAGCAGGTCGCCTTTCTTCACCAGGGCGCCTTCGGTGAAGGCCACCTGGTCGATCTGGCCGGACACGCGCGGACGAATCTGCACGGTTTCCGGGGCTTCCAGGCGACCGGTGAACTCGTCCCACTCGTTGACCGGTTGTTCCAGCACCTTGGCCACACTGATTTTCGCCGGGGGCATGGCGGCCGCTTGATCCGGGGTCTTGCCGCAGGCGCTCATCACCACCACGGCCAAAATCGCCAAGGGGAAGCGCAAGTGTTTGAGTGACTGTTCCATGAGGTGCATCCGCCAATGTATTTGAGATGGGCGGATCATGCGCGGCGAGGTGCTATGTCACGAATCGAATGAAGCAAAGGTAACTATCATTCGGAATGATATAAGCGAGAGATTAGCCCTCTAGAATGGCGGTTTCGTTAGGGAGCTATCAATGGGCTTGATGGCAAAAGTGTATTGCGTGGCCTGCAAGGAACGAGGATCACAGGCTGCTGTCCGTGTGCGGCAACAGGCTTAACCGTCTGCCGGTGGCGCCAGGTTGCCACGCTGACTGCCAATCAACCCGCCCAAAAAGTACATCAACCCGCCCGCTACGACAAAAACCACCAACATATAAAACATGCTGTACGCCGGCTGCGTCGCCAACACCCACCCACACAACGCCGGCCCCAACGCCGCGCCGACATTGCTCAGGTTCTGCGCGGCGTAATACATGCCGCGCAGGTGATTGGGTGCGATGTTGTCGATGAACATGTATTCGGCCGGGAACACGATAATTTCCCCAAGGGTGAAAATCACCATGGACAGCACCCACATCAGCAGCGTGGTCGACAGCGCAAACCCGCCCAGGCCGACGACGAACAGGCTGAGCCCTGCGGCCAGCCATCGGTTCAGGTAACGCGGGGAAATCCGTTTGCCGAGGCTGTATTGCAAGCTGATCACCGTCAGGGCATTGGTGGCCACAATCGTGCTGATGATCCGGTAGGTCTCCTCAGGCGTGGTGGTGACGATCAGGTATTGCGAGAGGTAGGCCGTGAACTGGCCGAATACCACGGCACTGAGTAGTCCGCCGAGGGTAAAGCACACCAGGCGGTAATCGCGCAGCAACAGTGTGCCGACGGCCAGGAACGCTACGGCTGGCTGGTTTGCCTGGGCCGTTTGCAAACGCTTGTCGCCCCATACGCAGTAGACCAACCAGAATCCGGCGCCAAGCCCGGCTGACATTAGAAACGGCAGGCTCGAATCTACGGTGGCCAATCCCGCGCCAAGGAACGGCCCGACGGCATAACCGATATTGGTCAGCGTGTATTTGATCGAAAATGCTTCACTGCGCTGTTCGACGGGAAGCAGGCTGCCAAAGGCGGCTTTTACCGCGATATCGACCACCGCATACGCCAGGTTCACCGCCACCAGGCACAGGTAGAACAGCCAGAGCGCAGGCGCGATAGCGGCGCCGAGAAAGCCTAGGGTGAACACGCCGCAGAAAGTCAGGATAAGCCGATAACTGCTCATCCGGTCCACCAGAAAGCCCCCATACAGGCTCAGCAGCGAGCCGATGATCAGTGTGCAGCCGATCACCAGGCCGATATCGGCGATGCTCAAGCCAAAGTGGCCTGATAAGTAAATGACCAGGTAGGGCAGGGTGATTGCGCGGGCGAGTGTCAGTATCAGCGAGGCACCCAATAGCAGTTTGAGGGTGGCGGGGTAGTGTTTCAGCGTGGCCAGCATTCGAGCCTCGGGGTCCATTTATCAGAGTGGACGCAGCTTACCTTTGAACCGAGTTCTGATTTAGGATGGTTTTTATCCAGGTACAGGAACTCAATTCATGAATAAGGGCTGTGCATGTTTTCTTCAGAGCGCCTGAAGGGCATTGATGTATTCGTCTGTGTCGCGCAGTACGGCAGCTTTACGGCGACCGCCGGGAAAATGAACCTGACCGCTTCGGCCGTGAGTAAAAGCATTGCGCGCCTGGAAGCCCGTCTGGGTGCCCGACTGTTCCACCGCACCACGCGCCGGTTGTCGCTGACCGATGCCGGCGTGGCTTACCTGCGCACCTGCACCGGCGTATTAGCCGACCTGGAAGAAGCCGAATGGGCACTGCAAGCTGAAAACACCGAACTGCGCGGGCGTGTGCGCATCGACCTGCCCGGCGCCTTTGGCCAGGCGCAGGTGCTGCCGATCCTGCTGCCGTGGTTGAACTCTCATCCATTGCTGGCCCCGCACATTTCCTTCTCCGATGGCTTTGTCGATCCGCTTAAGGAAGGCGTGGATATCGTCGTGCGCATCGGCGACGTCCCGGCCTGGCCGGAGGCGGTAGAGCACCGTTTACTCACGCGCGAGTGGCATGTGCTGTGTGCATCCCCCGCGTATCTCGCCCGCCACGGCATGCCGCAGTCCGATCGTGACCTCGAGCAGCATCAGTGCATGGCCTACGGCTGGGTCGATGGTCGCGTCAGCCCCTGGCGGCATGCTGGCGAACAAGGCGTGGCGCTGCACATAAACACACAGCCGCAACTGGTGATCGGCCATGGCGACGGGCTCAAGATGGCCGCGCTGGCCGGCTGCGGTATCGCGCAACTGCCGTCCTGGCTGGTGGAGCAACACTTGCAGGACGGGTCGCTGGTGCAAGTCTTGCCGCACTTGGCCAGTGTCGGCATGGGTATCAGCGTGGCCTGGGTCAAAAACCGCTACGCGCTGCCCAAGGTGCGCGCGGTGGTGGAGGTGCTGGTTGCAGGGTTGGGCGTGGCTGAGTGACACTCATTGGTTTTCCGCACCGATTTTTGACAGGATTCGACCATGCCAAACCTCCCGACACCGACTTCCACGGGCGACGATCCTTACCTTTGGCTGGAAGACGTCGACAGCCCACAAGCGCAGGACTGGGTGCGCGCGCAAAACCTCAAGACCCACGCCCGACTCGCCGAATCCGCGTCCTTCAAGGCCATGCAGGCCGACCTGCTGGCGGTGCTCGACTCGGACAGCAATATCCCCTACGTGGAAAAAATCGGCGCCCACTATTACAACTTCTGGGTCGACGCCGTGCACCCTCGCGGCCTGTGGCGGCGGACCACGCTGGCGGAATATCGCAAGGCGCAACCAGCCTGGGAAACCGTGCTGGATATCGACGCATTGAATGCCCTGGAAGGTGAAAATTGGGTCTGGCACGGCGCCGACTGTCTGCACCCTGGCTATCAACGCGCATTGGTCGCATTGTCCCGTGGCGGCGCGGACGCGAGTGTCACGCGCGAATTTGATCTGGTCGAAAAAGCCTGGGTCAAAGACGGCTTCGAGTTGCCCGAATCCAAGGGCGGGCTGGGTTGGATCGACCACGACAACGTGTATGTGTTTACCGACTTCGGTGCAGACAGCATGACCCGCTCGGGTTACCCGCGCATCGTCAAGCAATGGCAGCGCGGTACACCCTTGAGTGCCGCGACGATCGTCTACGAAGGCCGGCACGACGATATGTATATCGCGGCGATGCACGACAGCACACCGGGTTACGAGCGTGATTTCGTCAGCCGCACCCTGGCGTTCTACAACAACGAACTGTACCTGCGCGCCCGGGATGGCACGCTGAGCAAAATCGATGCGCCGAACTCGGCCGACAAGTCGGTGCACAAAGACTGGTTGCTCCTGCAATTGCGTGATGATTGGGCGGTGGGGGATGGCTATGTAGCCGGCTCGTTGCTGGCGATCAACTTTGCACGTTTCATGGACGGCGCGCGGGATTTCGACCTGTTGTTCGTGCCATCGGACAGCACCTCGCTGGCCGGCATGGACTGGACCCGCAACCACTTGGTGCTCAACGTGCTGGAGGACGTCAGAAACCGCCTCAGCGTGCTGACGCCCGGCCCGCAAGGCTGGGCACGCAGCGCACTCGTCGGCGCACCGCTGATGGCGACCGTGGATGTGAGCGCCGTCGACAGCGATGACAGCGACGCGGTGTGGCTGGTCACCCGAGGTTTTCTCACGCCGGTCACGCTGTCACTGGCCGAGCTTGGTGCGCAACCCGAAGTGCTTAAGGCCATGCCGGCGTTCTTCGATGCGAGCCGGCATGTGGTTGAACAGCATTTTGCCGTGTCCAAGGATGGCACCCGCGTGCCGTATTTCCTGGTGCACGAACAGGGCTTGCAGTACAACGCCAACGCGCCGACCTTGCTCTACGGTTATGGCGGCTTTGAAGTCTCGCTGTGCCCGGAATACTCCGGCGGGCTGGGTCGCGCCTGGCTGTCCAAAGGCGGCGTGTATGCCGTGGCGAATATTCGTGGCGGCGGCGAATACGGCCCGCGTTGGCATCAGGCGGCGCTCAAGCACAAGCGTGCGCGCGCCTATGAGGATTTTGCCGCCGTGGCGCAAGACCTGATCAACCGCAACCTCACCTCGCCCCGGCACCTGGCCGTGCAAGGTGCCAGCAATGGCGGCCTGTTGACCGGCAACATGCTCACCCAATACCCCGAGCTGTTCGCAGCCGTGGTCATCCAGGTGCCGTTGCTCGACATGCAGCGCTATCACCATTTGCTGGCAGGCGCCTCGTGGATGGAAGAGTACGGCAACCCGGACGTGCCCGAAGAATGGGCCTACATCCAGACGTTTTCACCCTACCACCTGTTCGACCCGGCCAAGACCTACCCGCCGGTGCTGTTCACCACCTCGACCCGTGATGACCGCGTACACCCGGCCCATGCCCGTAAGCTTGCGGCCAGGATGATCGATGCCGGCCAGGACGTGACGTACTACGAAAACATCGAAGGCGGCCACGGCGGCGCGGCGGATAATGCCCAGAGTGCGTACATGAAAGCGCTGGTCTACGGCTTTTTGTGGGAGCGCTTGAGCGCCGGCCACGGCTGACCGGCGCTGGCCGGTATGATCGGATGCCCCTTGGATAAGTGAAGAGTCAGATGCGCACACCCTATGTTTTTATCCTGATGTCGATGCTGTTGGCCGGTTGTGGTTCGTCGGGCGCAACCACTGGAAGCCATGCGTTCGAACGTCAGCCAAATGCGCCGCTGACGTCCGATGCACCGCTGGATCCTTACACCGTTGAGAAGCTCAATGCGATTCTCCAAGAACGTCCAAACTACCGGTCGCTTCCCGCAGGCCAACAGATCGGCCTCATCTCGAAGGCCTTTTTAGGCACGCCCTATGTTGCCAACAAGTTACAGGGCTCACTGGGCACTCCCGAACAACTGGTGGTCGATTTTCGAGGCCTGGATTGCTTTACCTACCTGGATTACGTCGAGGCCCTGCGACAGTCAGCAGCACAACCCGACTTTATGAAAAACCTGTTGCGCACGCGTTATGTTGATGGCGATCTCGATTTTCTCAGCCGTAAGCACTTCTACACCGATTGGGCCTACAGCGGCAGGTATAAACCGGCGCAAGACATCACCGCGCAGCTAAGCGCCCATGCCGTTCGCCGCGAAAAACGCCTCAACCAAAAAGCCGACGGCAGCGCCTACCTGCCTGGCCTGCCGGTGGTCCAGCGTACGGTGACCTACATTCCTGCTGGTTTTATCGATAAGCAGGTCATCAGTCGCCTGCACGAGGGCGATTTTATTGGCATCTATACGCCCTTGGCCGGGCTGGATGTGACCCATGTGGGGTTCTTTATCATGACGAACAAAGGCCCCGTACTGCGCAATGCGTCTTCGCATTCAGGCAGCCAGAAGGTGATGGATTCGCCGTTTCTGGCGTATGTGGCCAATACGCCGGGGATTGTTGTGCTGAGGGCGAAGGAGTAGGTGTCAGGGCGTTGATCCTGCTCTTGGCCGCAGGCGTAACTGCGCCATTTTGAACTTTGCGGCTCAGGATTGTGGCATTATGCCATCCTGCCGGTTTCTATCGTTCAGGGACGACCTCGGCATCTTCGATCAGCAGGTCGTAGAGCACATTACAAGGACAGTCATATGAGCCAAGCCGTGAGCGCACATGCATTTGCCTTGCATCTGCCGCAAGCCGTGGAGGGCATCGCCGTTGCCTCCACGAGCCTCGATAACGTATTCAGCGCAAAACGCATTCCGTCCAGCGACGGCGGCGTTATTTTTGGCAACCTGCATTTACCGGAATACCAACGGCCGTATCGGTGGGGAGAAGAGCAACTAACGCAGTTGCTCGATGATTTGCGCGCCTTCTTCAGCACGGATGCACCGGTCCACGACTTCTACCTTGGCAGTATCATCCTGCACCAGCAAGGTGGTAACGCGCGCCAGCGAGGATTGCTGAATATCATCGATGGCCAGCAGCGCATTACCAGCCTGGCGTTGCTTCATTGTCTTCAGAAGGGGGACAGAGGCGCGCCTGAGTTGAAATTCAACTCCCCAGAAAGTTATCGGCGCATCCAGCTCAATCTTCGATGGCTGGAGCAGCAAAAGCTTCCGCAAATAGATTTCACGCGCATTAACGTTACGCTGGTCGTCACGCAGCGAGAAGATGATGCGTACCGCTTCTTCGAAACTCAGAACACTTCCGGTGTGCGTTTGAGCGGCGCGGATATCATCAAGGCTTATCATCTACGCAGCGTTGCTACTGATGCGCAGAATGATTTCGCCCGGACCTGGGAGCGCCTTGGGGATCTCAAACCCCTTGTCGCCACCATCATGAAGGCCCGGCATTGGCAAAGCCTGCGCTGGCGAAACGTTGCCAGTGATCGCGACCCGCTACTCGAGCGCAAGCAAATCGTCACAGAACTCGCCGAGCGAACGCTGGCAAATACGGGCGATATTGCCTATCGGACCTTACGGGTGTATCGCGATGTCGGAGGCAAGGAAGCGCACACCTTCCAGACCGGGTATGCCATGCGCCAGCCTCTGGGTGTCGGGGTTAATGCCATGCGCTACATCGAATACTTCCACGGCCTGCGCCTGGATTTGCTCGACGTGGGTAACGCGCCGCCCAAACACTCGTTTGGCTACTACTACAAACGGTTGTCCCAAGATGCGTGCGGCAGTGTGTTCCTGAGCCGTGCATACGATTGCGCTTTGCTGATGTACGCCAGCCAATTCGGTACTGCCCGACTGCTCGAAGCGAGCCTGTGGATATTCCGTATGGTTTTTTCGCTGCGCCTGATCAAAGAAGTCAGCGTGAGGGAAGATGGCGTCCAGGCGCACATCAGGGAGAATCCACTGATGGACTGGATTACCAGCAGCCATACCCACGAGGAACTGCTGGGGTACTTACGGACCTACACCTACACCACCACCCGGGAAGGGCTTGATAGGCACAGCATCAAGAAGCGCTTCGTAGAATCGGTGTCTGCAACGTTTCACTTGGGCTTGGCCTGGCCGGATATCGCCCAGGTAGCCTCTGGATACGATGTGGCGTTATGTGATGCCATCGAACGAATCAGCCTCGCTGACATTGCCCGCCAAGGAGGCAAATGATGAATGCTCAAGTCCAGTCAAATGTGCAGACTGCCGCCACGCTTTGCCAGCAAGGTATAGCGCTGACCATTCCTTGTTACCAGCGCCCCTATGTATGGCCCAGCGAGGATGTGGAGGTACTGTTGGAACAGATCATCCTGGCGAGCGAACTCGATGCGAACGGTCAACCCGCGCAGGCGCATTACTTCATAGGCACGGTGCTGACCAGCGAAGTCACTTCGCCGACCTCTGATGCATTCATGACCTATGAAATTATCGACGGCCAGCAACGCATGACGACATTGATGGTGTTGGCGCTAGCGTTCTGTGCGCTGATGCCCTCATCGCTACTGCGATCGCTTGTGGTCTTGGGCAATGCGCCGAGACTCACTTTCAATATTCGTGAAGAGGTTCAGTCACGGTTGAGCGCGTGGGCAGGATTGACGGCGGACACACATTCGGACGAAAAGGAGGCTTCGAATCCCTATCTCATACACTTGATTGGTGCTCGAAAGGTCGCATGCGACAGGCTGAAGAGATTGCAGGCAAAAGGTGGGGATCAAGCCCTTGAACGGGTTGCTGACTATTTGTTCAACCAGGTCACCTGGGTCAACAATGTCATGCCCATGGGCATGGACCTGAACAAACTGTTTGCGACGCTGAACACCAGTGGCGTGCAGCTTGAACAGACCGATATCCTCAAAGCCCGCCTGATGAAATGTATCAAGCAGAACCGTGCCACGTATGAAGGCATTTGGCAGGCATGCGAAGATATGGGGAATTACTTCGAGAAGAACCTGCGTGATGTCTTCGCGGGTGCCCATTGGGGTGGCTTGAAATTCAACGACCTCACAGATCACTCCTTCGAGCACTTTTCCCTGGATCGCCCCGCAGCCGGTTACGCGAAAGGCCGCACGATCAGCGAAATAATGTCAATGAGAGTGACTGACGACGCCACGATTGAGGCGCTTGGGGAGAAAGATGAGGCGCGTTATCAGTCGATCGCAAGCTTCGGTTTGCTGCTCATGCATGCTTTTCGAATCTACCGATTCGCTCAGAACTGGCGTGACATCGGCTCGCGGCTCAACGACAGCAACCTCAATGATTGTTTCTTCCAGTTCGCCGAAAACGCTACTGCAGCGCAAGCCAAAGGGTTTATGGAATGCCTCTGGAACGTAAGGTTTCAGTTCGACCGCTGGGTCGTCAAGTGGGTGCGCCTGGGCGAGGAGGATGAACGAACCCTGCGCTTGAGTTCCATCAACAATCGAAGCAAAGGCAATGGCCCTGATTGGCGCTCCATCACTCAGGAGACTGGCGATCTTAGCCAGCTACAGAGCATGCGCTACCTTACTGGCGAGCGCAGTGCCCAGTATTGGTTAACGCCCTTTCTTGGCAGGCTGGTCAATTCGCCAGGCATGGCGGAGCATGAGGTGCTGGCGCTGCTCGAACATATCGATAACCAACTCTCGCTTACGGCAATGACGCAGAAGGAGGCGAGTTATCGGCTCTTGTACAGTGACAACGCTGAACCTGAACCCATCGCCGCGAAAATCGCTTACCTCAAGGAATCTCACGGCACCAGCTTTGAACACTACTGGTTCCAGAAACTGGAATACATTCTTTGGCGTGAACGTCGCACGTCCAACTGGTTGGATCCTGACAAGCTGCAGCTATACAGGATTACTTCGAAGAATTCAGTCGAACATGTGCACCCTCAAAATGAAGAGTTCGGCAGGACATTATCAGACGATCTACTCCACGGATTTGGTAATTTGGTATTGCTCAGCCCGGGTGAGAACTCCTCCTATAGCAACCTGGCGGTCATCAAAAAACAAGCAGCATTTCGCACCAAACCCAAGTACGACTCGTTGAAACTGGCTCATATGTTTCATGTACTGGGCAAAGGCGACGACTGGGGGCAGCATCAGATTAATGAACATGCGCAAGTGATGCTCTCACTCCTTGAGACGCACTACGACGCCTAAGCAGTTGCCTGTCAGGGGCGGCCTGTAAAAACCAGACGGGCCGCGACAGATTCAGTGACGCTCGTAACGATCCACTTCAAGTCAAAGGAAGGAACATAGTATGGCCGGTGCTTCGCATTTTGCACGTGCTGTTGAAGCGTATTACACGTGCGACCAGAATATTATTGAATTCTATTCAAATCTTTATAATGAAATGCATGAAAATAAACTGCTGGATGAAAACTTTATCTCGCAAATGAGTGACGCGGACAAGACCATGCAGCGGCTGTCGGAGCTGGTTGTTCTTAAATATTGCACCCGGCGTATCAAGGGTATTTCCAGCGAGAAAAAAGGTCCTGATATTACGTTTAGCTTTGAAAGTAAAAGAATAAATATTGAAGTGATAACACCTGTTCAGGTGGTACAGAAAAAAACTCAGTACGCCCAATACTTCTTTCCTCGCCGACCGGAAGACCCCGCGCCAGGAAGCTCAGTAGACGCCTACACCCCCGAAATGGACAGCTTGCATGCAAGAATAACGTCGGCGCTTAAAGAAAAAGCAGGAAAGTATGAGGCTTACCTCAACAATGAAACCACCCAGTCCGACGATATAAATATCATCTGTATTAATGTTGGATTTATTCAGGGAAATGAACTTATTGACTATGCCTATTTAAAAAATCTTTTCATCCGGCAGGCGACGATCTATATAGATATTGACGAGCAGAAAAAAATCTCACCAAAAATCGTGGATATCGACTTTCAGGTCACCAAGGAAAACAGCACAATCCTCACCACAAGCTATTTCGATAACTCAGCGTACGCGCACATTGACGGTGCTTGGATTATCAGTTGCAACGAAAAAAACTTCGATAGCCTGGCGCAAGTATCTCACCCCGCTAACATGGACAGGAACGTGATGCATCAAAATATGAACTCTAGAATCCCGTCTTCTCTGCTGTCAGCTTTACACATAAATAGCCCGCAGCAAGAGGAGAGTTTTGTTCAGCATATCAGGACGCATGGTCAACTCCCAAACGCCTAGCAGCGAGCCCACGATGGTGAGGGTTGGGGGCGGAGTAGGGCAAGCGAACGAATACCCTGGATGCTAGTGGGTTATCAACCGCTACTGAGCTACTGTCCCGCCAGCGAGGCGACGTTTACAGTGAACTTCGCCGCTGCATGAGCTAACGTTCATACACGTGCTTTTGCGAAAACTCGCTGGATACCGCCCCTATGAGAGATCTGCCGCCCACCGCGACCTTGCGCGCTTTTGAAGTTGCGACCCGCCACCCGACGTTTACAGCCGCTGCACAGGAGTTGCATGTGACTCAAAGCGCGGTCAGTCACCAGCTCAAGCACCTGGAGGCGCTTTGGGGCGTGCCGTTGTTTGAGCGTGGCAAGGCGTTACGCCTCACGGCAGCGGGGGCTACGCTGGCGCCCATCGTGCGGGAGTTTTTCATCAGTCTGGAGGCGACGTTGGGTGACTTGCGCGAGCAAAAGGGCAGGGTGCGGCTCAGCGTCAGCACCACCTATTCCTTCGCGCTCAAATGGTTGCTGCCACGCTTGCCACGCCTGGCTCGTCAGCACCCCGAGCTGTTGGTGTCGCTGGACACCACGGATAAAATTATCCATTTCTCGCACGGCCAGGCGGATGTTGCGATCAGGCTCGGCAAGGGCAATTACCCAGGTCTGCATTCGGAGTTCCTGTTTGGGGAGCAGGTATTTCCTGTGGCCAGCCCCGAACTGCTGCGACGGGTGGGGACGCCGCAGAGCCCCGCAGACTTGTTGCACTTCCCGCTGCTGACGCGCGATGGCGCCGAGCTGGTGCCAAAGTGGGAGGCGTGGTTTCAAACCGTCGGCCTGGCCTATTTGCCGCTCAAGGAGAGCGTCAGGTTTGGCGATACCAACATGACGGTCGAGGCCGCCTTGCTCGGCCAGGGCGTTGCATTGGTGCGCAGCGGGCATGTCGAGAATGAAATCAGCGACGGCCGTTTGGTACGGCTGTTCGACATACCGTTGCCATCGCCGCTGGCTTACTACTTCGTCTGCCCCAAGGGCATCGAATCGCAGCCGCACATCGCCAGCTTTCGCCAATGGCTGGTCAGCGAGGCGCTGAAAGTACAGGCATAGACCCTCAAATTATGAGTATTTGCTCATGGCCCAATGAGGAGACTTCGCTTTAGCCCCGGCGCCGCATTGCCTAAAGTGGCGCATGCCTATTCATCTCGTGTTCCTTGTGCTGTTCGCCGCGCTCCTGCATGCCAGTTGGAACGCGCTGCTGCGTAGCGGCGCCGATCGGCTGTGGTCGATGACGGTGATGTGCGTCGCCATCGCCATTACCAGTGTGGTTGCTGCGACATTCATGGCGCCCCCGGCGATTGAAAGCTGGGGCTACGCGGTGGTCTCGGGGTTGCTGCATGTGGGCTACAACCTGTTTCTGGTGCGCAGTTACCGGGTCGGCGATCTGGGGCAGGTCTATCCGATCTCACGTGGATCGTCGCCGGTGCTGATCACCTTCGGTGCCGCCGTGTTCGCCGGAGAGAGCATCACCCCTGGCGAGCTCGTCGGTATTGCGCTGGTGTCGGGCGGGATTATTTCGTTGGCCTTCAGAGGGCGCAGTCTGTCGGTTCCCAGCTTGCCCTATGCGCTGGGAACGGGCGGCTTTATCGCGGCCTACAGCGTGGTCGACGGCATCGGTGCGAGGCTCTCCGGTGCGCCGCTTGCCTACACGGTATGGATGTGCGCCCTGTGGGGCGTGCTGATGCCGGTGGTCTACATCGGCCTGCGCGACAGCCGCAGCTTGTTCTGCGTCCGGCCCGGAACAGTGACCGCGCTGGTCGGCGGCCTGGTCTCATTGCTCGCGTATGGAATGATCATCTACGCCATGAACGAAGCGCCCCTGGGCGCGGTATCGGCACTGCGCGAAACCAGCGTGCTGTTCGCGGCGTTGATCGGCTATGCGTTTCTCGGCGAGACGCTCACTGCACGCCGGATACTGGCGTGCGTGGTGATCGCCGGCGGTACTCTTATCATCGGCTGATACAGCCAACAGCTCAGGAGCTATGTTCAATGGTCAATGTCTCGCAGGCACCGCTGATTCTAATCACGGGTGGCAGTCGTGGAGTGGGGGCCGCCACCGCCCGGTTGGCCGCTGAAAGGGGTTACGACGTGGCTATCAGCTACGTTGCCAACGAATCCGCAGCGCTGGCCGTGGCTGCGGATGTAGAAGCGTTGGGGCGCCGGGCGTTGGCGATGCGGGCCGACAGTGCGGACCCCCAACAGGTGGCCGATTTGTTCGCGGCCATCGACCGCAGGTTCGGACGTATCGACGTGCTGGTCAATAACGCCGGGATGCTGGGGCCTCAGTCTCGCCTGGAAGACCTTGGCGTGGAGCGGATGCAGCGCATCTTTGCGGTCAATGCCATTGGGCCAATACTCTGTGCCCAGCAGGCGGTGAAACGCATGGCTTACCGCCACAACGGCCCGGGCGGTGTGGTGATCAATGTCTCTTCGGCCTCGGCGCGCCTCGGCAGCCCCAATGAGTACGTCGACTATGCGGCGTCAAAGGGCGCGTTGGAGACGTTCACCATTGGGTTTGCAAAGGAGGTGGCGCGCGAAGGCATACGCGTCAACTGTATTCGCCCCGGGCATATCTATACCGACATGCACGCCAGTGGCGGTGAGCCGGGGCGGGTCGACCGGGTCAAGGATTCGATCCCCATGGGGCGCGGTGGTCAGCCCGAGGAGGTGGCGCGCGCGATTCTATGGCTGGCGAGCGCGGAGGCATCCTTCGTTACCGGTACATTCCTCGACGTGACGGGTGGTAAATGAGCCGGCGCCACGGATCATCGGCTGCTTACGCTCGGTTCAAGTCAGCGCGGGCTGCCTGACCTTGCGACTCAATCCCGGTGTCTGCCCCGTAATGCGCTTGAATGCACGACTGAAGGCGGCCTGGGAGGTATAGCCCAAGCGCTGCGCCACCTCTTCAATCGGCAGCCTTTCGAGGGTCAGCCACTGGCTTGCAAGGCGCATTCGCAGTTCGGTGACATAGCGCAGCGGGGTCATGCCGATAGTCACTTGAAAGCGCTCGGCGAACACCGAGCGCGAGGTATTACAGTGCTCGGCCAACTGCGCAACGGTCCATTCGCGACCCGGTTGTTGGTGGAGCGCAAGCAGCGCACCGGCCAGGCGTGGATCGCGCAAGGCGGCGACCAGCCCAGAGGCGTTGCCGCAGGCGCACTCCGCCCAGCCGCGAACGACCATGGCCGCCACCACGTCGGCCAGCCGCGCGAGGATACCGGCGAAGCCGACACGGGCGGCGCTGACCTCGCGTTCCATGGTGGTCAGGATCGGCACCAGTCCGGGGTAACGCTGGCCACCGGCATCAATCAGCATCAGGCCCGGCATCAGCCGACCAAGCCCATGGATGCTGCCCAGTTCAAACTCCATGCAGCCACTGAACACGATAGTGCTTGGGGTGGGGCTGCCATCGGTCCCGGTATCCAACGCGCTGACGGTGTCGCCCAGAGGGGCGCCGTCTAAACGGTCGATGTCTTGAACCGGCACGTCCGTATGGGAAAACAGTTGATGGGCCGCGCCATGGGAAATAAACACGGCGTTGCCGGCAGACAGCGCGTAAGTGGTGCCGTCCTCCATTTTCAACACTGCAGTGCCGACGGCCATGAAATGGAACCAGGCGTGCCCGGGTTTTTCCGCGAAGCCCAAACCAAAGGTCGGGCCCGTTTGGATACGCCGGTATTCGACCCCACGCAGGCGCATGCCGCGTAACAGCTCGTTGATGAGATCTGAGGAAAGCGCAAACTGATCTGTAGGCATCGTTCAGGTGTTTTGATCAAAAAGTAGAGACTTAAGATCATAGATCATCCGGATTCCCGCGCCTAGACTGCGGCTCGCAATGAAGATTGGGAGATCCGTGCAATGACTGACTGTGTGTGTAATACCGTTTCCGATAGCCCGTACGGCGTCGACTCGGACCTAGAACCTGCAACCCCCGCGTGGATGGCAGTATTTTCCCTGGCCATGGGGGTGTTCGGATTACTGACCGCTGAGTACCTTCCAGCCAGTTTGTTGACGCTGATGGCGACTGACCTGGGCGTGTCCGAAGCGCTGGCTGGCCAGGCAGTCACTGTGACGGCCGTGGTGGCGCTGTTCGCCGGCTTGTTGGTACCAGGCCTGACCCGTGGCATCGACCGACGGTGGGTGTTGCTGGGTTTTTCCACGTTGATGGTTGCCTCCAATCTGTTGGTCGCCGTTTCCTCCAGCTTCGCGGTGCTGTTGTTGATGCGCATCTTGCTGGGCATTGCCCTTGGCGGGTTCTGGAGCATGGCGGCGGCGGTAGCGATGCGCCTGGTACCGAGTGCCTTGTTGCCCCGGGCGCTGTCGATCATTTTCAGCGGCATCGCCATCGGCACGGTCGTTGCGGTACCGCTGGGCAGCTACTTGGGTGGGCTCTATGGCTGGCGCAGCGCGTTCTTTGCGGCGGCAGCGGTAGGCATGGCGACCCTGGCTTTCCAGGCGTTCACGCTGCCGCGCCTTGCGCCGCGCCGGCCGGCACGCCTGCGTACGGTACTTGAGGTGTTGCTGCGCCCGGGCATCGCCATGGGCATGTTCGGTTGTGTGCTGGTGCACAGCGGGCACTTCGCGATGTTCACCTATGTTCGGCCCTTCCTCGAGGGGACTACGGGTATCGGCGCCCAAGGGCTGTCACTGATGCTGCTGGGGTTCGGTGTCGCAAACTTCGTCGGCACGCTGTTGGCCGGGAGGCTGCTGGAGCGCCACCCGCTGGCCACACTGGTGTTGATGCCCGCACTGGTCGGCGTCGCCGCACTGGCGTTGGTGCTGTTGCCGGCCTCGGTGCCGGGGCAGGCGGTCCTGCTGGCGATCTGGGGCCTGGCCTTTGGTGGCGTGCCGGTGGCATGGTCGAACTGGGTCGCCAGCGCGGTGCCTGACCAGGCGGAAAGCGCCGGGGGCATGGTGGTGGCCTCGGTGCAGTCCGCCATCGCAACGGGCGCCGCCGCAGGCGGTGCGGTATTCAGCCTCGGTGGCAGTGCAGGCGTATTCGTCGCCGCGGCCGTGCTGATGCTGCTGGCCGCGTTGCTGATTGCGCTGCGTGTTCGCGTCCCCTCCGCCCATGGCATCCGCCAGTCCAAGCCCGCGTTGCATCTTTGATCCGGTTAGCCAAATGAACAATAAGACGTCTCACGCAGGACGCCAAGGTGCACACAAAGAGCACCTTGTCGGTGTATTGGCAATCTACAGCCGAACTCAAACAATATCCTCAGGCTGCATCGTTAAAATGATTTTCCCAACGTTTTCGGACGATTCCATTCGGCGATGGGCATCGGCAGCTCGTGAAAGCGGGAACGTGCTGTCAACCACCGGCTCCAGACTTCCGGCGCCTTCAAACCGATCAAGCCAATGCTCGCGGAAGCGCTTGATCATGCCGTGCTTCTCTGGCTGTGTGCGGGACTTCATGACAGTACCGATGATCTGCAAGTGACGGTAAAGGATATGCTCCAGCTCTACGTTCACCTTACCGCCTCCGCCCAGGATGCCGACCTGAATAAGCCGGCCTCCCTTGGCCAGGCAGGCGATATTGCGGGCAAAGTAGGGCTCGCCAACGAAATCGATGACGATATCCACACCTGTACCCTTGGTTTTGTCTGCGATGACTTCGGCAAAATCCTGGGTCTTGTAGTCAATGGCGATATCGGCGCCTAAATGCTCGACACGCGCCAGCTTGCTGGCGTCGGTGGTCGCGTACACCGTGGCGCCGGTGGCGTATGCCAACTGGACGGCAGCAGAACCCACACCTCCCGCGGCCGCATGGATTAATACCGAGTCGCCGGCCTTGAGCCGAGCCAGATGCATCATTGCTTCATGGGCGGTGACGAAGACTTCGGGAATTGCCGCTGCATGCACATAGTCCAACTGCGCGGGGACAGGCATGGCCATGCGGTAGTCGATGCGTGCAAGCTCGGCATAGGCCCCACCTCCGACGACGCCCATCACTCGATCACCAATCTCAAAACCCTCGACCCTATCACCTTTGCCAATGACCTCGCCGGCGATCTCCAACCCCATGATCAGTGAATCACCAAAATTAGGCTGACCGTAGCCGCCGGTTCGGTGGGTCAGATCTGCTCGGTTCACACCCGCGGCATAAACCCGTACCAGCAGGTCAGTCGGGCGCACTTCGGGATCGGCAACATCTGCTAGCTCGAGTACGTCCGCCGCGCCGAATTCTCTAATATTGATGGCTTTCATGATCAGTTTTTCTCCGGTTCGCTAAACGTGGCATTGGCGATGGCAGACGCGGTGATGGCGCCTGGGAAGCCTACGTAGAACGCCAGATGAGTGATCGCGGCGGCAATTTCTTCATGGGTCAGCCCATTGCTGACCGCCCGCCGCAGATGCGCAGGCAGCTCTTCAGAGTGACCGTCGGCAATCAACGCGGCCACTGTGATCAGGCTACGGTCGCGTGGGGACAATGTTGGATCACTCCAGATTTGCGGGTACAGCGTCGAATCAACGAACTGCGACAGCTTCGGTGTAAACGCCCGAGCCGCTTCACGAGGGCTGCTGAAATTGAGAGTGGACATGATGATGCCTCCTTAAGCCTGGCTGATGAATTTATTGGTGAGGTAGTGTTCGATGCCTTCAATGCCACCTTCCGAACCATGGCCGCTTTCTTTCACGCCGCCGAAGGGGAGTTCGGTGGCGACGATGCGGTATTGGTTGATACCGATCATCCCGGCCTCTAACCCGTCAGCAACGTCAATGGCCGTTCGAGCGCTAGCAGTGAATGCATAGGCTGACAGCCCGTAGGGCAGGCGATTAGCCTCCTTCAAGCCATCCGGCAAATGATCGAATGGCATCAGCACGGCGATGGGCCCGAAGGGTTCTTCATGCATGACTCGGGCGTTCATCGGCACATCCGCCAACACCGTCGGCTCAAAAAAGTAGCCGCTGCATTTCAGGCGCTTACCACCGGCCAACACCCTTGCACCTTTGGCGACGGCATCAGCCACCAGCTCTTGCATCTTGGCGAGCTGCCTTGGATTGGCGAGCGGCCCGACCTGGGTGCCAGGCGTGCGGCCATCGCCTATTTTCAGCGCGAGTGTGGCCCTCACAAAATGATCTACAAATCGTTGATAGGCGCCACGCTGAACAAGAAACCGCGTTGACGAGATGCAGACCTGGCCCGTCCCGCGAAACCGATTGGCAACACCTTCGACGGCTGCTTTTTCGATGTCTGCGTCATCAAATACCAACACCGGCCCATGGCCTCCCAATTCAAGGGTGATGGGTTTGACGCCCTCGGCCGCGCGGGCTGAAAGCAGGCGACCGATAGGTACCGAACCCGTAAAGGTCACCTTGCGGATGATGGGGGACGCGATCAGGTGGCTGGACACTTGATCCGGTACGCCGAAAACCACCTGCAACACGCCTTTGGGCAACCCTGCATCGTCGAGTGCCCGCGCCAGGGCCAGCGCTGTGGAGGGGCTTTCTTCCCCGGGTTTGAGAATGACACTGCAACCGGCGGCCAGTGCCGCCGAGAGTTTGCGAGCTGGGGTAATGGCCGGGAAATTCCAGGGCGTGAACGCAGCCACTGGGCCGATGGCTTGACGTTTGACCATTTGCAGCACACCGGGGCGGTTGGCCGGGACTACACGGCCATCGATACGGCGTGCGCTTTCGGCAAACCACTCGAAGTATTCAGCTGCACGCGTTACTTCATCCAGGCTTTCTCCAAGCGGTTTGCCTTCTTCAAGCGTCATTTGTTCGGCAATGTGTGGCGCCCGTTCGAGGATGAGATCGGCAGCGCGCTTGAGAATTTTTGCGCGCTGGTCAGGGACAGTCTGGCGCCATTGTTCAAAGCTCACTTGAGCCACTGCGAGTGCGTGATCAAGGTCGCCTGCGGTGGCGAGTGGCACGCGGCCTATCTCAAGTGCGGTTGCGGGGTTAACGACAGCGGCGGTTGCGCGGCCCTCGGCACTGATCCATTCACCACCGATAAAAAGATAAAGCGGGTCGTAAGACGTGTTCATGGGGTTGCCCTTCGGTTGGTTTATCAAAAGTTCGTACAAAGCTCGGCGCCTGAAGTACCAGGGGTAGTGCCTGGGGAACTGCGTGGGTAGTTCAGGCGCCCTGTGCAACCGAGTCTATGGAGTACGAGCGGTTTGATTTAGCCGGCCAGGAGGGAATCATTGTTGTGCGGGGAGGTAATATCGAGGACAGGCCGGAGCGTGTAGCATCGAACGCCTGGAATCAGATCGACAGGTAGCGTTGGATGGATAAACTTACGAACATGTCCGTGTACGTCAAAGTTGTTGAGATGGGCAGTTTTACTGCGGTGGCGAACCATCTGGACTCTACGGTCGGCAATGTTTCGCGTGCGGTTTCCGCGCTTGAAAACGTGCTCGATGCCCGTCTGTTGCAGCGCTCGACCCGGCGCCTTTCAGTGACAGACGCTGGCCGGCGCTTCTATGAGCGCTGTACCAAAATTCTGGCAGACCTTGAAAATGCAGAAGCCGAAGCGAGCAATGCGGCGTTGAACCCCAGGGGGACATTGCGTGTGCATTGTGTGCCGGGGCTGGCGCGGCAGTTGGTCACCTCAGCCGTGCTGGAATACCGCAGGGAATTCCCCGATGTTACCGTGGATTTAATGCTTTCTCAGCGAATGCCTAACCTTCTGGAAGACCAATTGGATGTCTCGATTCTGATTGCCCGAACGCTGCCGGATTCAGCGTATGTCAGCCAAAAGATCGGCGTTAGCCATTGTGTGCTGGTTGCTTCTCCTGAGTATCTGGAGCTGCACGCGGCCCCCGTGACGCCGGAAGATCTCCATGATCATCAGTGTTTGCTGTTGGGCACTGTCGATTATGTGCGGGATGAATGGCAATTGAAGAGCAAGACGGGGGATGCCACGTTTGCTCCGAAAGGCCCGAGTTTCAGCGTCAATGATATGGAAGCAATGGCGGTTGCCGTTCGAGAAGGGGCAGGCATAGGTTTGCTGGCCGGTTTTTCAGCCATAGAGGACTTGCGGTCAGGCAAGCTCGTCCGAGTTCTGCCCGAGTACCATACCTACGAGCGTAACGTTTACGCCGTCTACACATCGCGCCAGTTTATCGATGCAAAAATTACTCGCTTCATCGATACGCTGAAAAAGCGGGTAGGTACTGAGCTTATGATGACCGCTGAGGAACTCATCGCTTGAAGGACGCCGAGTGACGCTTTGCCGGGGGAAAGTAGCAGGTCTGGTGGAAGTTCAAGGATGTCAGGAGTAAATCGTTTTGCCGAAGCCGGTGCAAACGTTGCAAGTCTCTAATGTAATTAGCGCCTCAGTTTAACCCGCTGAGGCGCAATTGTTTTTAGGGACCATTAATCAACCATTGCTGCAACCGGTGCCCATCACTTCGTATGCCAGGATATGCCGCTTGCCTTGTGAATCTTCATAGGTCATGCGCATCGGTACAACACCGCACACATCGGCGACTTCAGTTTGAGAAATCACCTTGGCGACATCAAGATGCGTGGAGTAGCTGTATTGCTCAACAGGCACGTGTTGATCTTGAACTGGAGCAGTGCCTTCCTGCGCCATTACCATCGTACTAAAGCCGAAGAGTGCGAGTATTGCGATGGACATTTTCATGGAGACTATCCTTTAATTGAATTTCAATTTTTCAAATTAATAGTTTGGTTTTCCAGGCGCACAGAATCGCCGATCGCTATAAGCAAAATGTGTTGCTTACTGAAGATTTCGAGCGACTTGCCTGCCAACTGAAAAGCTGCTGGCTATCGGCGGGTTGCTGCGCTGACAGGACAAACTTTATGCCCGTCGCCCCCACGGAAATAGGCGCGAATCTGGTAAAGACTGTTTTGCATTCAGGCAATAATCGCGGGATAAGCCACTACAGGCGATGAAATGGCGGTCGCCCGCAGAGACCCTGACGTTCTCTCGGGCGATGGCATCAGTACGTCAGACTCGCGGCCTGGGGGTAGCAACAAGGGGGCGGCTGCACGCAATCGTTCAGCCGCAGGCTGCCGCGTTTTTTGCTCTCGCGTGTTCCAAGCTCAAGACGTGATGCCCAGACGGATATTCGGCTGGTTACTTACCCAGGTTTTGATTCATCAAGTTATCAAGAACAGGTGATTTGTTGGCAACCTGCCATTCGTGTAAATGCTTGCAGCCCGCCTCATTAAGCTCGGCGAGATTGCTACGCAAGTCGCATGTCGTGAACCAGTGCTGTCGAAGAGAAGGGTATTTTGAAAAGTCTTCGCGTGTAGGCGGTTGGAGGGTGGATAAGCGCGATGCTGCCAGCACTAAAAGAACAGCTGCCCCAATGCCAATAGAGTAGTCTTTATAATTCATTTGGATTTCCATGAATGAGGATTTATAACGCTTTGGCTGAGTGAATAGACTCTGGTGCTGCCCAGGGTAGGGGCTTACGATAGTTGATAAATGGTTCGATAAAAGATCCACTTTCGAGGTGTTTCATAGTGCCATTGAGTACGATGTGCCCTGACTGGCGCACCTCGGTAAACTCGGGAGGCTGTAGGGCCGAACTTTTCGCGACTCCAGCCGCCTTTCAGCATGAGGTGCTGATGAAGGTCGCGCACGGGATACACGATCTGGGACTTCATTCCTCGTTGATTGACCCACCGCGCTCCAGGTCTGAATGGCTCTAAAGCGTAAATGGCGTTAGCATTCCCATCATTGGGCTTAAACAGCCTGTTTTTTCAGATCAGGGTCGCATTGTGGAAAAGCTAAAACGCCTCCAAAGTGGAATCGAAGGGCTCGACGCTCTGCTCAAGGGAGGGCTGGTCGCGGGCGCCTCCTACATAATCCAGGGGCGGCCAGGGTCTGGCAAAACGATCCTGGCCAACCAACTTGGGTTCCATCATGCGAACAATGGAGGCCGGGTTCTGGTCGCCACACTGCTGGCCGAGTCACACGACCGCCTGTTTCAGTTTCTTTCTACTCTGAGCTTTTTCGACGCATCCAAAGTGGGCGCCGACATTCAGTTTGTCAGCGCGTTTGACACGTTGGAAAACGAAGGGCTGGACGAGGTGGTGAAACTGCTTCGGCGCGAAATAAGTCGCCAAAAAGCTACAGTGATGGTGGTCGATGGCTTGCTCAATGCTCGCTCAAAAGCCGACTCGCACATCGACACCAAGAAATTCATTTCCGAGTTGCAAGGGCACGCCGCTTTCGCGGGTTGCACGGTGCTATTTCTGACCAGCTCCCGTCTCGACGACGGCAGCCCTGAGCACACCATGGTTGATGGCGTCATTGAAATGGGCGAAGAGCTGTTTGGCACCCGCTCGGTACGTCGTATTCAACTGCGTAAAACTCGCGGCAGTGGAGCCATGACAGGCCTTCATGAGTGTGAAATTACCGACAATGGTTTGGTGGTTTACCCTCGGCTCGAAAGCCTTTATAGCCACCCGTCCGCCCCCGACAGCGCCGACATGACGCGTATCGCCAGTGGTATTGGTTCGCTGGACGGCATATTGGGGGGAGGCCTTTACAGTTCCAGCGTGTCTCTGGTCATGGGCCCCTCCGGCATTGGTAAAACGACGCTGGGCCTGAAGTTTCTGGCCGAGTCGACGGTGGAGGCTCCAGGACTGCATTTTGGCTTTTATGAGAGCCCACAACGGTTACGACTCAAAGGCCAATCACTGGGTATCGATATCCAGGGCATGGAGGACAGCGGCGCCCTGAGCATTGCCTGGCAGCCGACGACTGAGGGGTTACTGGATGGGTTGGGCGCTCGCCTGTTGAGTCTTGTAGAAGAAAAGGGCATCAAGCGCCTGTTCATCGATAGCCTCAGCGGTATGACCCGAGTCTCTACAAACCCGGCGCGAACTACTGACTTCTTCAGTGCGCTGATGAATGAGCTTCGATCCAGGGGCGTAACCGTATTCGCATCCTGGGAAATGCGTGATCTATTTGGCTCCGAGGTCAGCGCGCCGAACTCTGACCTGTCCAGCATCGTCGATAACTTGATGCTGATGCGTTTCTCTGAGAATCACTCTGAACTAAGCAGGACGCTTTCCATTCTTAAGGTACGAGATAGCTCTTATGACCCCTCCAGATTTGAGGTTGTCATCCAAGAACGCGATGTTTTCCTGAAAAAGGCTTCGAGACATGAACCTTCAGCCCCCACTGAGACATCGCCCGGTTCACTTTCTTAAGCTTTTTGAGTGGGTTGAATTAACATGACCACCATCCTGGTCGTCGACGACGAGTACTTGATCGCTGACATTCTCAGCTTCGCACTGGAGGATGAGGGGTTCATGGTGGTGACTGCCAGCAATGGTCGAAAAGGACTGGAAGTGCTGGATAGAGAAAGGCCAGCCTTGATCATCACCGATTTTATGATGCCCGTGATGGACGGCCTGGAATTCGCCACAGCCGTTCGAGCCCTCCCTTGCGCGAATCAATTGCCGATCATTCTGATGAGCGGTGCTCAGGCACACATCGGCATGCAGAGATCGGATCTGTTTGATGCGGTAGTGTCGAAACCATTCAACATCGACTTGATCATTGCCGAAGTTAAAAAGCTGCTCGCCTCTGATCAGTGAGTACTGCATCTACCTACCCGGAGCCGCGCAGGATCGGGCTCCGCCTGCCCAAACAATCGAGTTGAAAAAAATTTTCGAGGGGCTCTTGAAAACGTTTTGGTAGCACCTATTTTCGGTTCTACGCGATGCCGCAAACGGGTCGCGTCTTAAATCACTTGGAGAACACTCAGGAGATTTACTATGGCTACTACTCTTTCTTTGGCCCCTCTGTTTCGTCAATCTGTGGGTTTTGATCGCTTCAACGACCTGTTTGAATCAGCGCTTCGTAGTGAGGCTGGTAATACCTATCCACCGCATAACGTGGAGAAGCATGGTGAGGATCAATACCGCATTGTGATTGCAGTGGCGGGTCTTACTGAGGAGGACATAGACATTCAGGTTGAAAATGGCGTATTGAGCGTTTCTGGTGGAAAACGTGAAAACGACGAGAAGGTGACTTACCTGCACCAAGGGATAGCGCAACGCGCCTTCCGCTTGTCCTTCCGGCTGGCTGACCATATCGAAGTGCAAGGTGCAGCGCTCACCCACGGTCTGTTAGCCATCGAGCTGCTTCGGGTCATACCCGAAGAAGCCAAGCCAAAACGTATTGAGATCGGTACTGCCGGCAAGCCAGACCAGCGTCAAGTAAGCCTGCAATAAGTGTGTTTAAGGCGCTCTGCGGAGCGCCTTTTTTATTTTGTTTTAATCAACCGCTGAGGCGTGCCCGTGTGGGGTTCTGCGCCGTGGTCGTTGCCGGTTGAAGTCCGCCTTTTGACTCAACCGAATTGACCTGCCGATTCAACGGCGGTTTTTGGTTTCCTGCTACGTGTCAGCTGATAGGCAATTGCCAGCCATATGAACCACCCCGGCATGACCATCAACGCAACGCGTGTGTCAGGTCTCAATGCCAGCAGGCAGAGCACGAAGCCCATAAAAGCCAGTGACAACCAGGCCATTGGCACGCCGCCTGGCATCTTGTAAGCAGATTTGGCGTGAAGCTCAGGACGTTTTTTGCGATAGGCAATGTAAGACGCGAGGATGGTCGACCACGTGAAGATCACCAGAATCGCCGACACGGTGGACACGATGGTGAATGCCGTCATGACTTCCGGAACGATGAACAGCACGAGCACGCCTGACAGCATCAACAGTGTCGTGAAGGCCAGGCTCAACAGAGGCACGCTGTTGCCCGATAGACGCCGAAAGACACCCGGAGCGTTGTCTTGATTGGCCAGCCCGAACAGCATGCGGCTGGAGGAGAATACGCCACTGTTGGCCGATGACGCGGCGGATGTCAGGACCACGAAGTTAACGATGCCGGCTGCTGCGGGAAAGCCTGCGACGAGGAACAGTTCGACAAAAGGACTTTTTACCGGTGAAACCTGTTGCCAGGACGTCACGGCAATAATGCAGGCCAATGCCAACACGTAGAACAGGATGATTCGCAGCGGAATCGAGTTGATTGCCTTGGGTAACGTCCTCTCC
This sequence comes from Pseudomonas sp. 58 R 3, assembly GCF_900006605.1. Lineage (NCBI taxonomy): Bacteria > Pseudomonadati > Pseudomonadota > Gammaproteobacteria > Pseudomonadales > Pseudomonadaceae > Pseudomonas > Pseudomonas sp. 58 R 3. Next base: position 329,097 of record NZ_CVTT01000052.1, on the reverse strand, counting down.
GGAGCACGGGTTTCCGCTGCAGCGGTGCCGATCAACTCGGTGCCGGCAAATGAGAATATCGCCATCTGAAAACCGGCAAAAAACCCAAGCAAGCCATTAGGGAATGCAGCCTGCTTATCCACCAGATGGCCCAGGGACGCGGTGACGCCATTGGGCGAAACGAACGAGCTGGCAATCAGTACGATGCTGACCCCGATAAGCGTCACGACGGCGATGATCTTAATGATCGCGAACCAGAATTCGACTTCACCGAAAAGCCTGACCGTCAGCACGTTCAAGGCAAACAGTGTCGCCAGCATCCCGATCGCCGGTATCCAGGCAGGCAGATAGGGGAACCAGTACTGGAAAAACCCGCCGACAACGACGGCATCGCCGATCACTGCAACGCTCCAGCTCAGCCAATAGGACCAGCCGAGAAAAAACGCAGCGCGAGGCCCCAGGTAGGCGCCGGCAAAATCCGCAAAGGTCTTGAAATTCAAATTGGACAGCAGCATTTCGCCCATGGCACGCATGACGAAGTAAACGAACAGGCCAATGATCATGTAGATAAGGATGATCGAGGTGCCGGAGAGGGCGATGATCTTGCCGGAGCCCATGAACAAACCTGTACCAATGGCTCCGCCCATTGCCATTAACTGGATGTGACGATTACTGAGCGTGCGCTGCAGCGCAGGCTGCTCAACCTGCTCTGATAGATTCGATTTCATTTCAAAACCTCTTGATTTTATGTTTTTGAGTTTTGGCAGAAAAGTGCATAACCAGCGCCATTGTCAGGATGCAATGGCGGGTGACGGTGTTGGTTTATGGTGGACAGCGCCGGCCCCTTGCACATGCCTGGGGGCGGCTTTGGTCGGCTGCTGATCAAGTCTCTGGAACAGGGTTTTTATATGTTCAGGTTGATCACGCCGTCTTCGGGCGGATGCTCAAGCGCGCTTGCTCTCGAAGCCATGCAGTACGTTCACCGCGTTGATTCCGATTTCATCGACCATATAGCCGCCTTCCATCACAAACAGGGTGGGGCAACCCACACTCGCTATCAGTTCGCCGATCCCGATGAAATCCTCGCTTTCCAGCAGGAAGTGACTGATCGGGTCGTCCTTGAAGGTGTCGACCCCCAGTGAGATCACCAATACCTGCGGTGAGAATTGCTGGAGTTTCCTGCAGGCATGCAGCAGGGCGTCGCGGTAGGTATCCCAGGCGGTGTTTTTCGGCAGCGGGTAGTTGAGGTTGAACCCTTCGCCAACACCTGCGCCGACTTCATCGCTGAACCCCGAATAGTAGGGATAGGACACTGCCGGCTCGCCGTGCAGCGATATGAACATCACGTCATTGCGCGGGTAAAAAATGTTCTGGGTGCCGTTACCGTGATGAAAATCGACGTCGAGTACCGCGACGCGTTTGGCGCCCTGGGTGATTGCCTGCTGTGCAGCAATGGCCGCGTTGTTGAGATAGCAGTAACCCCCCATGTATTCACGCGCCGCGTGATGGCCCGGCGGACGACAAAGGGCAAAGGCACTGTCATGGCCTTCATCGATAAGTGCCAGCCCCGTCAGGGCGATATCGGCACTGGTCTTGACCGCCTGCCAGGTGGTGGCAGTGATCGGCGAGCCGGCATCCATCGCATAGAAACCGAGTTTGCCGTCAATGAACGTCGGCACCTGATCGTTGGCCAAGTCACGTACAGGCCACACCAGTGGCAGCGCATCATGGGTGCGCCCTGTGGCGCACCATTGCGACCAGGCGCTCTCCAGGAAGCTCACGTAGCGCTCGCTGTGCGCGTTGACGTAACACGAGCGGTCGAACGCGCGCGGTTCGACTATCTGGCCAAGGCCAACTTGCTTGACGCGGTTGTGAACAGTGTCGGCCCGACTGGGCTGCTCGAACGACGGCTTGAGCACGCCATCCTTCAACTCGGTGCCATGGTGCAGACGGTGTGAATCACTGAAAACTGTAAACATTCTGCGCATCCGTTAATGTGGGCCAGTGCAAATATTCTGTTCTGGTCAGGACGCGATTTCTTTGCTTTGTTTCTGAGCTTTTGTATATTTATCGGGCGATTTAACTCAGGAATAGCGTAATGAAGAAAAATATATCCAGACGCATCAGCCTCGATGAGACCGATCTGGCCATTCTTGAGTTATTGCAGGAGGACGCGAGCATTTCCAATGCCGAACTCAGTGAGCGGCTTTCATTGAGCCTTACGCCTTGCTGGCGACGGCGCAAGAGAATGGAGGAGGCGGGGGTGATAAAGGGCTATCAGGCAACGCTTGATCGAAGAATGCTGGGGCTGGATATCATGGCATTCGTGCACATCCGCTTTTCCACGCATGCCGATCACGCGCCGGACGCCTTTGAGGCAGTGATTGCGCAATTGCCGGAGGTATTGGCCTGCCACAAGATCACCGGAGACGCCGACTACGTGCTCCAAGTGTTGGCGGAGGACCTTGATAGCTACAGCGACTTTATCGAACAAGTACTGAGGCGCCAGGTGGGTATCGCGTCTATTCAGTCGAGTCTGGCGTTGCGTGAAATCAAAGCGGGCAGCCGTATGGCCATACCCAAATTGAGCAAGGATTGAATCTCGGCGGTTCTGGCCTGGACAACCTGGGCTTTGAACGACTGGGTATAAGCGCTCCGTTCGCGCATTTAAGGGCTATCGCGTCCGCTTAAAAACAGGCGGACACCGCCGTCCTTGATTTGGGCGTTCGCCCGTGAGTCATGTGTCGAGTGCCTGCTGTTTGGCAATTTCCTGGTTGCGCAGAATGAACCGCTGCAACTTGCCACTTGGGGTCTTGGGCAACTGTTCGACGAATTCGATTTCCCGCGGGTAAGCATGTGCAGCTAGACGCTGTTTGACATGCAGGCGCAGTATTTCGGCCAGCTCGGCGCTTGGCAGGTACCGGTGGGTCAGCACGACAAACGCCTTGATCAGCTCGGTGCGTTGCGGGTCGGGCTTGCCGATCACCGCGGCTTCGACGACTGCCGGATGTTCGATCAGCGCACTCTCGACATCGAAAGGCCCCACGCGGTAGCCGGACGTGGTGATCACATCGTCGTTACGGCCTACAAAGCTGATACTGCCGTCCTCATTAAGCTCCACGATATCGCCGCTCAAGTAGTAACGGTCGACGAAGGCCTTGGTGGGCATGCCGAAGTAGCCATTGAACCAGCACAGGGGCGAGCGCTCGCGATCCACCGCCAGTACGCCCGGCTGACCGGTCGGCAGTTCCCGATGCGCATCATCCAGCACGACAATCCGGTACCCCGGCACCGCATAGCCGGCAGAACCCTCACGTACCGGATGGCGCAGCCCATGGTGATTGCACAGCACCATGCCGATTTCGGTTTGGCCGTAATGATCATGAATGACCACGCCGAGCTGTTCGGCGAACCAACGGATGACTTGCGGGTTGAGTGGTTCGCCGGCGCTGCTGACGATACGCAGTTGACCACGCACGGCGGCGGCAAACTCGTCCCCGGCAGCAATCAGCAGGCGAAAAGCCGTCGGCGAGCCGGCCAGGTTGCTGATCGCATATTTGACGATAATCCGGCAGGTGCTTTCCACGGTGAAAGGGCCGTCATGCAACAGCGTGGCCCGGCCGCACGCCAGCGGCCCGGTTACTGCGTAATACAAGCCATATGCCCAGCCGGGGTCGGCGAGGTTCCAGAAATGGTCGTCCTCGCGCAGGTCGATTGCATCGCGCATATACCCTTTGAAAGCCCGAATGGCGCTCAAAGGCACCTCAAGCGGCTTGGCCGGCCCTGTGGTGCCCGAGGTGCACATCAGCAGGAAAGGCGCGCTGGCGTCCAGCAGCTCAGGTGTGCAGTCGGTGTGTTGACGACCCAGCACGTCCCAGAAACCGTAATCGCTCGGATGCTGCGCAGGGCCGTCGGTCACGATTGCGGGTGGGCAGCCAGGGATTTCATCCAGCTTGGGACGATTGTGGGAGTCGGTCACGATCCAGCGTGCCTTGGAGCAGTCCAGACGCTGCTCGATCGCCTTGGGACCGAATGCGGTAAAGAGCGGTTGGTAGACCGCGCCGATGCGCCAGGCTCCCAGGAGGGCAATCACCAATTCAACCGTGCGTGGCATAAGGCCGGCAATACGATCTCCCGGCTGCACTCCCTGCGCTCGCAGAAAGTTGCCAAAGCGCGCAGCATGCGCCTGCAGTTCGCTGAAGGTGTAGTGCCTGGCGCGGCCATCGCGCGTTTCGCAATACAACGCCACAGCATTGCCGTGAGCGTGCCGGTCGCAGCATTCGATGCAGGCGTTCAAGGCGCCCGGTTCGCCGTGCAAGTCCTGGTCTGCCGGCTGTAGATAGTCGAAGGATGACACTGCTGAGTCGTAATCGCGCATAACGTACCTGATTATTATTGTTGGAAGGTGTCCTGTGCCCACGCAGGCCGCGCAGGCGCCTGGATGTCGCTAGTTGTCCATCATCTCGGCTGCTTGCTGGGTCGCTTGGCTGGTACGCGTGGCCAGCTTGCGCACTTCATCGGCGACCACCGCAAAACCGCGACCGGCTTCGCCTGCGCGCGCCGCCTCAATGGCGGCATTCAACGCCAACAGGTTGGTCTGGCTGGCAATGCCCTGGATGGTGGCGACAATCTGCGTCAGCTTGGTGAGGGTTTCCTGCATCACCCGATGTTGTTGCGCCTGCGCCTCGCGCAGGGTGCTTTCTTCATGGTGGGCATGGATGTCGGTGATGGCTCCCACCACCCTTTGCGGGGAACCGTCCTGCCCACGGCGCGTTTGCCCACGGCCGCGAAACCAGCGGTAAGTGCCATTTTTATGTTTGAGTCGATAATCCACATCAAACGGCGTCTTGCCGCTGCGGTCGTCCACATGGGCGACGAACGCGCCGATGGCCCGTGCGCTATCGTCGGGGTGCAAGCGTGAGGTCCAGCTTTCGAGGGTGTCAGCAAACTCCTCAATCGTGTTGCAACCCAGCAGCCGGCGCATTTGCGGCGACCACCAAATGGTATTTTTCGGGTTCGCCGGGTCGCCGGCCACTATCTCGATATCCCAGAGCCCGTCATGCAGCATTTCCCGGGAAATGTCGAAGCGTGTGGCCGCCAGTTCGAGCGCCTCGTTGTGCAGGTACTGTTCATGAATGTCACGAACGGTTCCTCCGATGGCAAGCGCGGCACCTTGCGCATCGCGTCGCGCGACACCGCTGATTCTGTACCAGCGATAGTCACCGTCTGCTGCCGGTTTCATTCGCACGTCCAGGGCCAAGGGCGTGCGCCCGCTTCGATCGGCAAGGTGCCTGGCGAGCGCTGCCAGATGCGCTTGCCGGTCACCCGGGTGCAACTGTTTGCTCCAACTGCCGAGCTGATCGATAGCCTGGGCCAGGTCCGACTCATACCCGGTCCACGTCATCACGCATTCCGGTGCGGGTGCCACGGTTCCATCCAGTTCCAGCTCCCAGAACAGTTCCCCTGCGCCCAGCGTGACCAGTGCCCAGCGCGCCGCCCATTGCCGCAACAGCGTGTCATTGCAGGCCAGGCGCTCTTCCAGTTGGTTGACGTCCAGCGTCAGTGCGCGGGCTTGCTCCTTGAGCGCTCGTCGCTCTTGCAGCAGTTGTTCGACGCTTGCCAGGATACGGCGCAATAACCGGTTGTTCGACGACAGGGGAGGGCTCGCCTGGTCAGGCTGCTCCAGGCGGTCGGCGAGCAGCGTCAATGCCCAGCGGGTGGTTCGGCTGAAAAAAAGCATGGGACACCTCTGCCTCGGTCAAATGGGATCAGCCTGCAGCGATTGCGTCGCAGCTGATAAGGCCAGCGAGTCAAAGACTGTCGCCCCCGACAGGGCTTGCCAGGTTGAAGGGCCGGCGCTGATTTCCTGAGCATTCAACAGGCAGTCGTCGAGCGCGTGCTGTAACGCGTGGGTATCCAGGTCCTGGCCGATAAAAACCAACTCCTGCCGGCAATCGCCGACAATGCTGTCCCACTTGGTCATGATGCTCTGCAACCGATATTCATCCCGTGGCCATTGCGGCTGCTCGATGAAGGTCCACCAGCGCCCGACATAGTCCCACTGGAACTGTTTGCCGCTTTGCACCAGCAGGCCGGTTTCCAAGTGCCGGCTGGCGAGCCAGAAGTAACCCTTGCTGCGCAACAGGCGCCCGTTGCGCCAAGGGCGCTGGAGAAAGTCGAGTAACCGCTGCGGGTGAAATGGAGCGCGCTCGCGGTACACCCAGGACGTCACGCCATAGGTGTCCGACTCGGAGGCCGGTACGTCGTTGGCCGCCATTTTTTTCATCCAGCCGGGCGATGCCGCAAGGCTGGGTAAATCAAACAGATGGGTGCCGAGAATGCCGGATAATTCAACGTTACCCTGAACCATCGGCAGGATCCGCGCGGTCGGGTTAAGGCCGGCGAGAATCGCGTGCACGGCCTGGTAACCAGGCTCGTCGATCAGGTCCAGTTTGTTGACGAGAATGACGTTGGCGTATTCCACCTGCTCGATCAGCAGGTCTGCCAAATGGCGTTTAGGCGTATTTTCCTGTGCGTCGTCGCGGGCCACGGTGTCCGGCGACTCGAGCAACGCCTGAAAACGACTGCCGTCGACCACCGTCACCAAGGTATCGAGCCGCGCCAGTTCGCTGAGGCTGAAGCCTTGCGCGTCAAGGAACGCGAACGTCTCGGCGACCGGCATTGGCTCAGAGATCCCCGTGGATTCAATGAGCAGGTAATCGAAACGCTCCTGACGTGCCAGGGCACTGATCTGCTCGAGCAAGTCGGCGCGCAGCGTGCAGCAGATACAGCCATTGCTCATTTCAATCAACTCATCGCGACCACGGTGCAGCGCCACGTCGCGCTGCACCTCTTCGGCATCGATGTTGACGTCGCTCATATCATTGACGATGACTGCCACTCTCAGGCCTTCGCGATTGCGCAGGATATGGTTGAGCAGCGTGGTCTTGCCGGCGCCGAGGAAGCCGGAAAGCACGGTCACCGGCAGTCGGCCTTTCAAGGCGCCGGCCATCATACGTTCACCGTGCTATCGGCATGGTCCAGATAGCTTTCGAACAGATCGACCACCACGAAACCGTCGTCGGCCGCGTCTCCCCACAGGTCCTTCACGCGAAACTCGACGTGGTAGGTCGGCTGATGCGCCGCGTTCAAGTCGCCATGCCCGATCGCGTCCGGGAATGGCCATTTTTCGGATGTTCGGTGCAGGACTACGCCATTCTTGCCGCGCACATAGGCCGGCATGCGGATATGCCCGGCCACATACTCGTCTCGCACGGTAACTCGGTCGCCGATCTCAAACGGCGCTCGACCGGTGATCGCCGGTCTGCCTTCAGCCTGCGCAGGGTTCGCCAGCTTGAAGTGAGAACCCAGGGCCTGATCGAGCTCCGCCTGGGTGATGACACCGGTTTCGACCAGCAGGGTGGCGGTAGCGATGACATAGCGTTCGTAGTACTCGGTACCGACATGTTGGCGGACATCCAGGCGTTCGACGGCGTGGCGCACTTCGTCCACGCTGAACTTCTTCAAGTGATCGGCACCGATAAACATCAGGCTGTAGGCCAGGTGCTCCCAGTCCTGCTTGAACACCGGTTGGTAGCTCAGGCTGTTGATGGTGTGAGGGACTTTGCCAAAGCCCTGGAAACCGCCGAGATCGTGAAAGCCATCCATAATAGAAACTCCGGAAAATGAACGATGACGCGCTGTTTTTCTCAGTCAACGCGGGGCAGGGCGACGCCGATCAGCACGTCTTTGGTCACCAGCGTCTGAAGCTGCTCCTCACTCATGTGTTCGGAGCCTTCAGGCCTGACCGGCAACACCAGGTAGCGGCTTTCGGCGCTGGTATCCCAAACCTTGACCACCACTTCGCTCGGCAGCTCTGTGCCCAGTTCGCGCAGTACGGTGCGTCCCTCCCGGACCAGGCGCGCACGAAACTCGAAGCCCTTGTACCACTCCGGCGGCAGCCCCAGGACGGGCCAGTTGGTGCAGGAGCACAGGCTGCACACAATCACGTTTTTCACACCCGGCGTATCTTCCAGCGCAACGATGTATTCACCCTGCGGGCCGGTATAGCCAAATTGGGCGCACGCAGCGGTACCGTCCTTTAGCAGCAGTTCGCGAAACTGTGGGTCGGTCCAGGCCTTGGCCACTACTCGAGCACCGTTCTGCGGGCTCCATTCGTGTGCCATCAGCTGTGTCATGTGCTCAATGTAACCGTCGGGGATCAGCTCTTTTTGCTTGAGCACCTGCAGGAGTGCCTGTGCTCGTTCGCCCGGCGTTGATGGGTTCTTTTCGTACGTGGTCATCAGGTTGACTCCTCATCGTTGAGCTTCCAGACAGCGCCTGGCGGCTTATTCTTTTTGCGCTGCAGGGGACAAAACCAGCTATCTGTTTTTCCAGTCAAACGACGCCTCGAACGCCGCGGCCGCCTGGTAAATCGTGCCTTCGGCATAGTGCTTGCCAACCAGCATCAGCCCGACCGGTAAGCCGTCTACCAGCCCGCAGGGAATCGACATGGCAGGATGGCCGGTGATGTCCTGAGCGCAAGCATTGCCGATCATTTCCAGCGCTCCGGCCACGTACTCGGTGATCGAGCAGCCTGGCTGCGGGTGGGGCTGGGCAAGGATCGGGACGGTCGGCATCACCAGCAGGTCATAGCGCGCCAATGCCGCGTCATAAGCGGCGCGTGTCAGGCGCCTGAGGTTTTGCGCCTTGGCGTAGTAACGGCCGTTGTAGCGCTCCAGACCGTATTGACCGACGAACATGCACAGCTTGAGAGAGGCGGACAGGTCATTCGCCTGATCGCGCCATCCGGCCTGCTTGTCCAGCAACCCGAGGTCATACAGCCCTTCCCAGTTAAAGCCGGCCCCATTGCCGTGCATCATTTGCATGGTCAGGCCTTCACAGCCGATGGGGTGCCACAACGAACCGGCAATCTTGTGCTCAGGCACCGAGACCTCTTCGACGTGCGCGCCCAGCCGCGAAAACGCTGCGATGGCAGTGCGCACAGAGGCGGCCACACGCGGGTCCTGGTTGGCCAATTCAAACCCTTCTCGCAGGACGCCGATCCTCAACCGGCTCACACCGCGTTCCAGGTAATCGCTGTAAGCGTCGACCCGGGGCGCAGCTTGTCGCGGATCCAGCCCATCCGATCCCGCCATGACCTCCAGCATCAAGGCGTTGTTGCGCACGTTTGCCGTGATGGGGCCGGCATGATCGATAGTCGCCTCGATGGCCATGATCCCGGTGTAAGGCACCAGTCCGTGGGTGGGCTTCATCCCGTAAGTGCCGCAGAATGCGGAAGGAATTCGGATTGACCCGCCCTGGTCACCGCCGACTGCCAGGTCGACCTCGCCCGTGGCAACCAGTGCTGCGCTGCCGGAAGACGAGCCACCCGAGGCGAATCCATGGCGATAGGGGTTGTGCACCGGCGCAGGATCGGAGGTGTGACTGCCACCGGACAGGCAGTAATGTTCGCAGGTTGCCTTGCCGAGAATGGTTGCGCCGGCATCCAGCAATCGGGTGACTACCGTGGCATCGAATGATGGAATGAAGCCCTCAAGTGGCTTGGCACCATTCATCATGGGCACGCCCGCCAGTGAAATATTGTCCTTGAGTGCAACCGTTTTACCCGCCAGTTTGCCTTCGCGGGCGCCGTTGACTTCTGTTCGGAAGTACCAGGCGTTGAGCGGGTTGTGTGCGGGCGAGGGGCGATAGCCCGAGCTGCGTTCGTAACGAACCGGCGGGATGAAGTCGGGCAGCTCGTCAACCAGGTCATAAGCGTCGAAGCTGGGTTGCATAAGCGCCAGGTATTCACCGGCTTGCTCCGCGCTGAGCTGCATGTGCAGGCCGCTCGAGATATCCAATAGTTGTTCAAGGGTAGGGCGTACGATTGCCATGGTTGAGCTGTCCTTATCGTAAGTGGCCGAAGAGCACTGCATGCTCTCAATATCAGCGGGCCAGGGGCTCAAGATAATCCGCGCATCCAGTCCCAGGCTTGGTTGAGAAAGACATCGACTTGGCTGAGGCGGACACCCCTGCGCAAAGGCGCCAAGTGGGCGCGATCGCGGACCCTTGCGTTAAAAAATGTGCGCGTAACGCATATTGATGCGCAAGTCTTCATGGGTGCCGTTGTCCACCGAGAGGTCCTTGCCCAATTGCAGTTGGATCTGGTCCTGTGGGGTGACGAATTTGGTGGCGGTGAGACGCAAGTTGGTGGTGCCCAACTCGTTATCCTGATTGACGTGCTCGACGTTCGTCTCACCGCCCCAGGTGCGCCCGAAGCCGATACCAAACGTGGTGGTGGCGTCTGGCATGTAACGCCCCATGATCTGTGCTGCATAGGAAACGTCCTGCTTCAAGCGGTCGGCATTTGCACCGTAATCAGTGTTGTCGCCATACCAGGTAGCGCCGCCGACCAGGTCCATAGCCCATTTTTCGGTGAAGTGTTTGACGTAGGCACTCTGCAGTTCGAATTTCCAGCGGTTCTCTCCGATATTGAGCGGGTCGTCCTTGTCATATGTGCCCGTCGGCACATACAGGTAGGGGGCGATACTGAGCGTGTCGCGGGCTTCGTTGAACCGCCATTTGACCGGGGCGGTGAGGGTCAAGTCGCCAACGCCGCGAGCATTGCCCAGCGCTGAGGCGTCACCTGCGCTGGAGACGTGCCCGAAAGGCAACAGGAATTGCGGGTCGATGGTGACGGTGTCACTGAGTGCGTAGACATGGAGCAGACGAAGGATGCCGATGTCCGAGCTCACCTTGAAGTCAGAGCTGACCTTGTGTCCGTTGGTGTAGGCCGAGTCCGTGGTGGCGTGCTGGTAATAAATCACACCGATAGTAGCGCCGACCGGATATTGCTCATAATCGCCGGGAGCGACTTCACCGGCGTTCGCGTGAAGCGCGGGCAACAGGGTGGAGAGTGTCAGCAGGCGGATCTTATTCATCGTCTATTCCTCGCACAGGGAGACCGGGCCACCCGAGAAGGGTGGCTGGGAGGCAGAAGGTGGGGTGTTAAACGCCGATGGCGCTCAGGCTGTTGGCGGCAGTGCGTCGCGCAACATGCCGGTCTGCGAGTGACAGTTGATGTACTCGAATACCTGGCTCTTGGCGTCCGACACGGACACTTCGTGGTACAGCCTTAACTTCTTCAAGCCCGCGGCCACGCGGAAGAACGTCACGAAGATACGCAGGTGAGTAGGGTGGGATTCTGCCCAGCGTTCGAGTTTCTCCACCGAGCGCCAGTGACCGATGTTGTAGCTCAGGTCTAGAAAATTGCCGTCCAGATCGATATTGCGTACGAACCGGTTGCTGTAGCAGCCCAGCGGCTGGCCGTTGTCACGCAGGAAGTCCATACCGTCCTGCAAGGTCGGCAAAATTTCGTCAAGGTAGAGCGAGCGTTCCTCGGCCTCGGCGTCCGCCCAGTCCTGGCCAGAACGAATCAACGTGAGGTTGTCATGCCCCAGGACGACGACCCTTCCGCCCTGGGCAGGGTCGCCCGCGATCACTTGCAGTTCGCTCGTGGGCTTCATCCAGTCGGTCTGGGAGATCGGGAAGCGGTCGCGCATCGAGCCCCAGTAACCGTGCTCTTCGATCTCTCCACTGGTCGCATCCATCACCGCGCCGACACCGGGCAGGTTCTCCTGGAAGGCGTACAGCGTCTCGAACTGCTCGGCGCGCGGGGCGGTGATTTCGCGGAAATAGCCAAGGCCTTCACCGAGGCGCTGCGGCGAGCACCACCAGTCATTCACCTGGGCTGAGCGCAACCAGCGACAGTGGGCTGCAGGATCTCTCCAGTACCCGACCACAATCAAATTATCAAAGCCGCTGCTGTCGGTGTGATGGGTCAAATCATGGGTGTGCGGGCCATCGACCAGGCCGAAACTGCCGACGATGTGACGCATTGCCTGCAATGCAGGCTCGCGCTGGGCGTCGCCGCGATATTGCACGCCGAGATAAGCCATCACCACGTGTTCCAGTTGTTCGTCAGCGCGCGCGACCCACATCGGGAACGGCGGTTGATACTCGTCGGGCACACGGCGGGACAGGGTGCGTGGGCATTTGAGATGTGTGTCGATTGCAGATTCCATCTTGAGCTCCTCGTTATTTTCGTTCAGGCCTGCGGGGGGGCATCAGCGCGTCGGCGGCAGGTCGTGCTTGGCGACCTGCCGTCGGTGCAGCAGCTTCATGGCCCCCCATTCAATCAACCAATAAGCCGACGCTTCAGGCGCGAGGTCGCGCCTTTGCAGAAGCCAAAGGGAGTCAGCCAGTCGTTGTGAAGAGTGTTGGTGCATGGCGTGCCTCATCAGCGGGGTATGAGCTGCTGTGAGGTGGAAATTAGGCTGGGTGATGAGGCGGCGCTTTGTTCGGCGAGACAATCGTTTGGTTGGCAAAGACAACGCTGAAACCGACGTTCCCCGTGGCCCGCACTGGTGCACCTGAGTCGCTGGGGTGAGGTGCTGTGCCCTTAAATGGTGAAGGCCGTGGAGCGCGACAGCCTCCCGGGCACAGCGAAAGTTGCGATTGACATCATACGGCAGCGCACCTGCGCAGGCCTGCCACTGCGCTTGGCCTGTTATTTGCTGCGCATGCCTGAAAATGGGCCGCACGTTTCAACTTCTCAAGCGCCTGTTGCATCGTTGTCGAGGTCAGTGTCATGAATCCGAGCGCTCAGTATTCGACCCTTGCCGTTCCCGCAGCACGTCGGTTTGATTATTGGAAAGAAGTGGTCTGCCGGCATTGCCTGGCGGCCGATAGCAAACCCTTGTCCCAGAGCAGCTTTGATGGCGCGCTCGCCATCAATACGGTCGGCGAGCTGGACATCTGTTCGCTGTCATCGCCGATGCATCACTGGGAGCGTTCCGAGCGGCACCTGCGCAGCGGTCCGGCCGAGGATTTATGGTTGGGTTTCGCTCGAAATGGCCACGGCCAAATAGAACAAGGTGCCAGAAAAGCCAGCCTGGCAATGGGTGATTTGTTTCTTTATGACGCAACTCAAGCGTTTCGCTTCAGCCTGGGTGGTACCGAAAACCACTTGATCCGTATTCCGCGAGCGTTGCTTACCGAGCGTTTGCCGCGCATTGCGGAGTTCACCGCAATGGTCCTCGACGACCGGCGCCCTGGTGTAGTTCCGTTGCGCGAAATGTTGCATCAGGCCGCGAGCACGCCAGCGTCGTTGCAGGATGAGCGCATCTCCAAGCGTTACTCAAGTGCTTTGCTGGACCTGCTTGTGATCAGCCTGGAACTCCAGGACCTGAAGACGAGCCATCAGGAGATGGACCTCTACGGCCGCATTATGAAGTACATCCAGCGACACCTGGCCGAGCCGGACCTGTCCATTGAAGCCATCGCCAAGGCCCACAACGTGTCCACCCGAACCGTTACGCGGGCCTTCGCACGCTACCAGAAAACCCCCGTTGCAGAGATCTGGAAAGAGCGCCTGAATGCCAGCCGTGAAGCAATTGAACGCGGCCAGGTACGCAGTGTGTCCGAGGCGGCGCTGGACTTCGGGTTTTCTGACTTTTCTCATTTCAGCCATGCGTTTCGCAAGGCGTTTGGTGTGGCGCCGAATACGCTTTTACGCCGCAATTGAAGGAAGTGCTGGGGCTTAGACAGGGAGCATCTTTTTCAAACCATCCAAAGCAAGCCTCCGGATGTGCCCCGAACCTGGTCATCCACTGGAAGGGTATGGATTTCCCTGGTTTATGGAAAAGCAGAAAGAAATAGATGCTCAGCCTGCTCGGGCAACGCCTAAAGGCTTTCGGGGTCGTGAGTACATTTCAACTTGCGACTACGGAATGGGCCTGTGCCACTTGTGTATTGCTAAGGCGGCCCCTGAAGACGAAAGGTATGGTCCTAGTATTGAGACCAATTATGAAAGCTACCTCGATCAAGTGATGTTTGATCTGAAGGTAGATCAGAGAACCGCTCGCGCCGAGGTGATGCACGTCCTGAGGTTAAGCCGGTGGCGGCGGGATGGGGGGCGGGTCAAGCAGGACAATGCTGAAAGCGGCACGTCGGTACCTTATCCTGGCAAAATCCCCGACCTGCGCTGGTTGTTTGGCGCTGCCAGCAAGTCCAAGGCGCGTACCGAACTGATCGTGCTGATTACCCCGCGTGTCAGCACCAGCAGTCAGTCACGCCAGGTCACGGATGACTATCGCCAGCAGATGCAGTTGCTAAAGGTTGAGCCGCTTCGCGCTCGCCTGCGATGATCCAGGCAGAGTAATAGGCAGGTAGCCTCAACGGTGAGGCTTTGGTGAAATGAGACGTCCTACAAAAGGCGAGCGAGCTTGCCTGTCTCACTATCCATTTTCGGCACAAATGCGCTGCCTGTCCTGAGTTCGGAATGGAACTTGCGTTGTAGGTGACCTGTAAGCCTTGTAACTGAAAAAGGTCAGGTCCATGCACAACAAAAATGAGCTGATGCCGACGGTTTCCAGCAAGGTGCGGACGGCATCGCCCCTCCAGCGTTTCCTGACGAGTGACATCGATGAGCACGCTCGGAACATGCCCGGCTGGGAGCTTCGCTATGATCAGTTATCGCCGGGGATCTTTGAAGGCGAGCTGACCGAGTTCCGTTTGGACTGGATGCAACTGGCACGCGACCGCTCTAATCAGGCCATGATCAAGAGCGGATCGGCTTGGGAAGGGTCAATCACTTTCAGCTTGCCGTTGAGTGCTGACGGCCCGGTGTACTGCTCGGGGCATCCGATTCACGACCCCAGCCTATTGGTCGTCCACGGGCATAACCTGCCCGAGATACACACTCCCCAACACCTTGACTTGCTCAACGTGGCGATTGACGAGCGCGTGCTGGAATATGTCCTGGAGCGCCAGGGCAACGCCTTTCGAATTACCGATATTCCCAAGTGTTACCGCCTGGGTGACTCGACTGTGCAGTATGAACTTACGGCATTGTTCGATGAACTGGCCGGTCGCGATCAAGGGCGTGATGCATTGCTGGGGCACGACGCGATCCGCCGCGGCATACGCGACACAGTGATGCTGCATGTGCTGGAACTGATTGCGCCGGATCAGGCGCCGCCCCTCAACCCCACCGCGCGTAAAAGGATGGTCGACCGCGCTCGCGAATACGCGCTGAGCCATCTCGACGAGCCGTTGTCGATCCTGGACCTGTGCAACCACATCGGCGCCAGCCGGCGCAAACTCCAGTACTGTTTCCAGGAAACCCTGGGGATCAACCCGGTGGCATATTTGCGTGCATTGCGCCTCAATGCAGTGCGACGTGAATTGCGAGCGGGCACGCCATCGGAAGGTGTTCAGGCCGTGGCGGCACGCTGGGGGTTCTGGCATCTGAGCCGGTTCTCTGGCGATTACCGCACCCTGTTTGGCGAAAGCCCTTCGCAGACCCTGCGGCGTACTCAACTCTGCTGAAAACGGATAACCCGCTCACGGCGTTGCTCAATAGGATGGCCCACACCACTTGATGGGAGGGGTATTCGATGATCAACAACAATAATGCAAACGCCGTACGTCTGACGCTGTTCACCCTGGGCCTGCTCGGTTGCTGTGCCGGCGCCCAGGCCACCGAGAACGGCGCGCCGACCACAGCGGTCGGTGTGTATGACTTCGGTGCAGGGATGATGCCACCGGCCACGCCTTATGGGACCGTTGGGCTGCGAACGGGGTTCTATTCGGCCAATGTGCAGAAGGACCGCAGCGGGCGCGCGGTCGACAACCATCTTTCACTGGATGTGCTGTCCATCGCAGCGGCCTATATGCACATGACGGATCACACCGTGTTGGGCGCAAGCTACGGCTACGGGATGGTGGTGCCGTTTTTCAAGATGGACGCTTCCATGAAGGTCCAGACATCGGTCGGGCCGTTGCACCTGGAAGCCGACCCGTTTCGACTGGCCGACGTGCAGTTTTTGCCGGTGATCCTGCAATGGAATCTATCGCCGAATCTGTTCATCAACACCCAATTGCAGCTCCAGGCGCCCACCGGCGACTACGACAAGAATCGCCTGGTATCTCCAGGGCTCAACCACTGGGCGTTCTCGCCGATCGTCAACGCTACTTACATCACCGACAGTGGCTTCGAGGTGTCTTCAAGCTTTGAAGTCGACGTCAACACCCGCAACCCCGCGACCGACTACAAAAACGGTGTCGAGTACCGCCACGAATTTGCTGTGGGCCAACACGTGGGGCCTTGGACCCTGGGCCTGGGCGGTTACTACTACCGCCAATTCAGCGATGACGACGCGCCGGGGCTGCAATCGGGCAACCGTGCACGGGTGTTGGCGGTCGGGCCAGCGGTGAGCTACATCGCGCCCGGGCTGCCGCCCATCTGGCTGCATGCCTACAAGGAAACAGATGCCCGCAACCGCGCCGAGGGTTACACCGTGGCGCTGCGTATTTCTCAAAGTTTCTGAGGGGCTGGCCATGAACCCATTCCGTTCTGATTGTGCGTTACCCCGTCAAGCCATCGGGCGTCGCGAAGGGCTGGTGCTGATGCTGGGCAGTAGCTTGACCGTCATGGGCGCGGTCATGGTGGCGCCGGTGCTGCCCAAGCTTGGCGCCGAGTTTGGCCCGCTGGAATCGCGCGCCGACTTGCTGGTGCCGCTGGTGGTCACCGGGCCGGCACTGGCGATTGCATTGTGCGCGCCGTTGGCCGGATGGTTGGCCGACCGGGTAGGGCGCAAGCCCCTCCTGATCATCGCCACTCTCTTGTATGCCGTGCTCGGCGCGCTGCCGGCAGTACTCGATCATTTGCCGACCATCGTGGGTATACGTCTGTTGTTCGGCTGCGCCGAAGCTGCGGTCATGACCTGCTGCGCTGCGCTGATCGCCGACTATTGGCACGGCGAGGAGCGCATGCATTACGTCAATCGGCAAGTGGTGACCATCGGGCTGGTGGGGGCGCTGTTCTTCGTGGTGGGTGGGGCGCTGGGCGAACATTCCTGGCGCCAGCCGTTCCTGCTGTACCTGCTGCCGTTGCTGCTGGTGCCCGCGATGTTGAAGGTGCTTTGGGAACCCGGGGCCAGCCGGCAATCCCTTGATGTGCCTGACGAGGGGCGGGTGGCGATGCTGTCCTTGGTGCTCGGTTACCTGCTGATTCTCAGCGGTATGGTCCTGACGTTTGTCGTACCGATCCAGGCGCCGATTCTGCTGGTCGGCCTGGGCGTGACGTCGAGCACACTGATCGGGCTGTCGGCGGGGTTGAGCCTGCTGGCGACCCTCGGCGGTTCGCTGGCCTGGCCGCTGCTGCGCCGCCGCATCGGTATCGCCGGTTGCAATGCGTTGCTCCTGACATTACTGGGGGCGGGACTGTGGCTGCTGATGCGCGGGCAAAGCTACAACGCGGTATTGCTGGCGGTGCTGATTCACGGCCTGGGCGCCGGGCTGCTGGTGCCCAACGCGATGGCACCGGTGATGAATGCCTTGACTGCCAGGACCCGCGGGCGCGGTTTGGGCGGCTTCACCGCCTGTCTGTATTTCGGCCAATTTGTCAGCCCGTTGGTGGTGGCGCTGCTGAGTGCCTACTCGGGCGACCTGCGCCTTTCCATCCTATGGCTGGCCTTCGCCAGTGTGGCTTCGGCCCTGGTCTGGGCGCTCGCAGGCCTGCAAGCGCGACGCAAGACGGCTCCCCGTACTTTCGGCTCAAGTCATTCGTAATCAAGAGGAGATCAAAATGGACATCCACAACCTGCTGGACACCGAAGACGCCACGGGATTGGCCGAGTGGCTCCGGCGCGGTGAGCTACAACCCGGCGAACTGCTGGAGGCGGTCATCGATCGCATCGAACGGGTCGAACCGCAGCTCAACGCCGTGGCCGAGCGCTTGTACGATTCGGCCCGTGAGGCCGCACGCACAACGCGGTCCGGTGACGGGGTGTTTGCCGGCGTGCCGACCTTGATCAAGGACCTGTTCTCACCGGTCAACGGCGCGGCGATGACCAATGGTTCCCGGGCGCAGGGAGGCGCGCGCGCCCACTTCGACGCAGAACTCGTGACGCGTTTGCGCCGTGCCGGTTGTGTGATTGTCGGCACCAGCACCTCGCCCGAATTCGGCACCTCGTACTCCACCGAGTCCACGCGCTTTGGTGCCACCCGCAACCCCTGGAACATCAGCCACAGCGCGGGCGGCTCCAGCGGCGGCGCGGCAGCCCTGGTGGCGGCGCGCGTCGTGCCGTTCGCCCATGGCAACGACGGCGGTGGGTCTTTGCGCGTACCGGCTTCGTGCTGTGGGGTGTTCGGCCTCAAGCCGAGTCGCGGGTTGTTGCCTTCGGGGCCGATGATCGGCGAAGGCTGGGCGGGGATGGGCACGCCCCATGCCATCACCTTGTCGGTACGGGACAGTGCCGCGTTGCTGGATGCGACGGCGGGTATCGACCTGGGCGCGCCGTATGCCGCGCCCTTGCAGGCACAGCCCTATGTCTCGGCGCTGCAACGCGATCCACGGCCGTTGCGTATTGCGCTGGTGGAGCAACTCGGGCCGTGGTCGACGTCCAGCACGGTGCTTGAGTCCGTGCGCGCGACGGCCAGGCTGTGCGAATCTCTGGGTCATCGTGTCGAGCCGGTGAACCTGCCGGTGGTGCTGACGGAATTTCTCGATCAGGTCTTTACCATCATTGGCGCCAGCACCCGTCACTATGTCGACGTCTTGGGCCAGATGCGCGGCTTCGTGGTGCAGCCCGAGGAACTGGAAGCCCGTACTCGGATCATCTTGCGCAGCAAGGGCGAGGTCAGCGGAGCGCAGTACGCCGGCGCGGTGGAGTGGATCCATGCCTTGGGCCGTCAACTGGCGGTGTTCATGCAGGACTACGACCTGATCCTCACACCCACCCTGGCCCGTGAACCCGTATTGATCGGCGAGCTGGACCTGCAGGATGACCGCCTGAGCCTGGATGAGTTGATCGAGCGCTTCCATAGCTACTCGCCGTTCACCGCGCTGTTCAATGCCAGCGGGCAACCGGCGATGTCGGTACCGTTGCACTGGAGCGCGGCCGGGCTGCCGATGGGCGCGCACTTCGCCGCTCGTTTCGGAGAAGAACATACCCTGTTCGCCCTCGCCGCACAGTTGGAACGGGCCCAGCCCTGGCGGCAGCGGATACCGCCGATCAATGCCTATACCGCGCGCTAACCGGCCGGTTGGATTGGCAGCCCTTGCTAATGCCCGTCAGTTAAGGAGGAACACTGTAACTGTGGCAAACCCGCTCGCTACAGGTTATTAGTCGCCCGTTCTATCTCTTAACTGACCGGGCATAGCTTTCCCGCCGCCATGAGCTGGATTTCGCTGCGCAGGAGGTCGATCTGTTGGTGGATGGGGCCGTCGCGGATAACATCACGCTCTCGTCGCTGGTCGGTTTCTACAAGTCGCAGCAATGGCTGGGGAACGGTGGCCGGCAGAGCCGCGACGCATCCACCAGCACGTACATGCAGTTCATTGCGTGGGCGACGTTCTGAGTCGTCATTGAGGTTTGTTGCGGGTCCGAGCAGGCGTTGACGTTTTGCGTCAACGCTTCATCCTGTCAGAGCATGCGGCGCAACACGTCGTTGCGCGGGTCGCGGTCGTAGAAGCGGTGCTTGAGGGCGCCCGCCACATGCAGCACGATCAGGACCAGCAACGTGTAGGCGAGGACTTTGTGCAGCCATTGGAACACCGCGAACCAATCGTCATTCTTTGGCAACAGCTCCGGCAGGTTAACCCCAAAAAAGAACACCCCGTCGCTCATTGTGTAGGTGCTCGACATCGAATAGCCCATCAACGGCACGATCACCAGCAGTACATACATGACGCGCTGGGTCAGGCGGGACAGGAACCGTTCATACCCCGCCAGGGTTTCCAGTGGCTGCGGCAGCTTGGGGGTGCGAAAACGCACGGCGAGCTGAGTCAGGACCACCAGGAACGTCAACACCCCGAAGGACTTGTGCCACGGATAATAGAGCTCGAATTTGCTCGCCACTTCATCGTTCATGCCGGTCATGTGCCAGCCGACCCACAGCAAGCCCAGGACGAGCACGGCACGCACCCAGTGCAACACGCGCAGGGAGGTCGGGTACCGATCGATTGTCGGTTGATCTATTGGGTTCATATCAGGCTCTCCACGGAGCGAAGCACGGTTCAATGGCCACCCTCAATGTTGAAGGGTGGCTCGGTCAGGACAGCGCGTGCGCTCAGCCCGGCAGCAGCACGGTGATGACTTTCTCCTCGGTGTAGGCCAGCGCGCCGCTGAGCCCGCCTTCGCGCCCGATGCCGCTGGTCTTGACGCCGCCCCAGGGCAGATTGGCGTCCAAGGGGCTCCAGCAGTTGATGCCCACGGCGCCGGCTTTAATCGCCGCCGCGACACGGTGCGCCCGCACCAGGTCGCTGGTCCAGACCGTGGCCGCGAG
This sequence comes from Pseudomonas sp. 58 R 3, assembly GCF_900006605.1. Taxonomy (NCBI): domain Bacteria; kingdom Pseudomonadati; phylum Pseudomonadota; class Gammaproteobacteria; order Pseudomonadales; family Pseudomonadaceae; genus Pseudomonas; species Pseudomonas sp. 58 R 3. The sequence goes on along the minus strand of NZ_CVTT01000052.1, from coordinate 308,763 downwards.
GCCGTAGCGGCTGTCGTTGGCCAGGGCGATCGCTTCATCTTCGCTGTCGAACGTAATGAGTGTGCCGACGGGACCGAAGATCTCGTCTCGGGCGATGTCCATGTCGTTGCGGGCGTTGGCGAAGATGGTCGGCCGCACGAACCAGCCCTGCTCAGGGGCCGATACGCCGCCGGCCAGCAGCGTTGCGCCTTGGTCGATGCCCAATTGAATGTAGCGGTTGACGCGATCGAATTGCGCCTTCTTGGCCACCGGACCCATCTGTACGCCGGGCGTTCGAGGATCGCCGACGTTCACCGCCTGTGCGGCCTCGGCCAGCGCGGCGCCGAAACGTTCGGCGAGGCTGCGCTGCACCAGGATCCGCGAACCGGCTGCACACACCTGGCCCTGGTTGGCGAAAAGACCGAGCGTACAGCCGCGCAGGGCGTCGTCGAAGGAGGCATCGTCAAACACAATCTGTGGGCTCTTGCCGCCCAGCTCCAAGGCCACGCGCTTGAACAACACACCGGCGGTGCGCTGGATCTCGCGCCCGGCCTCGGGGCTGCCGGTGAAGCTGATCTTGGCGACATCCGGATGCTCGCACAGGGCGCGACCCACTTCATTGCCGTAGCCGGTGACCACGTTGATCACGCCGTCCGGGAAGCCGGCTTCCTGCGCCAGCAGTGCCAGGTGCAAGGCTGACTGCGGGGTTTCTTCCGATGGTTTGATCACGACGGTACAGCCTGCCGCCAGCAACGCGGCGAGCTTCCACACCGTGATCATCAGCGGCGAGTTCCAGGGCACGATGGCACCCACTACGCCAACGGGTTCGCGCACCGTGTACGACAGGGTTTTGGTGCCGAAGTAGCCACCGGTGGGAATGGTACGACCTTCGAGTTGGTTGGCCCAGCCGGCGGCGGCGCGCAGGTTGGCAATCGCGTTGGGCAGGTCCATTCGGCGCGGTTCGATGGGGGAGCGTCCGATAGCGTTGGCGTCCAGATCGGCCAGCCGTTCACTGTCGCGCTCAACCAGGTCGGCCAGTTTTGACAACAGTCGGCCACGCTGGGCGCCGTCGAGTTGGCTCCACTCGCCACCATCGAGTTGCCGGCGTGCAGCCGCCACGGCACGGTCCACGTCCTCGCGGGTGCCGCGCGCGGAGCTGCCATACACCTGCTCGGTCACGGGGCTGACCAGGTCGATACGACGACGGTCGAAGGCCTCGCTGGGCGTACCTTCGATGAAATGATTCAAGTGCTCAGTCATGTTGCGGTCCTCGAATAGTGGGCAGGTTCACGCCTTGAGGGACGCCAGGGCGTCGCCGAAGATGTCCAGTGCCTTGAAGAACAGTTCGCGGGAGATCGTCAGCGAGGGCATCACGCGCATCACGTTGCTGTAGCGGCCGCAGGGAATCATCAGCACGCCGTGGTTGAGCAGGTAGCCCATCAGTTGGCCGATCTTCTCGCCCGCCAGGGGCGCCTTGGTGAGCGGGTCTTCGATCAGTTCGATGCCGATCATCAGGCCGCGCCCGCGCACTTCACCGACCAACGGGCTGTTGAAACCACGAATATGCGCTTGTGCCTCGAGCCCCAGCGTGTGGGCGCGGTTGAGCAGGTCGAGTTCGGGATCCTGGAGGATGCTGATGTTGGTCAGTGCCACCGCGGCCGACAACGAGTTGGCGGCGAATGTGTTGGGCATGGAACCGTCGGGGATCTTCGCCGCCAGGTCGGAGCGCATGATCAGGCCGGCCATAGGCAGGTCGCTGCCGATGCCTTTGCCGAAGGTGAGCATGTCGGGCTTCACGCCGGAGTGTTCGACCGCCCACATTTTGCCGGTGCGGCCGGCGCCGGACTGTACTTCATCAACAATCAGCAGTGTGCCGCTGCGGTCGCAGGCTTTGCGCAGCAACTGCAGGAATTGCGGCGATGGGGGCACGTAGCCGCCTTCGCCCTGTACCGGTTCCACGATCACGGCCGCCACGTCATCGGCGGCGGTGTAGGGCGTGTTCAACAGGTAGTCGATGTACTCGCCGGCGATTTGCTCGGCGCTTTTGTGGGTGGTGTCGAAGGGGAAGCGGTAGGCGTAAGGGTAGGGCGCATGAATCACGCCGCCCATCTGCGCGCCAAAACCCTTGCGGTAGGCCGTGCCGGTGGTCAGCGAACCCGAAGCGTTCCACACGCCGTGGTAGCCGCCATGGAAGGCGATGATCTGGTGCCGCCCGGTGATGCGCTTGGCAAACTTGATCGCCGCCTCCAGCGCATCACTGCCGCTTTGTGTGAAGAAGGTGATGCAGTCGCCACGCAAACCGTCGGGCGCGATTTCGGACAGCTTGGCGGCCAGCTCGGTACGCCGGGTGCTGTTGATTTCCAGGGCATGCATCAGCACTTCGGACTGTTCGCGAATCGCCTGCACCACTTTGGGGTGGCAGCGGCCTACGCTGCTGACACCGACGCCGGCGGACAGGTCGATGTAGGTGTTGCCGTCCGGGTCCTTGAAGGTTGCGCCGAAGGCACGGTCCATGGCGATCGGCATGCGTCCGCCGCCGCGTGCCATCGACTCGGTACGCGCCGAAAGCGCCAGGGCCTCGCACGTTTTGGGGCCGGGGAGCGTGCTGGAGGTGATGTGCGGTGCTTCGGCGAAATGCAGGGCTGCAAGCTTGGCTTCACTCATGACGGATTCTCTGCGATGTTGATTGATGTGGCCTGATCATCTACGCGACGCGGGTAAGGCTGGTAGCCCGAATCGGCACATGTGGGGCGCCGACGCAGGTGAGCCGGCGTGAGCTGAAGCTCTGACGAAATTTGCATTAATTGCGCTATGTGAGAATATCTATAAATAAATCGACCTTAAAATAAAAAATATCCGAGGGTATCGCTCATTATGAGAAATAACAGCGTCGGTCATTTTAAGGATGTTCACGTTCATGCGGCCAACGTGCAGCAGTGGAACCAGGACTACAGCCAGTTAACCGCCGGTTCGACCGAGAGTTCGCTGATGCAGTTGACCACCGGCGGTTGCCACGTTTTCCTTGAGCAGATCAACCAGCGTGTCGTGCAGCACGGTGTCGCGCCGCGGGGCAAGATGTGCTTCGCGGTGCCGATCAACGTGCCCGGCTCGATGCGAATGCAGGGGCGCGAGGTGGACGACAGCAGCCTGTTCTTTCTGCGCGGTGGCGAGGAGTTCATGTTTCATATGCCGATGGGCATGCAGCTGCTGTCCATCACGTTCGAGCGTGAATTGTTCGAGCAGGCGCTGGCGCAAACCGCGTCGGCCAAGGATGTGAGCCTGTTGCTGCGTCAGCCGGTGATCAGGGTTTCCAGCCAACGTTTCGCCGATGCCCGTCGGCGCTTGCTGGCGGTGTTCGCCCAGGCGATGGCCAGCGATGCTCACGACAGCGCGCAAGAGCGGCAACACGACGAGGCGCTGGAGCAGGCCATGCTCAGCGAGTTGATGCAGCTCATGACCGATCCGGCCTGCGATAAGCAGCAGCGCACGAGCAGTTCCACGCGCAGTTTTATCGTCGAGAAATGCCACCGCATGGCGACCACCGGACTGTTCGACGTGCCCAGTGTGTTCGAGCTGTGCGAACGCCTCCAGATCAGCCGGCGCACGGTGCAGAACAGCTTTCGCGCCGTGGCCGAGACCACGCCGCTGAACTACCTTCGCTGTGTGCGGCTCAATGGCGTACGCCGCACCTTGATGTCCACCCAGGCCGCGCACCTCTCGATTGGCGATGCCGCGGCCCAGTGGGGGTTCTACCACCTCAGCCATTTTGCGGCTGAGTACCATGCGCTGTTCTCCGAATTACCGTCCCAGACATCACGCGCCGCCATACCGCCGTGTGTTACACGCGGAACTGATCCATCAGCTTCATCTGTTGATTGGCCCGCGCGTTGAGCTGACTGCTGATCTGCGCCGACTCGGCGGCCTGTTCCGTCAGGGTCTCGGTCACGCCACGGATGGTCGAGACGTTGCGATTGACCTCTTCGGCCACCGCACTTTGCTCCTCCGCCGCACTTGCAATCTGCAGGTTCATGTCGCTGATCACGGTAACCGCGTCGCTGATCTTGCCAAGCGCCTGCACGGCCTGATGGATCTGCCCGGCGTTGTCGTGGGCGAGCGTCTGGCTGGAATGCATGGTCGCCACCACGCCCCGCGTGCCGGTTTGGATGCGTTCGATGACCATGCGGATTTCCTCGACGGAGTCCTGGGTGCGCTTGGCCAGGTTGCGGACTTCATCGGCCACCACCGCAAAACCCCGGCCGCTTTCCCCGGCACGCGCCGCTTCGATCGCAGCGTTGAGTGCCAGCAGGTTGGTTTGCTCGGCAATGCTGCGGATCACTTCCAGCACCGAACCGATCTGCTCGCTGTTGACCGCCAGCGCTTCGACTTCCGTCACGGCCTTGCTGACCTCGCGGGCCAAAGCATTGATGTCCTGGGTGCTGCGCTCGATAAGGGTGATGCCCTCTCTGGACGCCTGGTCGGCACCGCGCGCTGCCTGGGCGGCACTCGAGGCGCTGTGGGCGACTTCATGGGCGGTGGCGCTCATTTCGTTGGACGCGGTTGCCAGTTGATCGATCTCGCGAAACTGCACCTGCATCCCTTCACTGGTCAGCCGCGCAATTTCCGAAGACTGGTCGGCGGTACCGCGCGCATCGGTAATGCTCTGCTTGATCTGCGCGACGGTGGGCTGCAGTTTGTCGAGAAAACGGTTGAACCAACTCACCAGTTCGCCCAGTTCATCTTTCTTGCGGTAGTGCAGGCGTTGGGTCAGGTCGCCGTCGCCACTGGCAATTGCCTTGAGCATCTGCGCGACACTGTTGATCGGGCGCGTCACCCCGGAGGCAGTGAACCAAATGAGCAGCAGGCCCAACAGCCCGGCGCCGATGGCCACCAGCAATGACTTCAGCGTGTCGCGGGTTTGGGTCTGGTCAAGCAAGGTCTGAAGTGCTGCCGAGTCGGCCAGCAGTACCTGTTTGGGCAAATCAATGACCACTCCCCAGGCCGGCGCGTCGGGGATAGGCGCGACGGGGTAGACGGCGCGGATCAAATCATCCTGGGCCAGCACCAGCGGTTTTTTTTGCGTCAATGCCGCGAGTATCGCCTTGCTTTGCTCACCCAATGTGACGCTGAGCGGCTTGGCGACCTGGCCGGCATCCTTGCTGTAGGCCGCGAGCACGCCGCTGTCGGACACAATCAGCATGCTTCCCGAACCGTTGAACAGCATGCGCTGGGCATCGCTTGCGGCCGCTTGCAGGGCGCCGAGTGCGAGGTCAACGCCCAGGGCGCCGATCACTTTGCCATTGGCAATCAACGGTATCGACAGCGTGGTCATCAGTTGTACCTGCCCGGCCTGGGTGTCGGCATAGGGCGCCATCAGGCAGGTGCGCCGTGTGTCGCGCGGGCAGGTGTACCAACTGTTGTAGGGGGTGCCGCTGATGCTGAGATCGGTCTTATGCAAATCGCTTTCGGGAATCAGTATGTTCACCGACTCGCCAGCGCCCCGGTTCCAGGCACTGGCAAAGCGGCCGGTTTCGTTGGAGGCGCGCGCGGCGTCGTTGGCGAATGCGCTGTCTTGACCCTCCAGCGCATTCGGCTCGAAAACCAGCCACAGCCCGAGTATCTGCGGATTGCGCTCGAAGGTTGCCTTGAGACTCTGGTTCAGCTCCTCACGCAACGTCGCGGCCGGCAATCCGCGCTGCGCGGCCATGTTACGCAAATGTGCCGCCTGGTCGGACAGGGCGGTAATGAGCAGCAGGCTGTTGCCGAAGACCCGCTGCAGGTTACCCGTCTGCTCGGCGGCCTTGGCCAGCAGCAGGGTCTCGCCGCTCTCGGTGAGCATCTTGCTGCTGGACGTACTGATCAACCGGTTGTTCTGGTTACTCTGATAGAGGTTCAGGCTGACGATCAGACCGATTACGCCCAGAAGGCACAGGCCGGAAAGCAGGATGATTTTCAAACGGATGGAGAGGGCGTCGAGCATCGGAGTATCTCGCAGGTGAACAGCATGCTTGTTGACCATCAGTTGGCCCGGGCCACTGACTTCTTATTGGGTATGTCATATATCGGCCGGTCTCGGGTGTTAGCGAGGCCGGTTCGGTAATTCTCTCTTTATCGCGCTATGACGGGCGTCTGCCGGCTGAACTTGACCAGCAGCGCCGCAACCAACAACAGGCTGCCTGCCAGCGTCACTCCGGCGGCACCGCCCAGCTCGAAGGAAACCTCCTCGATAGACGCGGCCATACCGGCCTTATCGGTGGGGACGCTGAGCATGAGTTGCACAGCAACACGTACGCCAGCATGCCGGTGGCCGAGAGCAGCAGCGCCGCCAGCACAATCGGAACGTTGATCAAAAACACCGAGCCCCACCAGAAATGCTCCAGCAGCAAGCCGCCCACGACCGGACCGAGCGCCGCACCGCCGGAGGCCACCGACGCCCAGATACCAAATGCCATGGCCTGTTCGCGCTCGTCGCTGAACGTCAGCCGGATCAGGGCCAGGGTGGGCAAGGCGGTGTACAGCACGGTCATATCAATGACGATGAGCAGCAATGCGCTGGACATAATGGCGAGGATCAGCCAGCGGTGCTTGGAGGGCATAGTGTGGGCTCGATAATTGAATGGCCAACGCCGGCAGCTTCAGGTCAGCCAGGCATAGGACGGGTGAACCTAGCATGCACGAGCGCGCACCCGCGGCGTTATCCCAAATCGGCGGGGGAATAAGTCGGCCCTGACCTGTTTTGGGGCGCTGACCGCGATGTTACCGATTTGGGATAGCGAGGGTTGTGTGGGCGGGCATAGGATCGAATCCAGCGTGCAACCTCAAGAATAAAAGCGCTACCCGGCACCGATAGCGGCTGGATCGGGGCCACCCCACAGCGACTGCCTCATACAATAAGGTCAAGAACATGAGTGTAACTATGCCGGTCAACAGCTCTACAGAGCTCAAGCGTGGCGCCCTGGGTGTCGGCTTCATCATCTTCTTTGTGATTTCGGCGGCAAGTCCGCTTAGCGTGATTGCGGGTGGGTTCCCCATTGGCATCATGCTAGGCAACGGTGCCGGCACCCCAGCGTTACTGCTGCTGGCCTTGCTGGTGCTGTTGGCGTTCTCGGTGGGTTACACCACCATGTCCCGCCATGTCACCAACGCGGGCGGTTTCTACGCCTTCACCTCTCGTGGCCTGGGCGGCCTGGTCGGCGGCTCGGCGGCAGTGCTGGCGATGTTCGCCTACAACATCCTGCAGATCGCCCTGTATGGCATGTTCGGTGGCGTGGTCGCCGGCACCATGGAAAGCGTGGCGGGTGTGATATTGCCCTGGTGGTCCTATTCGCTGATGGCGATGGCCAGCATTGCGTTTCTCGGCTATCGCAAGATCGACCTCTCGGCACGGGTACTGTCGTTGGTGGTGATCGCTGAATACCTGGCGATCCTGATCCTCGACTTCGCCATTCTGAAAAACGGGGGAGACAGCGGCGTCAATCTCGACTCGTTCACCCGTCAGCATGTGTTCAGCGGCACTCCGTCCATCGGCCTGCTGTTCTGCTTCGCCGCCTTTATCGGCTTCGAGGCCACCACCATCTACGGTGAAGAAGCGAAAGACCCCCAGCGTACCATCCCGATCGCCACCTACAGTTCGGTGTTGCTGATCGGCGGGTTCTATGCGCTGTCGGTGTGGTCGATGGTAGTGGGTGTGGGCGCGGACAAGATCGTGCCGATGCTGCAAGCCATGCAAGACCCCACCACCTTTATCTACGGCATGTCCGATCACTTCGTCGGCCCGCACCTGACCCAGGTCATCCGCGTGCTGTTCATGGTCAGCATCTACGCCGGGCTGTTGGCGTTTCATAACGCTGCGGCGCGCTACTTCTACGCTATCGGCCGTGACGGCCTGCTGCACAGCATGCTGGGCACCACTCACCGCGTGCACCAGAGCCCGCACATGGGGTCTGCCTTGCAGAGCCTGATCGCGGCCGTGGTGGTATTGATCTTCGCCGCGATGGACGCCGACCCGATCCTGCAGCTGTTCGCCTGGTTCTCCAACCTGGCAACCCTGTGCGTGATCCTGCTAATGGCGATGACCTCGTTCGCGATCTGCGTGTATTTCCATCGGCACCCCGAACTCAAGGTCGGCCTGCTGCGCGGGCGCATTCTGCCGGTGCTGTCGTGCCTGGCATTGCTGAGCGTGCTGGTACTGGCGGTGGCGCATTTCGATGTGCTCACGGGGGCCAGCCAGCTCTTGTCCTACAGCTTGTGCGCGGTGATTCCCGCAGCCCTGATGGGCGGCCTGTATCTCGCCGCGCGCCTGCGCAAGGTGTCGCCGCAGCGGTTCCTGGCCCTGGGCAGTCACAAGCTCTAAGGCCTGGTTCGAAACCTCTCTCCTGTGAATTGTTCGCTGCCGTTGTGCGGCAGGGCTCGTCTGCGTTAAAGGAAATTGCATATGCACCATTACAAGATGCTCATCAACGGCGTTTCGGTTGCCGGTGAAAACGGCCAGTTTGACGTGATCAATCCGGCCACCGGCGCCGTATTCGCCCAATGCCCGGCCGGCTCGCTGTCCCAGTTGGACGAGGCGGTGGCCGCCGCTCAGGCCGCTTTCAAGACCTGGCGCCACAGTACACATGGGCAGCGCTGTGAGCACCTCAATGCTATTGCCGATGCGATTGAAAAGGACGCTGATGCACTGGCCCGGCTGATCGTGCAGGAACAAGGAAAACCGCTTGAGCTGGCGTTTTCCGAAGTCATGGGCGCCGCCGCCTGGACCCGCTACGCCGCCGGGCAGGAGATCGCCGTGGAGCTGGTGGAAGAAACCCCGACCCAGCGCATCGAACTGCACCGCAAGCCCTTGGGTGTGGTGGCGTCCATCACGCCGTGGAACTGGCCGTTCATGATCGCTGTGTGGCACATCATGCCGGCGCTGCGCGCGGGTAACTGCGTGATCAGCAAGCCATCGAGCCTGACGCCGCTTAGCACGTTGCGCCTGGTCGAAATCATCGGGCGCCATGTGCCCCACGGTGTGATCAACTGCGTGACCGGCGAGCAGGGTTTCGGCAGCGCGATCACGTCGCACCCGGGGATCCAGAAGATTGTGTTCACCGGCTCCACCGCCACCGGCCAAAGCGTGATGCGCGGGGCCGCCACCAACCTCAAGCGCCTTACCCTGGAACTGGGCGGCAACGACGCGGCGATTGTATTGCCGGGTACGTCGGTGGAGGAGGTGGCCGAAGAGATCTTCCAGGCCGCCTTCCTCAACATGGGCCAGACCTGCGCCGCACTCAAGCGCTTGTACATTCACGAATCCCAGTACCAGGCGTTTGCCGAGGCCCTGACGCGGATTGCCGAGCGCCAGGTGGTCGGTGATGGCCTGGAGCCCGGCGTCAACTTCGGCCCGGTGCAGAACCTTGATCAACTGCAACTGGTGGACGCCCTGATTGCCGATGCGCGGGCACACGGTGCGCGGGTGCTGTGTGGCGGCGCACGCCTGGATCGTCCTGGTTTTTTCTACCCGCCCACACTGGTGGCGGATGTGACCGATGGCCAGCGTCTGGTCGACGAGGAACAGTTCGGGCCGGTATTGCCGCTGATCGCTTATCAGGATGTCGAGGATGTGTTGCGTCGCGCCAATGCCGGCGACATGGGCCTGGGCGGTTCGGTCTGGGGCCCGGACGTTGAGCAGGCGCAGGCATTGGCCAGCCGTCTGGAGAGTGGCGTGGCCTGGGTCAACTGCCACGCGCGCATTCAGCCGAACACGCCGTTCGGCGGCAGCAAGATGTCCGGCTTCGGCGTCGAGTTCGGCCTGGAAGGGTTGCTGGAATTTACCGGCCAGCAGTTGCTGTTCGTCAACAAGCGCGCAGCCGAATAACGCCTCAACAACTAAGACAGCCTCTCAAAAGGCGCACCCAAGGAGCTTCGATCATGCGGTATCCCTCCACGTCATTTCTCAGCGGTACGTTGGCCTGTACGTTGACGCTTTGCGCCATCAGCCAGGCCCAGGCCTATGAGTTGTACAGCGATGAGAGCCGGCATCTGAATGCCGACATGACCGCCGTGTTCGGCATGTTCAACAGCCGTAAGAACTATGACGGCACGCCGGGCGGTTCGACCTGGCGCGAAGGTTTCATCAAGTATGGTTTGAGCGGCGACCAGTCCCTGGCCGGCAATGGCACCGCCTATGGCGCCTTCGCGCTCGTCAGTTCCGCGACCTGGGGTGACGGCGACCCGGCCGGCAATACCCTGGGCAGCGAACGCACCACCAAAATCGAAGATGCGTACCTGGGTTGGCGCTCCGGCGACCTGTTTCCGGCCCTGGGCAAGGATGGCGTGGACATTTCCGGCGGTCGCCAGGTGGTCAAGCTCGGCAGTGGCTTCCTGATCAACGACGACGGTCCGAACCTGGGCAAGGGCCCGGCCAATGGCACGATGAACCGTGGCGGTGCGTATTACCTGGCCGCGCGGCACGCCTTCGATCAAACCGCGTTCCTGCGGCTGGGCGGCAAGGATGGTCTGCACGGCAGCCTGTTGTGGCTCAAGTCCGATAACCGCGCCCAGGCTGAAACCGAAGTGGCCGCCGGTACCCTGGATTACACCACCAAGCCGGGCACACTGGGCTTGACCTGGGTGCACGGCATCGATGTGAACGAACGCTGGGCCAGTGATTTTCAGCGCCAGCGCAAGGGCATGAATGTCTACAGCGTGCGCGGCGAAGGCGACGCAGGTCTGCCGAATGTCAGCCTGGCGTTCGAATATGCCTGGCAGGACAAGGACACCGGCCCCGAAAAAGCCTGGTACGGCGAAGCCGGCTACACCTTTGCCGATGTCGCCTGGGCGCCAAAGGTCAGCTACCGCTACACCCGCTACTCACAGCAGTGGGATTCGCTGTTCACCGGCTTGAGCACTGGCTATGGCACCTGGCTGCAGGGCGAAGTCGCGGGCAACTATGCCGGGCCGTTCAATAGCAACACCAGCATCCAGCACGTGGCCCTCAAGGCCACGCCTCTGGAAAACCTGACCCTGGGTGCGCTGTACTTCGACTTCGACACCGTGCGCAAAAGCAATGCGCTGAATCTCAATGCTCGGGAGCTGGATGTATACGCCGAGTGGGCCGTCAACCCGCACCTGATCGTCACGCCGCTGATCGGCCTCTACAAGCCCAAGCAGGACGCCACCACGGGCGGCAACCAGGTCGCCGGCAACGGCACCAACGTTTACAGTCAGTTGACCATCGCCGTGCCGTTCTAGCCCACCGCCGCCGCCGCGCCTGAACCTCAGGATGCGGCGGCGCCCGGCGGATTGCGCAGGTTCTCGGCAATCCGGCGGGTGGTGTCCATGACCATTTCAATCACGGTTTCCTGGCGCAGCAGCTTGAAGCTCTGGGTGCTGCCGACGGCGGACAGGCTGCCGATCACCTCGTCGATATCCGGCTGGATGATGGGCGCGGCGATGCCGGTCAGGCCGAGGTTGAGTTCATCATGGGTCATGCAGTACCCATCCTTGCGAATCTTCTTTGTGGCCTTGGCAAAGCTGGCCCAGTCGTACGGGCTTTCCGGGTCGCTGGCCATATGCTCTTCGAACAGACGCTGCAGGCGTCGACCTTTCTGGAAAGCGATCAATACCTTGGACTGCGCGCCGCGAAAAAAGGGCAGCGGATGCCCGCGCCCGAAGGAGAAGTGATACGTGTCGGTGGGTTCGGCAATGTAGGTGTTGATGATGCGCCCGTCGTAGAAGACGCTGGCGAACACCGCCAGGCCGGTCTGCGCCGACAGCTCGTGCATCAGCTCGCGCCCCGCCAGAAGGATGGGGTCGTACTGGCGCATCATCCAGTCCAGCTCGATCACGCGCGGCCCCAGGCCGTAGTGGCCGGCGTCCACGCGGGTCAGCAGGCCGGCGTCGCACAATTCCTTGACATAGCGATACGCGGTGGCGCGCGACAGGCCCATGCGCTCGGCGATGGTGTCCGGGTCGATCTTCAACGTCGCCGGACCGAACAGGTCCAGGACATTCAGCAATTTACTCAGGCTGCTCATTTCGTTCCTAGAGAAGGGATGGCATGCGGGTAAGCACTATAGGCGAAAACAGCGCAGATCCAATGCGGGAGCGGTCTTGCGCGTGAAAGCGGTGGGCCAGTGATGGAAGTTACTGACAAACCGCATTCTCGAACAAGCCCGACCCTGCAGGTCGACAGACTAAGCTTTTCAGGTTTTAAATTCACTTAAATCTCACATAAAGAGATTATCTGCATTAAATTCTTGCTTGGTGAGATATATTGTGTGATAAATCTCAACAAAGAAAACGCTCAAGCGAGAGGGCTGACAATGAATGGCGCGCAACTGATAGTGAATGCGGCAGCGGCAAGCGGTATCGAGTACTGCTTCGCCAACCCCGGGACCACCGAGATTCCTCTGGTGGCCGCCATGGCCAGCGCACCTGCTCTCAAGCCGGTGTTGTCGCTGTTCGAAGGGGTCTGCACCGGCGCCGCTGACGGCTATGGCCGGATCGCCGGCAAGCCGGCAATGACCCTGACTCACTTGGGCCCGGGCTTTGCCAATGGCATCGCCAACCTGCATAACGCGCGTCGGGCCAATACGCCGATCGTCAACGTCATCGGCGATCACGCCTCTTGGCATGTCAACTACGATCCGCCCTTGGCCAGCGACATCCAGGCCTTGGCCGGTGCTGTCTCCGGCTGGGTGCGCACCTCGCGCACCGCGTCGGGAATCGGTGAGGATTTACAGGAAGCCGTGCGTGCGGCTTGGCAGGCCAAAGGCCAAATCGCCAGTTTGATTCTGCCCATGGACCTGCAGGCTCACGCAGTGACGCACAACGGTGTGTTCGCACCTCTGCGCGCACCGGTTCGCCGGTTTGCCAGTGACCGGATCGAAACCGTGGCGCAGGCATTGCGTGACGGCAAGCGGCTGGTGTTCATCGTCGGCGATGAGGGCTTATCAGTCGCGGGACTGGAAGCGGCGGGGCGCCTGGCGCAACTGCCCGGCGTGCGCCTGTTTGCCGAGACCTTTCCGCGCCTGAGTTACCGTGGCGGTGGCTTGCCGGACCTGGATCGCCTGCCGTATTTCCCGGAGGTGGCGATTGAAATTCTGGAGCAGTACGACCTGGTCATTTGTGCAGGCGTACCCGAGCCCATCAGTTACTTTGGCTACGAAGGTATCCCGTCGCGCCTCGCCGAACGTGAACGCCTGCTGACGCTGGCGGAAGTCGGTGACGATGTTTCGGGCGCGCTGACGGCGTTGGCCGATGCCCTGAACGCACCGGCCTATGTGCCGACCCCGGAGGGTATCGAACTGCCGCCCGGTCATGCCGAGCTGACGCCACAATCCATCGGCCAAGTGCTGGCCGCGTCACTGCCCGAAGACAGCATCGTCTCGGTTGAGGGCGGCACCTGCGGCTATCCGTTCTTTACCGCCTCCGCCCGCGCCGCGCGGCATCGGGTATTGACCAATACCGGTGGCGCGATTGGCCAGGGGATTCCGGTGGGGTTCGGTGCCGCCTTGGCGGAGCGCGGCAATAGCGTGTTCTGCCTGCAATCGGACGGCAGTGCCCAGTACACCATTCAAACCCTGTGGAGCATCGCTCGGGAGCAGTTGCCGGTGGTGATCCTGATTGCCGCCAACCATCGCTACGCGATTTTGCAGAACGAGCTGCGCCGTTTCGGCATGACCGAAATGGACCCGCAAGCCCTGCGCCTGACCGTGCTCGACAGCCCGCGTATTGACTGGAAGGCCCTGGCCAAAGGCTACGGGGTACCGGCCTGCACGGTACAGACCAATGCCGAACTGCAACGGGCGCTGGTCAATGCCAAGGCCGACCGTGGTCCTTGCCTGATCGAAATGGCGCTGTGAAGGAGTCGACTATGTATCAGCCCGAATTATTACCTGCCGTCCAAGCGTTCCTGGCGCAGCCCGGTCGCCTGTTCATCGGCGGTACGTGGCAGGACGCCGCCAGCGGTCGCCGCTTTGCCGTGGAAAACCCGGCCACTGAACAGACCCTGGCCGAAGTCGCCCAAGGCGATGAGCGTGATGTGAATGCGGCCGTTGCGGCCGCGCGCGCAGCCTTCACCGGCACCTGGGCCTTGCAGTCACCGGCGCAGCGCGGCCTGTTGCTGTTTCGCCTGGCCGATCTGTTGGACCAGCACCGTGAGGAACTGGCGCAACTGATCACCCTGGAGAACGGCAAACCTATCGCCAACGCGCGCGGTGAAGCGGCCAGCGCGGCGAATATCATTCGCTACTTTGCCGGCTGGCCCACCAAGATCGAAGGCAGCACGCTGCCCGTATCACCGGCCAGCGGCGCGCCGATGCTCAACTACACGTTGCGCGAACCGGTGGGGGTCTGCGCGCTGATCGTGCCGTGGAACTTCCCGTTGACCATGTGCGTTTGGAAGCTCGGCCCCGCGTTGGCCACCGGTTGCGTGGCGGTGCTCAAGCCCGCCGAGCAGACGCCGCTGATCGCGATCCGCCTGGTGCAACTGATCGAGGCGGCAGGCTTTCCCGCCGGCGTCGTCAACCTGATCACGGGTCTTGGCGCCGACACTGGTGCACCGCTGGCACAGCACCCCGACGTAGACAAGATCGCCTTTACCGGCTCGACCCAGGTCGGGCGGCTGATCGCCCAGGCGGCCACCGTCAACATGAAAAAGGTCTCGCTGGAGCTGGGCGGCAAGTCGCCGAACATCATCCTGCCCGACGCCGACATTGCGCGCGCCGCCAAGGGGGCCGCCGATGGGATTTTCTACAACCAGGGCCAGGTATGCACGGCGGGCTCACGCCTGTACGTCCACGCCAGTGTGCTCGACCAGGTGCTCGAAGAACTGCAGCGCCACGCCGCCGCCTATGTCCTGGGCAATGGCCTGGACCCGGCCAACAGCATGGGGCCGTTGGTGTCCGCGCGGCAGTTGAACACCGTCAAGGGTTACCTGCAGCGGGGCCAGGAGGAGGGCGCCGAACTGATCTGCGGCGGCGGTCGTCCGGATCACCTGGAGCGTGGTCACTTTATTGCGCCGAGCGTTTTCCTCGACCGTGCCGAGCGCGCCTGTGTGGCCCGCGAAGAAATCTTCGGCCCGGTACTGACCGTCATGAGCTGGACCGAAATCGATGAACTGGTGCTGCGCGCCAACGATTCGCCGTATGGCCTCGCCGCTGGCCTGTGGACCCGCGACTTGCGCTCGGCGCACCGCGTGGCTGCACAGCTCAAGGCTGGCTCGGTCTGGATCAACTGCTGGAACGTGGTCGATCCCTCTTCACCGTTCGGTGGCTACAAACAATCCGGCTGGGGCCGGGAGATGGGTAAAAACGTGATCGATGCCTACACCGAGACCAAAAGCGTGTTTGTCGATCTGGCCTGAACTGAATAATCACACGAGGTAATTGCTATGGATCTGGAATTGAAAGGCCGCGTGGCCATTGTCACCGGTGGCGGTATGGGCATCGGCAAGGAAGTCGCGCGTTTTCTCTCCGAGGAAGGCTGCAAGGTGGTGATTTGCGCGCGGCGCATGGCGTTCCTGCAACTGGCGGCCGAAGAGATCACTGCACAGACCGGCAATGAAGTACTACCGCTGTTCTGTGACACCAATGACATGAAGGCCGTGTCGGAGATGGTCGAGGCGGCGTACAAGCACTTCGGCCGTATCGACATCCTGGTCAACGGTGCGGCAGCGCCATCGGGTGTGGTGCGCAATGACATCGAACACGCCGGCGATGATGAGTTGCTGTCGGACCTCAACACCAAGGTGATCGGCTACTTCCGTTGCGCCAAGGCCGTGACCCCACACATGAAGGCGGGCGGCTTCGGTCGCATCATCAATATCGGCGGCCTCACCGGGCGCAGCAGCAAAGTGCTTTCGGGCATGCGCAACCTGGCCATCGCCCACATGACCAAGACCCTGTCCGACCAGCTCGGCCCGTCGGGCATCACGGTCAACCTGATTCACCCCGGCGTCGTCGATACCCCGCATATC
The DNA here is from genome assembly GCF_900006605.1 of Pseudomonas sp. 58 R 3. Lineage (NCBI taxonomy): Bacteria > Pseudomonadati > Pseudomonadota > Gammaproteobacteria > Pseudomonadales > Pseudomonadaceae > Pseudomonas > Pseudomonas sp. 58 R 3. The sequence goes on along the minus strand of NZ_CVTT01000052.1, from coordinate 292,826 downwards.
CAGGAGCTGTACGAGCGCGAAGCAGTCAAGCAGGGCAAGACCGCTGAGCAGGTGGAGCAGGCCTACATCGACGCCACACCGATTCGCCGCACCCTCGCACCGATTGAAATGGGCTGGCTGATTGGCTTCCTCGCGTCGCCAAAAGCGGCGGCGGTGACCGGCGAATCCATCGGCATCGACGGCGGTTTGACCCGTGGCATCTATATCTGAGGAGTATCACAGATGAGTAATGGAACCCTTCTGGTCGCCACCGTCGGGCAAGCGGTGATCCGCAGCGCCGACGATGGCAAGACCTGGCATCGCCTGGGCCTGGGGCAGGACCTGGAGTTCGATGCGATCACCCGATCCTTGAGCCTGCACCCCGATGCGCCCGAGCGGATCTATGCCGGAACCGATGTGGGCTTGTGTGTGAGCCACGATACCGGTGGGCATTGGCAACGCATCGATTCGCCTTTCAACGGGCAGACCGTGTGGAAAGTTGCGGTTGACCCGCAGGATGCACAACGGATTTTCGTCGGCACCGGCGCGCCTTCGCGTGCCGTGTTGTGGCGCACCCTGGACGGCGGCCTGAGCTGGGATCGCGCCCCGGTGGATATCCCCGAGTTCTGCGATGGTGTCAGTCGTCCGCGCCTGCTGGCCTTCGCCTATGACCCCACCGACCGCAATCAGCTGTGGTTTGGCCTGGAAGAGGGTGGCCTGTTCCATTCGCGCGATGGCGGCGACAGTTGGACCCGCGTCGATGACCGACTGCTGTGGGACTACAACTCGGACATCCACAACATTGTGGTACTGCCCAATCACGGCAAGAAAGTCATCGTGGTGGTCTGCGTGAATGCGGTCTACCGCAGCCTGGACGAGGGTCTGACCTGGACCGGCATTATCGGTCGCGAAGCCTTCGGCCTGTACTACTTGCGCGCCATGAATGCGCCGCTGGGCACGCAAGACGAGCTGTACCTGAGCATTTCCGATGGTACGCCGGGCACCACCAGCAAGATCCTCGTCTCCCATGATGCCGCCCTCAGCTGGAACGTGCTGCCGTTACCGCAGCAGCCCAATTCCTGCGTCTGGGCGATTGCCTTCAACCCGGCCAACCCGCGCCAGATGGTGGCGGGCACCAAGTATGGGCACTTGTTTACGTCCGACAACGGCGGTGATGGCTGGCAGAAGCACTGGCGCGAATTCAGCGAGATCGCAGACGTGCTATGGACGCCTGCCGTGGCGCAAATCAAGGCCGGGCATCAATCCATCGTCAAGAAAAACTGAGGTAAACAGTGATGAAAGTCGAAATCCTTCGAACTCACTTATCGCTCTGGGTGAGTGATCCTGATGTGTCGGCGCGCTGGTATGCCGACATTCTGGGCATGCACGAAAGTGCCCGTGGCGAGAGCTGGGTGATGATGGCGTTTGGCACCAAGCATCACGACATCGCGTTGATTCGCGCAGAACCCGGCGCCCACCAGGGCGGGCTGGGGCTGCAGCACTACGGATTGGAAATCGCCGGTGACATGACCACCTTGCGCCAGCTCTACGGCATGCTGCTGAAGAAGGGAGTGGAGGTGGTGAAAATTACCGATCATGAAATCGGCAACGGCCTGTATTTCAACGACCCCGATTGCAATCGCATGGAGTTTTTTCTCGAAACCGAGCACGACGACGCGTGCGGCAAGGCCCGTTTCAAGGCCGCCGGTGCGCCGAGTCGCAACATCACGCTTGACCCACTCGACCCCCTTTGAACAGAGGCAGCCCCGATGAAAACCGCAAATTTCGCCAGCTATCACATCCGCAAATGGTACAGCTTCGTTGAAGAGACCCTGGCCAATGAAACCGGCCAGTTGGCCGATGGCGAGCCGGTGTTCAAATACGCCGTCGCTGCAGTGATCGCCAACCCGTATGCCGGCCGTTACAGTGAAGACCTTTCGCAATTGATCGAGCCGTCGCCGCTGCTGGGTGAAGAGTTCGGCCGGCGCATCCAGGCCCTGGCCGGTTCGCGTCAGATTGAAAGTTACGGCAAGGCCATCCTGGTGGGCAGCGCAGGCGAGTACGAGCACGGCAATGCGTTCCTGACCAACCCGGCCGCCGATCCGATCCGCGTCGCCCTGGGCGGTGGCAAGTCGTGGGTGCCTTCCACCGGCAAGCGGGGTGGCCCAGGTTCGACCATCGACGTGCCGCTGGCGCACAAGGATGCCCTGTACGTGCGCTCGCACTACGACAGTTTCTCGGTGACCTTCGGCGACGGCCCTTCGCCGGATGAGATCGTCGTGATCTGGGCCTTCGCCACGCGCGGACGCCTGCATGCGCGGTTGGGCGGGCTCAAAGCCGAAGACGTAAAGGGCCTTGACGGTCTGCACTGATAAGCGCACAGGATCAAGCGGTGCTGGACCCAAACCACAACAAGAAAAGCGGTGAATAGCGATGAAGCAGGAGAAGACCCAGGTTGTCATCGTGGGCGGTGGCCCCAACGGCATTACGGCCGCGCACTATATGGGAATGTACGGTGTCGACTGCGTCGTCCTTGAGCTGGCCGACGGCATCCTGCCTTATCCTCGTGCAGTGGGCATGGACGATGAGGCGTTGCGTGTGCTGCAGGGCATCGGCATCGCCGAGCTGGCGGTGCGCGACATGATCTGTGACGTGCCGCTGCGCTATTACAACGCACGCGGTGTGTGTTTCGCCGAGGTCAAGCCGAGTGCCGCGCAGTACGGCTGGCCGATGCGCAATATCTTCATGCAGCAGTTGCTCGAAGGTACCCTGCGTGAACACCTCGGCCAGCATGCCAGCGTTGAGCTGCGTCAGGGCCACCAATTGCTGGAACTCGAGCAGGATGCCGAGGGTGTGACCCTTCAGGTGCGCGATGCCGAAGGCGAGATCTACCAGCTTCAGGCCGACTATGTGATCGGTGCCGACGGCGGACGCTCCACCGTGCGCAAAAAGCTCGGCATCGAACTGCTTGGGCTGACCCATCCGCGCAAATGGGTGGTGGTCGACACCGCCAACGACACACTTGATGCGCCCTACACAGCGCTGCATGCCGACCCGCAGCGGCCCTTCGTGTGCATCTACCTGCCTTACCAGCAGCGACGCTGGGAATTCATGCTGATGGAGGGCGAGGACGAAGCGAAAATGTGCGAAGAGGCGACGATTCGCAAACTGATCCACGGGCATATCGGCGATGCCGTGAACAACCTCAACATCATCCGTATTCGTGCCTATACCCACCACTCGCGGGTCGCGGCGCGCTTTGTCGAAGGGCGTGTGGCACTGGTGGGCGACGCCGCGCATATCTCCCCGCCGTGGGCCGGGCAGGGTCTCAACTCGGGCCTGCGCGACGTGGCCAATGTGGCCTGGAAACTGGCAGCGATCATCCAGGGCCGCGCGGCGCCGTCGATCCTCGCTACCTACGACCAGGAGCGGCGTGGTCACGCGACTGAACTGGTGGCTCTGGCCGACAACATGGGGGCGGTACTCGGCTTGACTAACCCGCTGATGGCTGGCGTGCGCGACTGGCTGTTCCAGGCGGTGAACAGCGTGGATAACCTGCGCTCGCACTTGCTGGAATTCAAGTTCAAACCCAAGGCCACTATCACCAAGGGCTTGGTTTATCACGAGCGGACCGAGTTGCGTGAGGACGATCTGGTCGGGCAGTTGTTCATCCAGCCGAACATTGAAGACGACCAGGGCCAGCGGCGGCGCCTGGACGAGGTGCTCGGCAATGGTTATGCCGTGCTGGGGTATCGCGTGAACCCGCGTGAGCATCTCAGTGAGGCGATGGCCGAGTATTGGACGCGCTGGGATACACGTTTCATCCAGGTCAATCGTTCGCGCAGCGGCGTCGGGCGGAACCAGCCGTTGAAAGCCAATGATGCCTTGAGTGTGGAGGACGTGGATAACCGCTTGGGCGAATGGTTCTCCAAGGTGCGCGACTGCATCGTCGTGGTGCGTCCGGACCGCTTCGTCGCCGCCATCACCACGCCTGAGCGGCTTGAGGGCGTGCTGCGCAAGCTGGCGGAGCAACTGTCATGAGTGGCGTTGATGAGTTGCTCGACCAACTGCACGAGGCCGGGCATAGCGCCCGGGCCATCGCACCGTTGCCGCCCGAGGCACTGGACAAGCAGCAAGGTTACTCCCTGTTGCGCCAGGGCTTGGCCCAGCGCCTGGCAGGTGGCGAGCGCCTGAGCGGTTGGAAGGTGGCCTTTGCCGGCCGGGCGGCGCAGGCGCGTTTTGGCCTCGACGAACCGGTGTATGGCGCGCTCACGTCGGCCATGGCGGTCGAGCCGGGCAGCGCGGTGTCGTTCGAGCGGCTGATCCAGCCCAAGCTTGAGGTTGAACTGGCGCTGGTGTTCGGGCGGCCCCTGGCGCCAGGCGATTACCCTGACGAGGAGATTCTGGCGGCAATTGCCGAGGTGGCCCCGGCCTTCGAAATCGCCGACTGCCGCTGGCAGGGCTGGGCTTTCGGGCTGGGTGCGTTCCTGGCTGATAACGCCGCCGCAGGGCTTTACTGTGTCGGGCCGCGCGTGTCGTTCGATGCGGTGCGGCATGCGTGCGTGGAGTATCGCCTGGAGCATGACGGCGCATTGCTCGGCAGCGGTGATACCCAGGCGCGCGAAGACAACCCTCTGTTCAACCTGTGCTGGCTGGTGCGGCGTCTGTTGGCGGACGGTTATCCCGTGGACGCCGGGCAGGTCGTGTTGTCCGGTGCATTGCTGGCACCGCTGGATATACGACCGGGCGCTTATCGTTTGCGCATGCTTGGCACGGAACTGGCTTTGGATTTCCACCCAGGCCTCGTGCCTGCGCAATCGCCAGCGACTGTTATGGATGACTGAGCCCGCCTTCAGGCCAAAAACAACAATCTGGCCGCCGAGGAATGACGCATATGCTCGCCGAAGTCCGTACCTTCAATGACTCTCAACAGCACGCCGGCTCGATCCAGGGCTGGCAGCAGGTGTATGACCAACTCGGGCGTGGTTGCCTGACCAGCGAACTGTGGCAGTTGTCCGGCGATCGTTTCCAGATCTTCCAGGAGGTGCTGGACAAGCGCGTGGTGCAGCATGGCCGCTCGCCCAAGGGGCGCTTGTGTGCGGCCATGTCACTGGGCAGCCCGCCGGTGGTTCAAGGCCAGCAGGTGAGCGCGCAAAGCGTGGTGCTGTTGCGTGACGGCGAAGAGTTCGTGTTGCATGCGCCGCAAGGCACGCACTTTTTCGCACTCAATGTCGATGCCGTGCGCTTTGCCAAACTGGCCGCCTTCGAACTATCCAACGATCAGCTCAAACGCCTGACCAGCGTGTCTGCGCTCAGCGTGGATGAAACGTTACTGTTGCGCATTCGCCAACGCATCCACCCGCTGTTTCGTCACTTTTTGGAACATGCAGGCGCTATAAGCCCGGCCTCGGAAAAGATGCTGGAAGACGAATTGCTTGGCGCGTTCCTCGATCTGTTCAGCCATGCCAGCGACGAGGTGCGCTGCCGGCGTGGCAATTTCGCCGTCAGTGCCTACCTGGTCAGGCGCAGCCAGGAATTGATCATTGCCAGCGGCGATACGCCGTTGAGCATTCTTGATCTGTGTGAACAGCTGCACGTCAGTCGCAGGACCCTGCAAAATAGTTTCCAGGCCGTCACCGATATGCGACCGGTCGAATACCTGCGCAATTTGCGCCTCAACGCCGTCAGGCGACAGTTGATCGCAACCCCTGCGAGCGAGAAAAACATCGGTGAGATCGCCGTGGCCATGGGTTTTTTTCACCTGAGCCATTTCGCCACGCATTACCGTGAGCTGTTCGGTGAATCGCCGTCCGAAACACGCCGAGCGTCATACTGACACGACAAAGCGCGTGCCAATGCGGGTGGATCTTCAACGTTGCCAGGATGACGCAAGGAAACACACATCGGCGCAAAGTGCATCGCCCACCGGTCACGGCCTTACGCCAGCCCCGGGTCCACGCGCTTGCCGATATCCTTGAGCCGCGCCAGTTGGTCGATCGTCGACGGGGCTTCATCCAGGCAACTGACGAAGGTCCACAAGTAGGTCATCACCGCATAGATATGCCCGGCGTTTACCTCCGGCGCCAAGGCCAATTGGCTGATGGCAACCACGAACAGCAACGCTGCCAGCAAGCCGATGGACAGGAAGGCGACGGCCTCGCGGTCGGACAACCCGATTCGTAATCGCGACAGCACGTGGTAGTGACGGCGCAGGGTGTTGGCGCCGACTTTTTCCACCAGGCCGATTTCCTTTTCCAGGCGATTGTTCAAGCGTTCATGCAAGCGCTGGTTGCGCCGTGCGAAGCCCGGCATGAGGGTAACGCACAGCAGCAGTGCGAGCAGGCAGGCCAGGCCGACCCAGGGCTCGATCACCAACAGCATGCCCGCTGCGCCGACAACCGACACCAGCGCAGTGGCTATGGTGGGCACATGTTTTTCGAAAAAATCGACGAAATCCCGCGCCAGTACCACTCGCGCCGCCGCCCTGGAGGTACTGTGGCGTTGCAGGCGCTGGTTGAGAATTACTGGCACCGCGAGGTCGGCATAGATGCGCGTGAACGTGCGCGTATCCACGGCCCGGCGAGCCGCGCCGACCACCCAGAAACCGAGTACTACGACGGCGTACCACACGGCACTGCCGACATCGCCACGGATGATCGAGTCGACGGCAAACCCGGCGAACAACGGGTAGGCCAGCAGTAAAGCATTCTCCAACCCAACCAGCGACAAGGTGCCGAACAGTTTGCCGGGATAGGCTTTGGCGATCGCCTTGAGGGTCTGGCTGGCGGATTGCTGCCCCAGTCTTTTACTCTCTTCGAGCAGAATCGGCGGCGTTACGGGCTGCATGGGGCACCTGCGGCGCGCGTAGTGCGCTGATAGATGCCACGGGTGAGATCGAGCAAATATCGCGCTTCATTGGTCATCAATAAAAGATCGATCTGTACTTCTTCGATAATGATTTTCACGGTGATCAACATACAAATAGCGGGTGCGATGACCCGCCAGTGGTAATACGACAGCGTCACTAAAGAAACGCCCACGCCGATCAGCCACAACGCCAATACACACCGCGGCGCGTACTTCTGCAGGGGAATCCAGAAACCTTGCAACTTTCTCAATTTAAACGTGTAGAGCGTCATGGTCTGCTCGGTGGGTGCACGGTTTTTCAGCAACGGATTGAATAATGCACCGCAAGCATGCACGTTCGGCGAAGGTTTTATGGAGAAGTGATGGAGAGGGGAATTAATTTTTCGCGGAACGGGGGGGAGGGCACTCAGGCGAAGCGGATGCGCTCGGCGTAGGCGCTCTGCAGCATTCGGCGCTGGTAATCGCAGGGCGTCGTACTGACCAGCTTCTTGAAGTCGCGCAGGAAATGCGACTGATCGGAAAAGCCCAGGTCCAGGGCCAGGTCTGAAAACGACACATCGTGCCGGGTGTTCAGGGTTTCCAGCGCCGCCTGGCAGCGAATGATCCGGCAGAACGTCTTGGGCGACAGGCCGGTGTCCTGGCTGAACTGGCGATGAATCGTGCGGCTGGTGTACCCGCTGAGTTCTTCCAGTTGCTGGATACGCAGGTCACCGCGATGTGCAAGCGCCTGTTGGATGACCATGGTCGTGAGTTTCGAGCTTCGGCCGATGAGGCGCGGGGCCAGGTAATCGCTGAACAGCTTTATCTGCTCCTGCAACTGTGGGGCCTGGACGATGCTTTCGAAAATGCGCTGGGCAAACGTCGATACTTCCAGCAGATCCCATTCCTGTTCGGTCAGGTCCTCGGCCACGACGTTGATGAAACCTGGGATAACCCCCGGCGCAAAGCGCACGCCGAAGTAATGGTGACCCTGCAGCAGTTCGACCTGCTGCGCCTCCAGCGGGGTACCACAAATCCTCACACTTGGGCGCGTGGCGTCACAGTCGAAAACGATATCCACGCAGCCGTCCGGCACCGCCAGCAGATCAGCTGAGTGAGCGACATCGAAGGCGTAGAAATGCGAAATCGCCGGGTGCTCGGAAGGCATTACCGAATACCGTGAAGAGTTGAGTACGAACCAGGGTTGTTCGTAAGCGGTTTGCCGCAGCGATGGTGAACACAGGTTGGGCATGGCCGGACCTTGGCGTGGTATATGCGGGAATATTCACGCATTTATCGCGCCAACTCTGCGGACGGGGACGAACCTTGATGTCCGAAATTTACAATACCGTCATGAAACACTCACTGATACTCGACCTCGATAGCGTGGGAGCAGCGCCTACCGCAGCGACTTCATCTTCAGTCGAGAATAATAATGTCCACTACCACAAAAATTGACTTCATCTATCTGTCCGAGCAGGACATGATTCGCGCAGGCGTAACCGACATGCTTGCCTGTGTGAATACCATGGAAGAGATGTTCGGCCTGCTCTATAGCGGCGACTACCGCATGGCTGGGCCAAACAACGATTCTCACGGCGCGATGGTGGTGTTTCCGAAGGATTCGCCTTTCCCGAACATGCCCAAGCCCACCGCTGACCGCCGCATGATGGCGATGCCGGCCTACCTGGGCGGCAGCTTCTGCACCGCAGGCGTCAAATGGTACGGCTCCAATATCGCCAACCGCGAAAAAGGCCTGCCACGTTCGATCCTGATGTTCACCCTCAACGACCCCGACACCGGCGCACCGTTGGCGCATATGTCTGCCAACCTGCTGTCGGCCTACCGCACCGGCGCGATTCCCGGCGTGGGCGCGCGCCACTTGGCACGCAAGGACTCGAAGGTGGTCGGCCTGCTCGGCCCCGGCGTGATGGGCAAGACCACGCTCGCCGCATTCATCGCCGTTTGCCCGCAGATCGATACCTTGAAGATCAAGGGCCGTGGCGAGAAAAGCCTGAATGATTTTATTGGCTGGGTGAGGGACACCTACCCACAGGTGACCACGATCACCGTGGTCGACAGCCTCGAAGAGGTGGTCCGTGATTCCGACCTTGTTACTTATTGTAGCTCCGGTGAGACAGGCGACCCCTCAAACTACCCAATTGTGAAGCGCGAGTGGGTCAAGCCGGGTTGCTTCATGGCCATGCCGGCATCCTGCTCGTTGGACGAGGGGATGGAACGCGCCGACGTGCGCAAGGTGCTGGACAACACCGGCCTCTACGAAGCCTGGTTCGAAGAATTGCCCAAGCCTGCGCACCACTGCGTGCCGGTGATCGGCGTGCGGTTCATGGACATGATCGCCGAAGGCACGATGCAGCCCGAAGAGCTCGAAGACATCGGCAAGATCGTCGCCGGTGATGCCCAGGGCCGTCGCAACGATGAAGAGATCATCATCATGTCGGTGGGCGGCATGCCTGTGGAAGACGTGGCCTGGGGCACCGTGGTGTATCGCAATGCCGTGGAAAAAGGCATCGGCGTGAAGCTCAACCTGTGGGAAACCCCCGTCCTGCGCTAAGCCATCCTTTAACCCACTGACGAGACTTACGACATGACCAAAATCATCAAGCTCAAGACCGGCTCACCCTTTGAAGACCAGGCCAGCTATTCGCGCCTGGTAGTGGTGGACAACTGGATCTATGTGTCCAATACCGCCGGGCGCAACCCGCAGACCAAACTGATCCCGGAGGATATCCTCGAGCAGACGCACCAGGTGTTCGCCAACATTGAAACCGCGCTGGCCGCTGTCGATGCAAGCCTGGCCGATGTGGTGTGCTCGCGGGTATTTATCCAGGACCCCAAGGACGTGCCGGCAGTGATGGGCCTGATCGGCGAAAAATTCCGTGGTGTCGACCCGGCCAGTACCGTCACCTGCCCGCCGTTGGGTTCGACGGTTTACAAGGTGGAGCTGGAAGTGACGGCGTATCGCAACGCCTCCAAGGCCCAGGTCGAAGTGATTCGCCTGTCGCAATAACCCGTCCTGCGGCCGCGCCCTCGCGCGGTCGACCTCTATAGTTTTGCGAGTCTTGATCATGGCCCCGACTATTGCGCCCGTGAATACGTCCACCGAATTTCCCTCCACGACCGCCGTCGTCATCATCGGCGGCGGCATCATCGGCTTGACTGCCGCACTGACACTGGCCGAACGCAATATCCCGGTGGTGGTCCTGGAAAAAGGCCGTATCGCCGGCGAGCAGTCTTCACGCAACCTGGGCTGGGTACGCAAGACCAGTCGCCACGCTCACGATATTCCGCTGGCCCTGGCCGCTGACCGCTTATGGGCGCAAATGCCCGAGCGCGTCGGTGTGGATGTGGGTTATCGCCAGGAAGGCATCATGTTCGTCGCCCGCAACGAGGCGCAAATGGCGATGCATGAAAGTTGGCTCAAATCGGTCGAGCACCTGTCACTGGATTCGCGGTTGCTGAGCAACCGCGAAATCGCACAGAAAGTGCCGGGCGGCGCGGGTGAGTGGGCCGGCGGCATCTACACACCATCCGACGCGCGCGCCGAACCGACCCTGGCCAGCAGCGCGATCGCCAAGGCCGCCATGGCCCTGGGCGTGGTGATCATCGAGCAGTGTGCGGTGCGCACGCTGCAGATGTCCGCCGGCAAGGTCAGCGGCGTGGTCACTGAAAAAGGCGAGATCCGCTGCGACCAGGTGTTACTGGCTGGCGGCATGTGGTCGCGGCGATTCCTGGGCAACCTCGGGGTGTCGTTGCCGACCCTGGCCTTGACCTGTTCGGTGTTGCGCACCCATCCGATGCAGGGTCCCACCGAGATTGCCGTGGGCGCGCCGGACTTTTCGTTTCGCAAGCACAAGGATGGCGGCTTCATCATTACCCAGCGCGGCAAACTGGATGCTTTCCTGACCCTCGATCACCTGTTGCTGGCCAAGCAATATATGCCGCAATTTCGCGCGCAGCGCAGCGTATTGAACGTGTCACTGGGCAAGTATTTCTTCAATGACCTGGCGCTTTCGCGACGTTGGTCGGCCGACAGTGTCAGCCCCTTCGAACGCGTGCGCGTACAGGACCCGGCGGCCAACCCGCGGCTCAATAACGACGCGATGAACAACCTCAAGGCGGCCTGGCCGGTGTTCGAACAAGCCAGGATTGCCCAGGCCTGGGCGGGCACGATCGATGTGACGCCGGATTCGAACCCGGTGATCGGGCCGATCGCGCAAATCCCCGGCCTGACCGTGGCCACCGGTTTCTCCGGGCATGGCTTCGGTACCTCGCCGGCGGCCGGCCACTTGGCCGCCGATATGGTCAGCGGGCATACCCCGATCATCGACCCGAGCCCTTATCGGTTTGATCGTTTCTAGGTCGCATGCACCGCGACAGTCCCAGAAAAACGGTGTTTCTCCTTTACTGAGTGGCGGAGCCAGGCAATGTCCCCAGACAGCATTTTTTTCACCAATCGCGCAGGCTTGCGTTTGCATTTTCTACGCTGGGGCAAGCCGGGCGGCGTGCCCTTGGTACTGCTGCATGGTTTGCGTGCTTATGCCCAGACCTGGGAGTCGCTGGTAGAAGCGCTGGGCGATGGCTATTGCATCTATGCCCTGGACCAGCGCGGACGCGGGCTGAGTGACTGGGCACCGGCCGCCAGTTATCACACGCAGTCCTATGTGGAAGACCTGCAGGACTTTGTCGCCTATGTCGGCTTGCAGCGGTTCGTATTGCTGGGCCACTCGCTGGGGGGCGCCAACGCATTGGAATACGCACGTCAACACCCGGGGCGCTTGATTGGCCTGATCATCGAAGACATCGGGCCAGGTTCCTCCAGCCAGGGCGACGGTGCGGCGCGCATTCGTCGCGAGATGAACCAGACCCCGTTGCGTTTCGAAAACTGGGACGCCGCCCGTGCGTTCTGGCAGGCGTCGCGTCCTGGCTTGTCGGCGCAGGGCCTGGCGTCGCGGCTGGCGCACTCGATGAAGGACAGCGCGGGTGCGATCACCTGGCGCCACGATCAACAAGGCATCGCCGAGGCACGCCTGAGTATTGAGCCTACCGATCTGTGGCCGGCGGTACGCGCCCTGGATTGTCCGACGTTGTTCATTCGCGGTATGCGCTCGGACTTTCTGCCGGCGGCGACGCTGCAAGCCATGCGCGACAGCAATGCGCACGTGCGCACAGCCGAAGTCGCGGACGCCAGCCACTATGTGCATGACGACCAGGGCGAGGCGTTCAACCGGCTGGTCACCGCGTTTCTTGACAGCCTCGCGATCCCCGGCCGATGAAACCGCGGGCGCGCTTGATTGTACTGCTCTCATCCCTGACGGCCTTCGGGCCATTTTCGATTGATACTTACCTGCCCAGCTTCCCGCAAATCGCCGAGGACTTGACGACAAGTACCGCGCAGGTGCAACACACCATCAGCGCGTTTCTCGTCGGGCTGTGCCTGGGCATGTTGTGCTACGGGCCGCTGTCCGACCGCTATGGCCGGCGCCCGTTGCTGCTCGGCAGCCTGGTGCTGTACGCGACAGCGACCTTGGGTTGCCTGTTTGCAGGTAGCGTCGAGCAACTGATTGCCTGGCGCTTCTTCCAGGCGCTGGGTGGAGCGGGTGCGCTGGTGCTGGCGCGTGCCGTCGCCCGGGACAGGGTAGGCCTGGCGGAGGCCGCCAAAGTGCTGTCGTGGATGCACGTGCTGACGATGATGGCGACACTGGTCGCGCCGATGATCGGTACCTGGCTGGTCTTGATCCAGGGATGGCGCACGATCTTTGCCACTTTGTTCATTCTGTCCAGCCTGTGCCTCTTGCTGGTGGCCCTAACCCTGAAGGAAAGCCTGCCGGCGCAGGATCGCGGGGCGTCCGTTGAGGCGGCCTTCGCGGCCTACCTGACCATCGCCCGGCAACCCAGGGCGATGGCGCTGATCCTGTGCATGTCCCTGGGGTTTGGCGGCATGTTCGCCTTCATCACTGCTTCGCCTTTTGTGTACGTCGTGTATTTCGGCGTCTCGCCACGGGTGTTCAGCGCATTGTTCGCCCTGAACATCCTCGGCATCATCCTCGTGACCTTTATCAACGCGCGTTGGGTGGGCCGTTTTGGGCCGCAACGCATGCTCGGCGTGGGGGCGGTGCTGGTGAGCGGAGCAGGGTTGGCGCTGATGCTGGTCGGGTATACCGAATGGGGCGGGCTGGCGAGCATCGTGTGTTGCATGGTGCTGTACATGGGCGTGACCGGTTTGATCGGCGCCAATTGCATGGCCAGCCTGATGATGCTGTTTCCGCGCCAGGCCGGTGCGAGCGTGGCGCTGGGGGTTTCGGTGCAATTCGCCACAGGGGCGTTGGCCAGCCTGTGGGTCAGCCATTTGGCTGATGGAAGCGCCTGGCCGATGTGTTGGGTGGTGGGGTGTTGCGGGCTGGGCTCGTTGGTCGCTTATTGCGTGACCCTTCGCACGCCTGCCCGGGCGGTCGCCGTGACGGCCGTCGTTAAGCAAACGTGAGCCGCAGTTAAAAAAACAGGATATTCGAATGAAAACTACAAAAATAAATCCGATCGATACAACCTCCGTCTACGTGTGTGCAGGCTTGGTTTCGGGTGCAGGTGCCTTGTTATTGAACGTGCTACCTGTGCTGTTTGGCGCGTTTTCCGAGCGTTTCGGGCTCGGCGAGCACCAACTGGGCAACCTGGCCATGGCCATGAACCTGGGGTTTGGCGCATTCGGGCTGGCGTCCCTGCTGTGGATTCACCGGCTCAGCTGGCGAGTCATATCGGCACTGTCGTCGGCGCTGGTGGTGGGCGCGCTCGTGTTTGTGCTGCGCGATCCTTCCTATGAAGCGCTGCTGGCGATCATGGCCCTGGCGGGCGCCGGTACCGGGGCCTTGTACGCGCTGGCGATGACGATCTTCGGTGACAGTTCGCAGCCTGAACGAGCGTTTGGTTTCAAGCTAGGTATCGAGACCGTGCCGGGCGCCTTCCTGCTCATCGTGTTACCCGTGGCGGTGGCGCCGGTGTGGGGCTTTGATGGCATGCTGATCACCATCGCCACTGCCATGGTGGTGATGGGTATCCTGCCGCTGCCTTGGGTGCCGCGCCGTAGCGAGCGACACCTGGAGGCGTCCGATACCGCCGTGCGGATTGCCAGCGCCGAGAGTCGCACCATCGTATGGTTGAGCCTGGTGGCCAGCCTGGTTTTCCTGACCGGCATCATGTCGGTGTGGGCGTTCCTGGAGCTTATGGGGAAAAAGACCGGCCTGGCCTCCGACACCATCGGCATGGTGCTGGCGCTGGGGTTTCTGATCAATGCCGGCGGCGGCTTCATCGCCTCGGCGATCGGCTTGAAGGTGGGACGCTTCATGCCGGTGGCCGTGATTATCCTCGCCGAGTTACTGGGTCTGGTGGCACTGGCGCAGTTTTCTTCCCTGACGACCTACGTCGTAGGCGTTATTTGCTTTCTCTTTTCGATCGGCTTCGTGCTGGCTTATACCTTCGGCGTCATGGCTGAGTTCGACCTGTCGGGCAAGCTTGTCGCGCTGGGCGCGCTGTGCCTGTCCCTGGGGGCGGCGTTCGGGCCAGCCATCGGCGGGTTTCTGATCGAGGCATTCGGCTACTCGGCGGTGTTGGTGTTCTCGGGCGCCTGTTCGGTGGCGGTGCTGGTCATCTATGGCGCGGCGGTGTTGAGAGCCCAGTGGGCGTTCCAACGCATGCGGGCTTCGGGTACCGCCGTGATGTCCGGGTTGTGAGCGAGTGAAGAGGGGGAACACCGATGCGTGGTCAAGCGTTGTCGACCTGGAACGAATGTGTGCGCGCGATCTGCGGTCGTTTCGACACGCGCTATGACCATTGCCAGAGCCTTTTCATCGGGGAAATGCAGCAGACGCTGGTGGGCACCACGGCGGTCGCCCACATTCGCAGCAATGCCAGTGTGATTGCCAAGGCCGCTGGCTCAAGCGGGCGCAGCTCATCGGCCCGGTGTTTTCTTGTGTTGCAACAGCAGGGCTCGATGGTCATTGAGCTGGGCGACAAGGTGCTTGAACTGCACGCAGGTGACCTGGCTTTGCTGGACTTTTCCGGTGCGGTGAAAATGACCCCCAAGGGGTTGTTCGCCCATGTGTCGATCCCGTTGCCGTGTGAGTTGCTCAAGGGGCTGGACCGTAGCCGCTTCGGCAAGCTGTCGACCACGGGGGTGTGTGGCCAACTGCTTGGCACGCTGGTACGACAGGTCGCTGCGGGTGCGCTGGCCCAATGGTCTTGCCCGCAGGATGGTGATGGTTTGCAAAGGGCGTTGGTTGCCTTGCTGGCCTCGGTGTTGGAGTACCGTGCGAGCGACCATTCGCCTGGATGGCAGCTGCATGAGGTGCAATCCGTCATCCAGCAGCAGCTTGACTCACCCCGGCTGTCGCCGGCGTCGCTGGCCGAAGAGCTGGGCATCTCCAGCCGTCAGCTCTACAGGTTGTTTGAGGCGAGTGGCGACAGCGTCTGCCGCTATATTCTGCGTGAGCGGCTGTTGAAGGCCGCGCAGGACCTTCGCGATCCCGTTTGCGCACAGCGCTCGATCACCGATATCGGCAGCTATTGGGGCTTTGCCGATTCGGCGCATTTTTCCAAGACGTTCAAGAAGCAGACGGGGCTGACACCCAGCAGCTATCGGCGCCGCGGGCACTGAGCCTGGTTGCGGCGAGGGAGCAGGCTCCCTCGCCACAGATCCGATGTGGTCAATAACGGATGATCACGGATTTCAGCTCGGTGTAGTCGTCGATAAACGCACTGCCGAATTCACGCCCCATGCCAGACGCCTTCATCCCGCCAAACGGCACGCTCGGGTCGACAAATGTGTGCATGTTGACCCACACCGTACCCGCCTCGATTCGCGGGATCAGGCGCAAGGCCCTGGACAAATCGTTGGTCCAGATACTGGCCGTGAGGCCGAACGGGCTGTCGTTCATCAAGGTGACCAGTTCTTCTTCATCGTCGAACGCCAGCACGCAAACCACCGGGCCGAAGGTTTCCTCATGCAGCAGCGGATCGTCCTTGCCGTTGGCGATGATCAGCGTCGGTTCCACGTAGTAACCGGCACGGTCCACGGCACGCGCACCGCATACCACCTGGTTGCTCTGCAGGGCACGGTCGAAAAAGCCGAGGATCTTGTCGAAGTGCGGCTTGTTCGACAGCGGGCCGAACTGAGCATGTTCATCCAGAGGCGAGCCTATGACCATCTGCGACAACATCGCCGCCATCTTCTGCGTCACCTGCTCGGCGATGGAACGGTGCACGAACAAACGCTCGGGGGCCGCGCACACCTGGCCCTGGTGCACATAGGCCGATTGCACGAAGCGCGCTACGGCGTCATCGACATTGGCATCGGCCAGCAGCGCGGCGGCATTCTTGCCGCCCAGCTCCAGGGTGACGCGGGTCAGGTCGGCGGCC
Organism: Pseudomonas sp. 58 R 3; assembly: GCF_900006605.1. Taxonomy (NCBI): domain Bacteria; kingdom Pseudomonadati; phylum Pseudomonadota; class Gammaproteobacteria; order Pseudomonadales; family Pseudomonadaceae; genus Pseudomonas; species Pseudomonas sp. 58 R 3. Next base: position 276,572 of record NZ_CVTT01000052.1, on the reverse strand, counting down.
ATGGCGGCCTTGCCCACCGCGATGCCGGTGGGCACCGAACCGGTGAACGACACCTTGCGCACGGCCTGGTGTTCGATCAACTGCTGGCCCACCTGGCCGCGCCCGTTGACCACGTTGATCACGCCCGGCGCAATTCCCGCCTCGATCGCCAGTTCCGCCAGGCGCAGCAGGGACAGCGGTGTGTATTCGCTGGGTTTGAGCACCACCGTGCAGCCGGTGGTCAGCGCGGCGCCCAGTTTCCACACGCCTATCATCAGCGAGAAGTTCCACGGCACGATGGCCGCTACCACGCCTACGGGCTCGCGCAGGGTGTAGGCGCTGTACTGCTCACCCGCCATGGAAGGGAACGACGGGGTCATTGTCTGGCCGCCGATCTTGGTCGCCCAGCCGGCGAAGTAGCGCAGGAACACCGCGCTCTGGCCCACTTCGATATGCCGCGACAGGTTGATCGATTTGCCGGAACTCAGGGTTTCCAATTGCGCCAGTTCTTCGCCGTTGGCTTCTATCAGATCTGCCAGACGGTTGAGCAGCACGCCGCGCTGGTAGGGGGTGACTTGCGCCCAGGCGCCCTTGAAGGCAGCGGTGGCGCTGTCGACGGCCAGGTTCACATCCTCGGCCTGGGCGTCACGCAACTGCGCGACGGTCTCGCCGGTTCCGGGATCGACCACGCTGATGCGCTGGGTGGAGGCGCTGGTGTGCGCGACGCCATCGATGAAGTTGGAATGGTCGCGACCCAGGAAGGCAACGACTGAGGGCAGCAGGGCAATGTGCATGATGGCGCTCCAATGAAGGATTCGTCGCGCCCGGGGGCGCTCGAAAGACCTTTGCATTAAAAACCGATGCACGCGTGGCTGCTTGTTCGAGCCTGCCAGGAAATTGGTTATGCCTGACAGGCTGGGCCGCCGCTGACCTAGGGTTCGCCGAGGTTGTCGAACACCGTTTCGAGCATGCGGTTCAGGCGCTGGATCTGCGCTTCGGTCATACCGGTGAAACTGCGCTTGAACAGGTCACCCGTGGCGACCTGGATACGTTCAATCGCCTCGCGCCCTTGTTCGGTGATGCGCACCTGCGTCACGCGGCCGTCGTCCTCGCAGGGCGCGGTGTCCACCAGGCCGTCTTCCTTCATGCGATACACCGTCTTGGTGATGGTCGAGAGCTTGGCGATGGCGTGGGTGGAAATTTCGGAAATGCTCGATTGGCCGTTCTCCTTGAGAATGAACAACACCCGCCAGCGCGGGATATCCAGGCCGATTTTCTTCAGTGCCTTTTCCATGTACTGGCTGTAGCGACCATGCACCATGGCCAGCCAGTAGAACGGAAAATCCTCTTTGTGAAAGTCTTCACTGCCGGGGTCGTAGCGGCCTGCGTGTTTTTTGGGTGCGCTCATGGTCTGCTCATGTCGAGGGCGGCGGCCAATCATAGACTTTTCTCGTGAATTCGGCACGGCTTTTGCCGTGACGTCAGCCTGTTTTGTTCTGCGGGATTTAGTTGACAATTCACGTAATATTCGGTGAGTGTGAAAAAAAGGAAAGGGCGCATCGGGCGCCCCCATTCCGCATTTCACAGTGAAGGTAACCCGACATGACCCTGTTGATTGAACGGCTTTTCCTTGGCGGCGATGGGCCGACCGTGATGGTCAAGGACACAATCGATCTGGCTGGCCTGCCTACCCGCGCATCGAGCCAGGCCCTTGAGGATGCCGCACCTGCCACGGTCCACGCCGATGTGGTGCAGGCGCTGCTGGAGAAGGGCTGTCGCCTGGTGGGGAAGACCAGCCTGCATGAACTGGCGTTTGGCACCACGGGCATCAATCACTGGACCGGCACTGCGCCCAACCCGCGTTTCCCCGGGCGGATTCCGGGCGGTTCCTCCAGTGGCTCGGCAGCTGTCGTGGCGGCCGGGCTGGCAGATTTTTCCCTGGGAACCGACACGGGCGGCTCTGTGCGCATCCCGGCGTGTTGCTGTGGGGTGTTCGGCTTCAAGCCGACGTTCGGGCGGGTCAGCCGCCGTGGCGTAATGCCGGCGCACAGCAGCCTCGACTGCGTCGGTCCGTTTGCCGCGAGCCTGCCGATGCTGGTCACGGCCATGCAGGCGATCGACGCCAGCTTCAAGCCGGTGTCGGCGCCGGACTCGCCGCGCCTGGGCGTCGTGACGGTGCAGGCTGGCGCCGCCGTACAGCGAGTGATCGATGCCGCCATCGCGGTGATCCGTCTACCCGGTGAACGTCTTACGCTGCCCAGCCTCAAGGCGGCCTATGACGCTGGCATGGTGGTAATCAACCGCGAAACGTTCGATGCCTGCGGTCACTTGCTGGAAACCGGCAAGGTGGGCGCCGACATTGCCGCGCGCCTGGCCGCCGCCGGCAATACCACGGCGGCCGCGCTGGCCGAAGCCGAGCGGGTGCGCAGGCAGTTCACGGCCGAAGTCGACGCCGCCTTGCAGCATGTCGATGTGCTGGTACTGCCGACCATGCCTGACTTCCCCTTGACCCTGGCCGAGGCCACTGACACCCAGGCAGTGCTCGGAATGACCGCCTTCGTGCGCCCGTTCAATCTGTCGGGACACCCGGCGCTGAGCATTCCGCTGGCCAGCGTCGAAGGACTTCCGGTGGGCCTCCAACTGGTGGGGGCCAAGGGTGCCGATGAGCAACTGCTGGCCATTGCCGGCCGCCTGCTCGAGCGCCTGTATGCCGGGGGAGAGGTCTGAAATGAACGCAACCATCCCGCGAGCGGACCTGGAGCGACGCCTGCGCCGTTTTGAAATCGAAGCCTGCGCCCGTGCCTGCATGAACCGCTACATGGTGCTGTGTGATGCGCTCGATGCACGCACGCCACTCCTCGAACTGGCCGGTCTGTTCACCCTTGATGCGGTGTGGGAGGGCAAAGGCGCGAAGTACGCCCACAGCTTCGGTGGTTATCGTGGACGCGAAGCGATTACCGCGATGTTCGCCGGTTACATGAAAACCCCGGCGCACTTTGCCCTCAACGTGCACTTCCTCACCAGCGAGCTGATCGAGGTGCAGGACGATACCGTGCTCGGCAGTTGGGTGATGCTGCAGACGTCCACCTTTGCCAGCGGCGCCTCCCACCTTAACGCCGCGCGCCTGAACGTGCGCTTTGCCGAGGAAGACGGGCAGTGGCGCATGGCGCACTTCCAGACCGAAAACCTGTTCAGCCGCCCGGTTGAAGCATGGAACAGCGACGCCGAGTTACCGGTGCCTCGCCAATAGCGCTCACTTCCCCCCCCACCCGTTTTGCACGCTCCCGCGACTGCCCGACAAGGACGGTCGCGCCGTGCGCGTAGTCCCTGGAGATTGCCTTGAAACTGTTCGAATTATTGACCTTTACCCTGCGTGTTCGCACCGTGCCTCAAGCCTTGCCGCGTCTGGAGCGGAGCTTGCGCGAAGCGGGCGAGGGCGTGCATTTGATGGGCTGCTGGGTGTCGGAAATCGGCCAGCAGAATCGCATCGCGGTCCTGCGCGGGTTCGACGATGGCGGCGCTCGCGAACGCGAGCGCGAACGGTATCTACTGGCGGCCGATGGGTTTGCGATTGGCGAATTTCTGCTTGACCAGCAGGTGGACGATTACAGCGCCTTCGCCTTCGTAGAGCCGTTGCCTCCCGGGGCTCACGGCCCGTTCTACGAATTGCGCGAATACAACCTGGTACCCAGCGGGCTGGCACCGACGTTGCGCGGTTGGTGCAAGTCCATAGAGCGTCGCACCAGGACGGATTATTCCCGGGTATACGCCGCGTTCTATGCCACCAGCGGGCAGATTCCGCGTTATCTGCATATCTGGCCCTACAGCTCGCTGGAGCAGCGCCTTGAAGTACGTGCTCGCGCCGTGGTCGACGGCGCCTGGCCACCTGAAGATTCGGCGCCGCAGCTCAAGCAGATGCATTCCACGGTTTACCTGCCGGCGCCGTTCTCACCATTGCGCTGAAAGCGTGACGAAAAAATAGCTTTTTTTTCGATAACTGAAAAATAATTTATTGAGTAATCCTCAGAGGATAAGGGAATATTTAAATGAATATAAATCAATAAAAACAATCACTTAAATATTTTAATTCTTGATTTTTCACTGAATTATTACGTGATTAGTGTTGTTTATAATCGCGACAAATCAATTGACAATTCACGTAATCAAGCTCAGATTCACCCCAACGGCACCCACAAAAACAAAGGTAACCACTATGCCGATCCATCGCCCCCGTTCCGTCTCCCGTCCCAGCTCGACACTGCCTTCCTGCTCAGCCCAATACCGTTCCTGACAACGGAGTAAATGTATGCATTCGCTAAAAAAACCAGCGGTCGATACCGTGAGCTCGCTTGCCAGTGGCCCGACCTTCGACGCCTTGCTTGTCGATGTGCGTGAGCGTGCCAGGGCCGGTGAATTCGACCGTCAGCGCCACATCTCGCGGGATGTGATCGAGTCCTTCAAACAGCACGGCGTTTACCGGGCGCTGGTGCCCAAGCGCTTCGGTGGCCTGGAGTGTTCGCCGGCCGAGTTCTGCCAGTTGATCGAGCGTATTGCCCAGGCCGATGGTTCTGCCGGCTGGGTTGCCAGCTTCGGCATGAGCCCGGTTTACCTTGCCGCACTGCCGCTGGACAGCATCGCCAAGGTGTATGCCGATGGTCCTGACCGGGTATTCGCCGGTGGCATCTTTCCGCCGCAACCGGCGGAAGTGGTCGAAGGCGGCTTTGTGGTCAATGGTCGTTGGAAATACTCCAGCGGCTCCCTGGGCGCCGACATTGTCGGCGTCGGTATCGCCCCGAAGAACGGCGACACCTTCGGCCTGCCACGCATTGCAGTGATGCCGCGCAGTGAGATCCGCATCGACGAAACCTGGGACACCGTCGGCCTGCTCGGCACCGGCAGCCATGACTTGGTGGTGGAAAACGTGCGGGTCTGCGAGGAGTGGACCTTCGTGCGCGGCGGCCTGCCGAACCTGGACGAGCCGTTCTTTCGTTACCCGTCGCTGTCGTTCGCCACCCAAGTGCTGTCGGTCGTCGGCCTTGGCGTCGCCCGCGCGGCACTGGATGCCCTTTCGGACATGGCCAGCGGGCGCGTCTCGGTCACCGGCGCCCCGGCGATTGCCGACCGGCCCCTGGCCCAGGTCGATATTGCGCGGGCAGAAGCCGAGCTGCGAGCCGCGCGGGCGTTTTTCTACGAGTCCATCGACTGCGCCTGGAACTACGTACTGGCCGGCGATGCGGTGCCGGTGGCCGCAACCAACCTGCTGCGCCTGTCGTCGACCCATGCCACCCGCGTCGCTGCCGATGTGGCGCGCACCGCGCAGATGCTCTCGGGCATGAGCGGTGTGTACAACGACAGCCCGCTGGCACGCTGCGTCAACGACGCCCAGGTGGTGACCCAGCACGCCTTCATGGGCGACATCACCTATCAAAATGCCGGAGCCATGTTCTTCGGCAAACAGCCTTTGCCTGGCTACCTCTAACCGTCGAGGAAATGAAATGAGCGATAAAAAGACCTTGCGCGTGCTGTTCTGCATGGGCATCAACCAGAATTTTTTCGATGCCCCGCGCGATGAACAATTGCAGGTGTGGGCAGCGTTCAGTGCAATGTGGAACGGTATCCACGACCTGGCCGGGGTCAAGGTGCTGGGCAATATGGATGACGACCAGAGCATGGTCGGGCCGTCCGATGGCTTCCCCTGGACCACCTACCTGTTGGCCGACGTGCCGGATATCGAGACCGTGCATGCCGCGTGCAACCTGTTTCGTAGCACCCCGGTGGGCAATGGCCCTTACAAGCTGTGGCGCTACACCAAGGTTGAAGCCCGGGTTGGGCGCGAGCTGATCATTCAGCGTACTTGATGCCGACGAGGATACTTCCATGAGCATGCTGATTCCCGCTGTAAACCTCGCCGTCGACCCCGCTGAACGGGTGCAGGCCGATCGCGTCCACACCTCGATGTATACCGATGCGCAACTGTTCGACGCCGAGCTGGAGAAGATTTTCTATAGCACCTGGATCTGGGTCGCCCACGAAAGCGAGATACCCGACAACGGCAGCTACAAGACCACCTATATCGGCAAGCAGCCGGTGATCGTGGTGCGTGACCGCAAGAAAGACGTGCACGTGCTGCTCAACCGTTGTCGCCACCGTGGCGCCACTGTGTGCGAACACAAAAAAGGCAAGACCAACAGCTTCGTCTGCCCTTACCACGGCTGGGGCTACGCGCTCGACGGCTCACTGCGTGGCATCCCACACCCGGAAAGCTACGGCGACTGCATCGACAAGGCCGAGCTGCCACTGGTCAGCCTGCGTACCGAAAGCTACGCCGGCATGATCTTCGCCACCTTCAAGGACGACATCGAGCCGCTGGAAGACTACCTCGGTGCGGCGAAAAAATGGATGGACCTGTTCATGAAGCAGGGCGCCGGTTATGGCATCAAGGTGCCGGGCGAGCACCGTTTCCGCTTCCCCGGCAACTGGAAGATCCAGCTGGAAAACACCACCGACGCTTACCATTTCCCGTTGGTGCACAAGAGTTTTCTGTCGTCGGTGGATGAGCAGACCCTGGCGCTGTTCGACTTCGTCAAAGGACCTGGCTACGTCGAGGACCTGGGCAACGGCCACAGCGTGATGGTGATGATTCCCGACTTGATCGACCTCGAAGCCGACCTGGACAAGCCGATTCCCGAGCGCTTCGAAGAGCTGGCCGCCGAGCTGCGTGACGAGGGCATCGAGGAGCAGCAGGTGCGCCGGATCGTGCGTGCGGTCGGCGGCACCGGCTTCAACCTCAACCTGTTCCCCAACGTTGCATGCTCGATGGCGTTTTTCCGGGTGCTGCAGCCGATCTCGGTGACCGAGACCGAAATCCACCATTCGGTGATCACCATGGACGGCGGGCCGGCCGTGGCCAACCGCTATCGACTGCGCCTGCATGAGCACTTCCAGGGGCCGATGGGCTTCGGCACTCCGGACGATTCCGAGGCTTGGGAGCGGGTACAGAAGGGCGCCAGCGCCGGTGAAGATCTGTGGATCATGCTCAACCGTGGCTTGCCCGGCGAGCAGGCCAGCGCAGACGGGCTGGTATCCGACGTGAGTGCCGAAACCGGTATGCGCGCCGCCTATCAGCAGTGGAAAAAGATGATGTCGGCCTGATCCGTGGAGAACCTTATGAACCTGCAATTACTGCAAGAAGTGACCGCTTTCATCTGGCAGGAAGGCGACATGCTCGACCACGGAGAATACGACGGCTGGTTGAAGATGTGGACCGAGAAGGGCACCTACATCATTCCCATCGATCCCAAGGAAACCGACTTCGAGAACACCCTCAACTACGCCTACGACGATCATCATATGCGTGAACTGCGGGTGCGGCGTCTGACCGGCGGCGAATCGATCTCCACCAGCCCGCAACCGCGCACGGTGCGCATGCAGTCGCGGTTCCGGGTGTTGGCCGATGACGGCGTGCAGGTGACTGTGCGCTGCGCGCAGAACATCCGTGAGTTCCGCAAGGAAAACCTGAAGTTCTACAGCGCCGACCTTACCTACCAACTGATCCGCAGCGAGGGTGGTTTCAAGATCCAGCGCAAAGTGGTCAGCCTGATCAACAGTGACGATGCCCTTGCCGGTATCGGCTACATCCTTTGAGGCGCGCCGAAATGAGCCATATCGCATTGGTGACGGGCGCGGGGCAGGGGCTGGGGCAGCATTTCTGCGCCAGCCTCCTGCGGGCCGGGTACTCGGTGGCGATCACCGACCTCAACCTTGAAGCCGCACAGGCGTGCGCCCACCAGTTGGACCCGGGCGGCGAGCGCACGCTTGCGCTGCAACTGGACGCCGGGAGCAAAGCCGATTTCGAAGCGGGCCTGGACCAGGTGCTGGTGCGCTTCGGCGCGCTGCACGTGGTGGTCAATAACGCTGCCGTCACCAAGACCACGCCGCTGATGCAGATCAGCCCCGAGGAATTCGACGCCGTGGTGGGCCTGAACCTGCGCAGCGTGTTCCTCGGCTGCCAGGTGCTGGGCGCGTACATGGCCGAAACCGGCTATGGGCGGATCATCAACATGGCGTCCCTGGCCGGCCAGAACGGCGGTACTGCGACCGGCGCACACTATGCCGCGAGCAAGGGCGGCATCGTGACGCTGACCAAGATCTTCGCCAAGGAGTTTGCCGCCCGCGGGGTGACGGTCAATGCCATTGCCCCTGGCCCTATCGAGTCGGCGGCGGTGCGCGCAGCCATACCGGTCGAACGCCTGCCGGGACTGCTCGCCAATATCCCGGTGCAGCGCCTGGGAGATGCAGATTTTCTCGGTGACCTAATTGTGCAGTTGGCCCGGCCCGACGCCTATTTCACTACCGGGGCGACGTGGGATGTGAATGGCGGTTTGTTCATGCGCTGACTGATAGCGGCCGCCACGGCGGCCTTTGCGAACTCCATGGAATAACGGCCATGACTGAAGAACTGTTGGACGTAGTCGTGCGCAAGCGCGAGCTGCAAGGGGACGGCGTTGTCGTCCTGGACCTGACCCGTCGCGACGGCGCACCGTTGCCCGCGTTCGACGCCGGCGCGCATGTGGATATCCATATTGCCCCGGGGCTGGTGCGCCAGTACTCGTTGTGCGGCAACCCTGCGGATTCGAGCCTGTACCGCCTGGGTGTGCTCAAGGATCCGGCATCGCGCGGCGGTTCGGTCGGGGTGCATGACACCCTGCTCGAAGGCTGCGAGGTGCAGATCAGCGTACCGCGCAATCTGTTCGCGCTGGCACCGCAGGCGCGGCGTTCGGTGCTGCTGGGCGGCGGGATCGGCGTGACCCCGATGATCGCCATGGCCTACGCGCTGCACGCGGCCGGCCAGACCTTCGAGCTGCATTACTGCGGCCGTGAGCGCGGACGCAGTGCGTTCTTGGCGGAACTGGCCGACGCACCGTTTGCCGCGCAGGTGTTTACCCACTTCGACGATGAAGGGGCCGAACAGAAGCTCGACCTGGCCAAGGTGCTGGGCGAGGGCAAGACCGGCGTGCACATGTACACCTGCGGTCCCGCCGGCTTCATGGATTGGGTGATTCAGGGCGCCCGCGACCAGGGCTACACCGAAGCGCACATCCACAAGGAATATTTCCACGTGGAAGTGGACAGCTCTGGGGGCAGCTTCGAAGTGGTAGCGGCCCGCAGCGGCAAGACCGTGCAGGTGGCAGAAGGGCAGAGCATTCTCGCCGCACTGGCGCAGGTCGGGATCAAGATCGAGATTTCCTGCGAGCAGGGTGTGTGCGGTACCTGCCTGTGCGATGTGCTCGAAGGCGAGCCGGATCATCGTGATGTGTACCTGACGGACGATGAGAAGGCCGGCAATGATCAAATTCTAGTGTGCTGTTCACGAGCCAAATCTAAAAAACTCGTGCTGGATATCTAAGGGGAACGACAATGGTAGACGTAGGCAGCTTTCGCAATGCAATGGCCATGCTGGGCGGTGCCGTGTCGGTCATCACCACTGATGGCGTGGCGGGGCGGTTCGGCTTTACCGCCTCGGCGGTGTGCAGCGTGACTGATTCACCGCCGACCCTGTTGGTATGCATGAACCGTTCCTCTCATTCCAACGAGCATTTCAAGCGTAACGGCACAGTGTGCGTAAACACCCTGTGCGGCGATCATCAGCATTTATCCGGTGCTTTTGCCGACCGCACGTTGAGTATGGATGAGCGCTTTGCCGTCACAGGCTGGACCACGCTTGAAAGCGGTGCGCCCGTGATGCTGCAAGCGCTGGTGAATTTCGACTGCCGGATCGTGCAGGTCCATGAAGTGGGCTCCCACAGTATTTTCTACTGTGAGGTCCAGACCATTCGCCAAAGCGGCGCGGACGAAGGCCTGGTGTATTTCAACCGTGCTTACCACCGCTTGGGCGAGGCATCGAAGGCCTGCTGAGCCTCAGCGATACCCAGTGCGTACGCCTTCAGGGAAAAATTCTGTTGGAAACGCTAGAAGAGTTGGTGACGGCGGGGGCGTGGATGGAGGCTACTCTTTGGCTTGGGCGAGAGTGATTTCGAGAGAGGCTTTTTGCGGGTCGGGCTGGGGGCATCCTTTTCAAACCACCCAAAGCATGCCCTCAGATGTGCCCCCAATGTAGCCATCCACTGGAAGTCAATGGAGCTCCATGGTTTGTGTAAGGGCAGAAATGATCAGCCGAACAGCCTGCCAGACAACGCCTAAAGACTCTCAGGGTCCCCAAAAAACATCTGAATCCTCGACCTCAACCACCGCTCCCCCGGATCATTATCCTGCGACCCGCGCCACGCCATATGCAGCTCAAACGTGCGCACCGGCAACGGTGGGTCTTCGGCGCGCAACCCGCCCGCTGCGGTCAATGCCTCGGCGGCGTAGTCCGGTACGGTGGCGAGGATGTCGGTGCCCGCCAGCAATGTGCCCAGTCCGTTGAACTGCGGTACAGCCAATACCACGTGGCGTTTGCGATCGAGTTTTTCCAGCTCTTCGTCGATAAACCCGCTCAGGTCGCCGGCGAAGGACACGAGGGCGTGGGGGCGGGCGCAGAAGTCGTCCAGGCTCAAGGAGCCGGGTACGCTGTCGGCGCGCAGCAGTTTCGGCAGGCTGCGGCGCAGCACCTTGCGTTTGGCGTTGGCGGGCAGGTCGGCGGTGTAGCTCACGCCGATGGAAATTTCCCCGGAGGCCAGCAGGCCAGGCATCAGGATGTAGTTGACGCGGCGCACCACCAGCACGATGCCTGGCGCCTCGGCGCGCAGGCGTTTGAGCAGTTGCGGCAGCAGGGCGAATTCGACGTCGTCGGACAGGCCGATACGGAACACTGCGGTGCTGGTGGCCGGGTCGAATTCGGCGGCGCGGCTCACGGCGGTGGAGATCGAGTCCAGGGCCGGGGAGAGCAGGGCGAAGATTTCCACGGCGCGCGCCGTCGGCTCCATGCTGCGCCCGGTGCGCACGAACAGCGGGTCATCGAACAGCCCGCGCAGGCGCGACAACGCCGCGCTGATGGCCGGCTGGCCAAGGAACAATTTCTCGGCAGCGCGGGTCACACTGCGCTCATGCATCAAGGTTTCGAATACGATCAAGAGGTTAAGGTCGACACGACGCAGGTCGTTACGGTTCATCTTGTGTCCTGGAAGAGTCAGCAAACTTGACGTGAGCGGCCACATGTAAACAATGACCGGCATGAATCTTACGGGGAAAGGCTGGTACTCTGCACCGGATAATTGAGTTTTCCTACGATACTTGAGGTGAATGCCTCACTTGCGGAATCAATGACAGACATGTCGACTATTAATGGCGACCGGTGGCCTTACCCGGAAAGCCCAGATAGAGTTCATGGCATTAGAGGTTACTTTGACGAGGTTTGCGATGTCCCGCACGATCCGTTTTCACAAGTTTGGTCCGGCCGAGGTGCTCAAATGCGAAGAGCATGCAGCCGCACAGCCCGCACCGGGCGAAGTGCAGGTGCGTGTCGAAGCGATTGGCATCAGCTGGTATGACATTCTGTGGCGCCAGAACCTGGCGTCCTCCCATGCACGCTTGCCGTCCGGCCTTGGCCATGAGATGGCCGGTGTGGTGGTGGCCCTCGGTGAGGGCGTGGATGACTTGGCGGTAGGCGATAAAGTCGCCAGTTTTCCGGCCGAAAGCCCCAATGATTACCCGGTATATGGCGAGCAAATCGTATTGCCGCGCTCGGCATTGACCCGTTATCCGGATGTGCTGAGCCCGATTGAAGCCAGCGTGCATTACACGCCGCTGTTGATCGCCTACTTTGCCTATATGGATCTGGCGCGGGTCAAACCCGGCCAGTTTGCCCTGGTGACCGACGCCAGCCACTGTGCCGGCCCCTCGTTTGTACAATTGGGCAAGGCGCTGGGTGTTCGGGTAATCGCCGCCACCAAGGACAGCGCCGAGCGTGAGTACCTGTTGTCGCTGGGGGCCGAGAAGGTCATCGTCACCGAAGAGCAGGACCTGCTGATGCAAATCAACAAGTTCACCGATAACCGCGGCGTGGATGTGGTGTTCGATGGCTTGGGCGGCCCGCAGATGTCGATGCTCGGTGACGTGCTGGCGCCCCGTGGCAGCCTGGTGCTCTACGGTTTGCAAGGCGGCAACCAGACGCCGTTCCCGGCCTGTGCAGCGTTCCAGAAGAACATCCAGTTCTTTGTGCACTGTATCGGTAACTTCACCGGCAAGCCGGAACTGGGCATCATTCAGGACCATGTTGCCTTGCAACGCGCATTGCGTGACATCAACCAACTGACGGCCGACCGCGTGTTGGTGCCACTGAAAACCACCGTATTTGCCTTCAACCAGTTTGTAGAAGCGCACCGTTACATGGATGAATGCCCGTGCCGCGAGCGTGTTGCGTTGCAGGTTGAGGCTGTTTGAGGTGTAGGAAGATTCGTAAATGAGTTTTGCAAACCCTGGGCGCATGGGGCAAATGCGCCATATGACAGGGTTGAATCCGCGCGTTGTCTGAAACGCGCAACGGCCGTCCGGTCCCGCAAACGATGCCCTTTTCCCCGCCGCCGCCCTGAAATTCAGCGCGGCGTTGTTGTGTCTGCGCCCTGCGCATTTGCCCCCGTCATTATCTGAACTGCTTTTTGGTCAGCTTCTGTATCTGTTAATCATTATTTCAGCCCTGATAATTGGCACTTCACTTTCAACTCAAGGACTGAGTTATGAATGATTTTCGGATTCATCAGCGGGCACTTCCTGCAACTACGAGTGCTACAGCCTCTGCCAGGACGCGAGGCGGTCGGCCCTCCAAGGGCGGATTTCAAACGATGCATGACTGGAGATTTAAGTTTGACAATTTTTATTTGTCAGATGGATCTTTGAATTCAAGGTTAAAGCGTTGTAGGAGCCTGTCTGAATATTCCTAGGAGCATTGCTGCCAATCGCCAGGATGCTGTGGTACGGCGCTTTCGACCCAAAGATGCTGGGAGACGAGCCGCCTGAGCAGCACTTATCGATTTGTAACCGGGTGCTAGTGTTTATCTGTCGCACACACTGCACCGCAGGCAACTTTCTTACACATGCAATAGATCGGGCAACTACGCTCGGTAGTTGTTTTGAACTGATATTTCAACTCAGGTAGTAGAACTATGAGCGCTATTCACGAGCAGGCCATGAATTATGTTTACCAGCAAGTTCAACAACGCTTGGTTGGGTATTTCACACGCGCGGAGCGCACTGCACTTCAATTGTTGATTCAGCGTATTGTCGTGGCCGCCGGCGGCATGGAACAAGTGGGTGATTACAAAGTGCTGGTGGCCCATGGCGGTGGTGAAGTCAGCAGCTACACCCTGGCGTTACTGCGTGCCGCACAGTTGAGTATCGCCGCGCGTGCGCCCAGGACCTTCCAGTTACGGGTGGCGACGCTACGCCACGCGGGTATGACGCAAGACACCCTCGAGGCGATTCATCGCGGTTACAGCCGGCTGTTTTTCCATGATGACGACCGGGTCGAGTTGTTGATGGTCGAAAACGAACAGGTGTTGCCCTTCAACCATCAGCGCCCGGCCTCCAGTCGCGGCTGTGAAGCTCACCAGCGCAACATGTTGATGGTGGGGCATCTGACCTCCGGCGATGTGCGCGCCACGCTGTGCAACGATGCCTACCTGGCACTGGGGGATTTCTATCAGCGCGTCACCGCCTGGAACGGTGGCGTGCACGCACTGGTCAGTGGCGACTCCGCGCGCAAACAGAGCCAACTGCTGGCCTGGCTGAAAAAAGCCGCCCAGGCTAAAACCGTCAAGGCTGCCAAGGGTAAACCGACGTCGCTTGGCGGGTTGTTTACGCGCATGGATGAGTGGAGCGGCGATTTCTACCGTGACCTCTACGGCGAGCACTATGTGCCCAAGGCTGACGTCAGCCCGGGAGGGTATCGGCACCTGGCCTATATCGGTATTGCCGACTTGCTTGAAGGCATCGACCGCGCCAGTGCACCGTTGCTCGTCGATTTCATGGCTTATACGCCAGATCTGCTGGGCTTTCACTTCAGCCACCCAAGCTTTGCCAACCCACCGTTGATGGCGCACCTGCGCGGCCTGCAAGCCGAATGCCTGCGCGAGCTGCATTACGAGGAAGGTGTCGAGGAGTTCCTCGAGCAGGCGCGCAATTACCTGCGGCGTCGGCGGGTGCCCGAAGAGCTGGTAAGCCAGGTGGCCGATCGCGGGGAGCGGGCGTTGGCGAGCAGCCTTGCCCAGCAATTTTTCGGCTTGGACGAGAACCAACTGGTCTGCCTGCTGTTTTCGCCTTTCATTCATCACGGCGAACGGCTGGAAGGCTATTTGCGTCAGTGCCACCCCGGCATGCTGGTGGCATTGCCTGAACTGCACAAGGTCTTGCAGGGCAAACCGGCAGCCGAGATGCTGCAGCAATGGGTCGCCGATGCCAGCGGGTTGCCGCTGCCTTTGCTCCAGCATCTGTACCGCAAGCGGCCGATGAACCTGGCCCTTCGCGGTGCCCACAATGCACCCGTGCAAAGGTCTCAAGCCCGTGACGGCATGGCCTTTCAGCTGTCTGGGCGATGACGCTGCGGGGCGCACGGCAGGCTGACTTTGCTTATCAGGCGGTTTATCGCTACATGATCAACCTGATTAACGAGGTCAGCACGGATACGCGCGTAAAGCTGCCGTCGCTGCGCCAGTTATCCCAGCGACTCAATGTGTCGATCTCCACCATCCAGTATGCGTATTCGCTGCTGGAAAAGGAGGGCAGGGTGTATTCGGTGGCCAAGTCGGGATACTACGCTTGGCCGCTTGCCGGTGGCCCAGTGGCGTGTCCCAGCGGGGATTTGCTTGAACGCCTCTATATGGCGTCCCGGCGCCCGGGCATGACCGTGCTCAGCGGCGATGAACCGGCCTTGCTGGCCTCACTGGACGGCACCTTGCTGCGCCTCGAGCGCGAGCTGGTGCGTCAATATCCAGGGCACCTGCAGCCCTGGTCGCAACCCTGCGGGGTGTGGGAGCTGAGGGCGGCGCTGGCGGCTCGCTACACTTCGTCACCGACCCGCTGCTGGCAGGCTGATGACGTGTACATCGGCGCAGACGTGCGCGGTGTGCTCGAGATCCTTATCGAGGTATTGGGCTTGCGCGGCGCCTCGGTGGTGGTCGAATCGCCCTGCGAGTGGTCAATCCTGCGCCTGCTGCAGGATGCCGGGGTGCGTATCCTTGAGCTGCCCTGGGGCAACGATGGCCGCCTGGAGCTGGCCTTGCTCGAAGGGATGCTGCGTAACGAGTCGGTGCAGCTGCTCGTGCTCTCGTCGTCGCTCAGCCTGCCGTCCGCCTTTGCCTTGCAGCCTCAAGACCGCCAGGCGGTGGCGCAACTGCTCGATCGGTACGATTGCTGGCTATTGGAAAACGACACCTGCGGCGAATTGGGATTCAAGCCGGCACCGGTTGCCCTGCGCGACCTGGTCAACCCTGAGCGGTTGGTGGTGTTTGCCTCTTTCGAGAAAATACTCGGCCCAGAGGCGCCGTTTGGCTACGCGTTGTCGCGGCACTTGAGCGGTGAATTGCAGCGACAGTTCCTGCTGCGCTCGTTCCGACTGTCCGCCATTCGCCAGCGCGCGATTGCACGCTTGTACCTGAGCGGCAAAATCGACCAGCACCTGCACCACTTGCGCGGGCTGCTGCTGGAGCAGGCAGGCGAAATGAGCAAACTACTGGGCCAGCACCTGGGTGATCAAGTGACTTACCGAATGCCGGCGGGCGGGGCGACCTTTTGGTTGGGCGTCACCCGGGCGGTGGACATGCGCAAGGCTTTCCACTACCTGCTGGCGCGTCAGGTCGTCATGGCGCCCGGTGAGCTGTTCAGCGTGTGCGGCCTGCACCACCAGCATCTGCGGTTAAGCAACACCTTCCACGGGCTGCCCAACCTGGACAGTGCCCTGGCATTGGTGGGCGAGGCGCTGCGTGATGCACAGATCAGCTAAATGCATGAAACTTCTCTGTGGCTTGTAGGATCAATACCGTCGCGCAGTAGTCCAACTCTCAGTAAACTGTCATTTTTTCCGAATCCTTCTTCTTCGAGGTTTATGCATGACAATCAGTCCTTTTGCGGGCAAGCCGGCGCCAGCTCAATTGCTGGTGGATATCCCGCGACTGGTCACGGCCTATTACACCGGCCAGCCTGATGCAGCGATCTCCACCCAGCGTGTGGCCTTTGGTACTTCCGGGCACCGTGGCAGCTCGTTCGAGCTGAGTTTCAACGAATGGCACGTGCTTGCCATCAGCCAGGCCATCTGCCTGTACCGTGAAGCCCAGGGCATCAACGGGCCCTTGTTCGTCGGCCTGGACACCCACGCGCTGTCGACCCCCGCAGGCGCCAGCGCCCTGGAAGTGCTGGCCGCCAACGGCGTACACGTGATGCTGGCCGAAGGCGATGAATACACGCCGACCCCGGCCATTTCCCACGCCATCATCTGCTACAACCGTGGCCGTACCAGCGGCCTGGCAGACGGTATCGTGATTACGCCGTCGCACAACCCGCCACAAAGCGGCGGCTACAAGTACAACCCGCCCAATGGCGGCCCGGCCGACACCCACGTTACCAAGTGGATCGAAGCCAAGGCCAACGAGCTGCTGGCCAACAAGCTGGCCGGGGTTAAACGCATTACCCACGCCCAGGCGCTCAAGGCCGATACCACCCATCGCCATGACTACCTCAACAGCTACGTGGCCGACCTGGTCAATGTGATCGACATGGACGCCATCCGCAGCGCCGACCTGCGTCTGGGCGTGGATCCGTTGGGCGGAGCAGGGGTGCGCTACTGGTCGGCGATTGCCGAGCATTACCGTTTGAACCTGGACGTGGTGAACGCTGAGGTCGACTCCACGTTCCGCTTCATGAGCGTGGACTGGGACGGTCAGATCCGCATGGACCCGTCCTCCAGCTATGCGATGCAAGGCTTGATCGGCCTCAAGGAGCGTTTCGACGTCGCCTTCGCCTGCGACCCGGACCACGACCGCCACGGCATCGTGACGCCATCCGGTGGCCTGCTGGCACCGAACAACTACCTCGCCGTATCGATTGATTACCTGTTCCAGAACCGCCCAGCGTGGCGCGCCGATGCAGCCGTGGGCAAGACCGTGGTCAGCAGCGGCTTGATCGATCGTGTTGCGGCGCGTATCGGCCGGCGCCTGTTTGAGGTGCCAGTCGGCTTCAAGTGGTTTGCCGATGGCCTGTTCGAAGGCTCGCTGGGCTTTGGCGGCGAAGAAAGCGCCGGTGCCTCGTTCCTGCGCAAGGACGGCACGGTCTGGAGCACCGACAAAGACGGCTTGATCCCAGCGCTGCTGGCTGCCGAAATGACCTCGCGCAAAGGCCAGGACCCCAGCCAGATCTACCGTGGCCTGACGGATGCGCTGGGCGAGCCATTCGCGATTCGTGTCGACGCCAAGGCGACCCCGGCGCAGAAAGCACTGCTGGGCAAGCTGTCGCCTGAGCAGGTCACTTCCACGCAACTGGCCGGGGAAAGCATCGAGCAGATCCTCAGCCATGCGCCGGGTAATAACCAGGCAATCGGTGGTTTGAAGGTGATGACCAAGAACGGCTGGTTCGCCGCACGGCCATCGGGCACCGAGGACATCTACAAGATCTACGCCGAAAGCTTTGTGGGTGAAGACCACCTCAAGCAGTTGGTGCAAGAGGCGCAGGTGCTGGTAGACGGCGCCATCTCTCAGTAACACCGCAGATCCAACCATGTGGGAGCGGGCTTGCTCGCGAATACGGTGTGTCAGTCGCTGGATATATTGACTGAACCACCGTATTCGCGAGCAAGCCCGCTCCCGCATTGTTTTTTGTTAAGCCAGATCTACCAAGACGATTTCACTGTCTTCAACCGCTGTTACCCGCAACACCTGCTCATCTTCAACCGCCACCCCGTCTCGCGCTTGCGCACGCAGGCCATTGACTTCAATCACCCCCGTCGCCGGCACCAGATACGCACGGCGCCCGCTGTCCAGCCGATACTCGGCGCTTTCCCCAGCCTTCAGGTTAGCCGCCACCAGGCGTGCATCTGCCCGAATGCGCAAGCTTTCAGTGTCACCGGCCTTGCCACTGGCCAGGGTCACAAAGCCCTCACGATTGCCCTTGGGAAATGGCTTGGCACCCCAGGACGGCGGCAGCCCGGCCTCATTCGGGATGATCCAGATCTGGAAGATCTTGGCCGGCGTGGCTTCCAGGTTGTATTCGCTGTGGGCAATCCCGGTGCCGGCACTCATGACCTGTACGTCACCCGCTTCGGTGCGGCCTTTGTTGCCGAGGTTGTCGGCATGGCTGATGGCACCTTCACGCACATAGGTGATGATTTCCATGTCGCGATGCGGGTGCTGCGGGAAGCCCGTGCCGGGCGCAATGATGTCGTCGTTCCACACCCGCAGGTTGCCCCAGTGCATGCGCTTGGGGTCGTGGTACTCGGCGAAGGAAAAGTGATGATGGGCATCGAGCCAGCCATGATGGGCGCCGCCCAGGGAAGTGAAAGGTCGAAGTTCGAGCATGATGGGTCTCCTGTGGATGGTGGCTATCATCCAGCAGCGCATGATCGATAAAAAGCGTAAAAAATGCCGGATTCCAATCAGTTTATTCGATTGGTTGCTGGCGTTTTGACTTTTACTTCATCGCCTAACTGCATGACAACAAAGCAATTGGCTGGAACTGTGCGCCGATTCCGGCGACCATGGCACCTTCGCCAGAACCAACCTCATCGCCGGAGTCCGCGTGCCGCAACAAACGCCTGATCTGCCCCCCGAACTGCGTCCCCTGGCAGAAATGCCCCTGCTCAAACGGCTCGCCGCCCGTTTGTTTGGCCATGGCCTGACGCGTTTGCGTGCCCAGCATCGGTTTTCCTGGCTGCACGGCCAGGCGGACGGCTTTCGCAGCGGGCACGAAGCCGGTGTGGAATATGGCTACCGCGAGGGCAAGGCCGACGGCATCGAGGAAGGCCGCCAGGTGTTGCTGATCCGCGACTTTCGCCCCGACGAGCACCGCGCGCCGGGTGTGGATGACAGCCTGTTCGACGATTGGCGCCTGCCGCTCACGGCCGACGTCAAAAAGCGCATGAAGGCTGACGTAGCACGTTTGCTGCCGGCCCACGCCCAGCCCAGTGCCGCGCAGTGGAAGATGATCTTCAGTGACACCCCTTCAACCTCGGTGATTGCCGGTGCCGGCGCGGGTAAGTCCACCTCGCTGGTGCTGCGCATCCTTTTGCTGACCCACTACCTGGGCTTTGAGCTGAGTTCCATGACCGTGGTGACCTTCACCCGCGAATCGCGCAAAGACTTCATCAACAAGCTCATGGAAATTCTCGGTTTGTGGGGCCTGCCCCTTGACTTCAAAGAAGCTCAGGCCGTGGTGCGTACCTTTCATTCACGCATCTTGCCGATGGTGCGCAGCCTGCCAGGCTTCGAACGGCTGCAAGCGTTTGAAAACCTCAGCAGCGGTTTCGAGGATGCCGACAGCAACCCCTTCGACCTGCGTATCAGCGACGCCCAGCGCCAACAGATGAATACCTGTTATCACCGGCTGCATGGCCGCCACGCACGCTTTCGCGAGCTGATCGCACCGCTGGCTCGCCATGGCCTGCAACTCAAGGAGCTGGAGCGCGACCACCCCGACGTGCAGAAACGCATCGCTGTCACCGAACTGGCGGCCAAGCGCGATGAAGAACTTTGCGACGTGATCGAGGACCTGTGGTTTCGCGCCGGCGCCTGGCCGATCAAGGGCATAGAGCCGAGTCGCCAGACCTTCGAAATCAATGGTGCGCAATTTCACTGCCACGGCTACATCCCGGATCTGGATGCCTGGGTGGTGCTGGGGTTTGATCCACGGGAAAACCCTCAGATCAACCGGCCCAATTCAAAGCTTTCGGTGCGGGCCGAATGGGCGGTAAAGCGCACCCTCTTTCAAGCTTTCTGTCGCAAATCATTGATATGGTTAGATAACTACGAGTCATCACGGCGCCTTTTAAGCAGCCTGGCGGGCGACGCCAGCGCCGGGCCTGGGTTTGATTACAAGGTCAAGGGCGAGCTGGCCTCTGCGCCGCTGCTGGACAGTTTCGTGATGGCCGCCGGGTTTATCGAGAACCTCGGGCTGGATGTGCCCACGGCCGTTGGCCAAATGAGCTTCGCCAAGGACGACCCGGACCGCGGCTACTTTGAAGCCTTGAGCATTTTCTGGAAGGCCCTGGAAGATCACTTGCTCGATCAATCGCCGCCGATCATGACTTACAACCGCATGTTCTCGCTGTTCGGTGAGAACACCCCGGAAAACCTCAAGCTGCTCAGCGATCCGCTGCTGCGGCCGATGTCGCACCTGATGATCGACGAGTTTCAGGACGTATCGCCGCAGATCGTCTCGTGGATTCGCGCCAGCCTGCGCGAGATCCGCAGCCGTGGCCCGGCGATGCATGTGGGGCGTGGCGCGCAACGCTCCTCCTTGCTGTGCGTGGGCGATGACTGGCAGTCGATCTATGGCTGGCGCGGCAGTTCGCCCCAGTACTTCATGGCGTTCAACCAGGAATTCCCGTCGCCCAGCACCACCCGTGTGATGCTCAGCGAGAACTATCGCAGCCACCAGCACATCATCGACGCCGCCGAACATGTGGTGCGCGCAGCCCCGGCTATCCCCGGCAAGAAGGCCAAAGCCAGTGGCGAGCCCAAGGCTTTGCAGCCCGTGGTGGTACTGGAGCGGGACGACGCCGCACTGGGACGACAGTTGCTGGAGCACTATCAACGCGGCAATACAGTGCTAATGCTTTATCGAAAAAGTAGCGATAAGTTATTGATTCAAGAGCATATTCAGTCTGTAGTTAATGTAGATTCCAGCTTGCCGCCACAGGACCGGCGGCTTAAACAGCTGACTTATCACAGTGCCAAGGGCCTGCAGGCGGACGCCGTTTTCCTGCTTGGGGATTGCCAGCACGTCACCAGCTCGCCTTACAAAAACCAGGTTTACCGCATGGCGGGCCTGGGCAAGGACGGCGACAGCGAACCCTACGATACCGCGCAGAAAGACGAAGTGCTGCGCCTGGCGTATGTCGGCATTACCCGCGCGGTCAGCCATTGCTATTGGTATGTGGAAAAGCCGGAAGGCCAGGGCGTGAACGTGCCAAGGGCTTCGGAGCGGGTTGATGGGCGAAAGGCGTTTTTTGATGATCGGCGCAGCTAGCAGCTATACACAATTCCCACTGTGAGAGCGGGCTTGCTCGCGAAAGCGGAGTATCAGTGACAGCTGTATCAACTGACAAAACGCCTTCGCGAGCAAGCCCGCTCCCACATTAGATAGTCATCGGCTTATAAATGAGCGTCACGCCCGCAACGACAGCGGCGGCACAAAACACTCCAGCTCATCCTCCACCGCTTCGATAATGCGCTCCACATCCGCCGCATTCATCACCGTGGCGCAAGGAATGCCGGCAATCGCGATCAACGTCTCGCCGCTGGCCCGGTCGAACAGGCGTGCGACCATACTGCCGGGGGCGTCCATGCTCCCCTCGAAGCCCATCGGATGGAAGTGCCAGCGCATCAGTTGGCAGGCATTGGGAAATGTCACTTTGTTCATGTTGCCCACCTTGTTCATTGAGCGCTTCCTTTAGCTCGCGGCAGGGGGCCATGACCTTCACTGGTCGTGGCATCAAGAGGTTAAAAATAGCATTCGTTCGCAAGCGCGCGTTGACTTTTTAAGGGCCGTTCGGCAGTTCTTTCGCGATTATATGACATGGGTCATGTCTTACTCGTGACTAGGCAAAAGGCCATTAGTCAGAAGTTCCGATTGACCATTGAATGCCGCCGGCAAATTCGGCAATCTCCCAGGCATTCCCGCCGCAGAGCCGTCCATGCAGCCCGTTTTGAGTGAAGAGTGCGAACAAACCCAAGCCACCGGCGATCTGGTGTTGCGCCATCACCTGTGCTGGCGCCATCGCGACCTGGAGGGCGTGATGTCCTACTACCACCCCGACATTCAGTACCACGACTTCTTCCAAAACCGCGTGGTGGGTCAGGCCGAGTTGCGCGAGTATCTGCAGGCCAGCATGCCGCGTGGCGCCGACGAGGCGATCGAGCACATCGACCGCATTCGCGCCGACGGTGACACCGCGTTTATCCAGTACCGCATTACCCTGCGCGGCGGCCAGGGCCTGGTGTCATTTCGCACCAGTGAGGCAATCACCGTGCGCGATGGGTTGATCTGGCGCGTCAACGAGTACGCCTCCCTGGTGCATGAACAGCCGGCCCAAGCCCTGCGCCCGACGGTCAGCCGCCTGGGCTTGTCGCCCCAGCAATTGGGGCATATGGCCAACGATCTGCAGCAGTACTTCGAACTCAAGCAACCCTATCTGGACCCGGCGCTGGACCTGCAACGTGTGGCCAATGAGTGTGGCTACAGCCGTAATCAGATTTCCTACCTGCTCAACCAGGTGCTGGGCCAGAGCTTCTACCGCTACGTCAACCAGGCTCGGCTCCAGCACCTGCTGGCCTCGCTGGACAAGGCCGTGCCGCCGATAAAGGTCGATGACCTGGCGTTTGCCGCCGGTTTTAATTCGCTGTCGGCGTTCTACAGCGCGTTCCGCCAACACACCGGGCAATCGCCCAAGGCCTACGTCAAACAAATTTCTCTGCGTGCACGCGCGCAAGACACTCCCTGACGCCACGCTCTAGGATCCAGCCTATCGAAACGAGGTTGGGGAGCTTGGCATGCCGGCATGGCGCAACATCAGTTTATGGATGGACCAGTTGGACGACCCGCTGGTGGCGCGGCCGTCCCTGGCGCATGACCTGGACGTCAATGTGGCGATTATCGGCGCCGGCTACACCGGGCTGTGGACCGCCTACTACCTCAAGCGCCAGGCCCCGGAGCTGAAGATCGCGATTATCGAAGCGCAGACCGCAGGTTTCGGTGCTTCGGGCCGCAATGGCGGCTGGCTGATGGGCAACCTGTTGGGCGAAGATCGCCTGCTGGCCGGCCTGTCACCGCCACAACGGCGCGCCTCGTTTGACCTGCTGCATGGCATCCCCGACGAAGTTGCCCAAGTACTGGCCCGTGAAAGCATCGACTGCGACTACCGCAAGGGCGGTGTGCTGTACTGTGCGGCGCGCTACCCCGAGCAGGAAGGCAGCCTGCGCCGTTACCTGGACACGCTCCACGCCCAGGGCCTCACCGAAGCGGATTACCGCTGGCTGAGCCCGCAACAGCTGGCCGAGCAGATCCGCATCGCCAGGCCGTATGGCGGCATCTATGCGCCCCATGTCGCGACCATCAACCCGGCCAAACTGGTGCGCGGCCTGGCGCGGGTGGTGGAGAGCATGGGCGTGACAATCTATGAGAACAGCCCCGTCACCCATTGGCAGTCCGGCAGCGTGCGCACGGCCAACGCCAGCGTGCGCGCCGCGTGGGTGGTGCCGGCGGTCGAAGGTTACGCCACCACGTTGCCGCCGTTGGGGCGCTATCAATTACCGGTGCAAAGCCTGATGGTCGCCACCGAACCGTTACCGGCCAGCACCTGGGATGAGATTGGCTTGAACCGGGGCCAGGCCTTTGGCGAAAGCAGTCGCCAGGTCACCTACGGCCAGCGTTCGGCGGATGACCGCCTGATATTCGGCGCCCGTGGCGGCTATCAGTTTGCCGGCAAGTTGCGCCATGACTTCGACCTGAGCACCGACGAAGTGGCGCTGCGTCGCTACCTGTTCAGCGAACTCTTTCCGCAGCTCAAACACGTCAAGATTACCCACTCCTGGGGCGGCAACCTCGGCATGTCGCGCAACTTCCGACCGCACATGCTCTGCGATCACATCACCGGCATCGCGCTGTCCGGCGGTTATGGCGGGGAGGGCGTCGGCGCCACCAACCTCGGTGGTCGTACGCTCGCCGACATGATTCTGGGCCTCGATACGCCGCTGACCACCCAGCCCTGGGTGATTCGCGAGCGTGGCCTGGACGCGCTCAAGGCCTGGGAGCCCGAGCCCTGCCGCTGGCTGGGTTACAACGCGATCATTCGCAGTTTTGTCCATGAAGACCAAGTGTTGGCCAACCCCAACAGCGCGCCCTGGCGGCGCAAATTGGCGACCGGCGTGGCCGGGTTCATGGAAGGTTTCATGCACTGAGATGTTTCACTCACACGGGAAAACCCATGAGCATCACTCACTTCAAAGACGCGCTGAACGCCCATCTGCCGGACTCGTCACCGGTAGCCGTGCCCTTGGGCGAGCCCATCGCCGTGGCCTCGACCTTAAGTGTTGAGCGCAACGATGGCGTCGAAACCGGCATCTGGCAATGCACGCCAGGCCGCTGGCGTCGGCAGATCACATCCCAGGAGTTTTGCCACTTCATCCAGGGCCGCTGCACCTTCACGCCGGACAACGGCGAAGTCGTTCACCTACAAGCCGGCGATGCACTGATGTTGCCGGCCAACAGCACCGGCATCTGGGACATCCACGAGACCGTGCGCAAGACCTACGTATTGATCCTGTAACGCTTTGATCCTTGATCGCCTGCCATAAAAACAGCCCTAAAACCGCCAGGAAATCGAACCATGAAAGCCATTGCCCTGTTGCCCTTGATGTGGGTGGCCGCTATCAGCCAGGCCGCCGAGACGGTCAAGATCTACAACTGGTCGGACTACATCGCGCCGGACACCACCAAAAACTTCCAGAAAGAAACCGGCATCGGTTTCACCTACGACGTATACGACAGCAACGAAACCCTTGACGGCAAGTTGATGACCGGCAAATCCGGCTATGACGTGGTGTTCCCCTCCAACCACTTCATGGCCCGGCAGATTCAGGGCGGCGCCCTCAAAAAGCTCGACAAGAGCCAGCTGCCGAACTGGAAAAACCTCAACCCGGTGCTGCTTAAGGCCCTGCAAAACAACGACCCGGGCAATGAGCATGGTTTCCCCTACCTGTGGGGCAGCACCGGCATCGGCTACAACATCGACAAGGTCAAGGCAGTGCTCGGCGATAACGCGCCCGTGGATTCCTGGGACCTGATCTTCAAACCCGAGAACATGGCCAAGCTGCAAAAATGCGGCGTGGCGATTCTCGATAACGGCCCGGAACTGCTGCCGGCGGCGCTTAATTACCTGGGCCTGCCGCCCCACAGCAAGAAGGCCGAGGACTACAAAAAGGCTGAAGGGCTGCTGATGAAAGTGCGTCCGTATGTAGCCTACTTCCATTCCTCGAAATACACCGCTGACCTGGCCAATGGCGACATTTGCGTGGCCGTCGGCTTCTCCGGCGACATCCTGCAGGCCGAAAGCCGCGCCAAGGAAGCCAAAAACGGCGTGAACATCGGCTACAACATTCCCAAGGAAGGCGCCGCCATCTGGTTCGACATGGTCGCCATGCCCGCCGATGCCCCGGACGAAAAAGGCGGTTACGCGTTCATGAACTACCTGCTGCGCCCGGAAGTGATGGCCAGCATCACCAACTATGTGCACTACGCCAACGGCAACGCGGCGGCTGACAGCCTGGTAGACCCTGCGATCAAGGCCGACACCAAGGTGTACCCGAGCCCGGAAATGATGGGCAAGTTGTTTGCACTGGAAGCAATGCCGCTGAACATCGACCGGATTCGTACGCGGGTGTGGAACACCATTCGTACCGGGCGCTAGGCGTTACACCGAGCCCCCTGTGGGAGCAGGCTTTGATCGTTCCCACGCTCTGCGTGGGAATGCAGCCAGGGACGCTCCGCGTCCCGGTTTTCAGGGATTTTCCAAATCATGCCCCAACGACTGGATAAACAACGAAAACAGTTCCGGCTGTGACGAAATATCCAGCTTTGCGTACAGGTGCCGCCGGTGCACCTTCACGGTGTCCGGCGAGATCTTCAAACGCTCGGCCATGGCCTTGGACGAGAACCCACGCAATACCAGGCGCGCCACTTCCAGCTCACGCTCCGACAGCACCCCACTGCCAAAGTGGCTCAACGCGTCGCGAATCTGCGTGTCCATCGCCGGTGCACGCCGGGTGCTTTGCTGCCAGTGCTGCTGCATCAGCGGCAGCACCCAGGCCGCCAGGGTGGTCATCAACCCGGTTTCTTCAAAGTTGAAGCGCCGCTGCATGCCCAGCGATAACGACAGCGTCCCCGTACCCGGCAATTGCAGAATGAATTGCACCTCGTCTTCCAGCACGTTGTCGTGGAAGTAGTTGAGGAAGTATTCACTCTGGCGAAAATGGTCCGGTGCCACTTCCTCCAGGCGATACACGCCGCTGGCATAACCTTCGCGGTAAGCCTGGTAAAACGGGTCGATCAGGTACAGGCCATTGAGGTACACCAGCATCGAGGCCGGTTTGCTGGTGGGCTGGGCGTCGAATTCTTCCAGGGCCACGGGCGGGCCATCGAGGGGATAAAAAATCGCCAGGGCGTTATCGAACGGCAGGCATTGGTGCAGCAACAGCACCAGCTGTTTCCAGAAGCGCTCGCTGCCCAGGTGTGCAACGGTACGGCCCAGGCCAGCATGCATGCCGACCTCTCTGAACAGGCTCATAAACACGGCTCCAGCCCTCAATAGATCGGCCAAGGGTTCGGCTTTTGCCGCGTATCGTCAAGGGGAGTACGCCAATAGGGGAATTGGCCTGCATAAACACAGCGTTTACTTTTCTGTCATCCAGCGAGAAACATATCTCGCAAGCGCCTGACTTTTTTCGTTTCTGCCTCCTACCAAAAACAACGATAGAGGATAACGATATGAGTGCTTCCCTCGCGCCAGACGGCGTGCTCAGGCCAACCCTGAGTGTGTTCGATGTGGTGGCCATTACGGTTTCGGCGGTCACGCCGGCCAGCTCGGTATTCGTGATTGCACCCTTTGCCATCCAGCAGGCGGGCAGTGGTGTGTTCCTGGCGTTTGTGATGGCGGCCTTGCTCGCGCTGATGTTCGCCTTCTGTTACGCCGAACTCGGTCGCGCCCATAACAGCGCCGGTGGTGAATACGTGTATGCCAAACGGGTGTTTGGTGGCATGGCCGGTTATGCGACGTTTCTGACCGTGCTGGTGATGCTGTTGTTTATCCCGCCGGTCTTGGCCACCGGTGCAGCGACGTACCTGAATAACGCCCTGGGCACTAAATTCGACTCGCAAACCGTGGCCCTGGTCATCGTGGTGTGCAGCTACGCCCTGGGTATCCTCAATATCAAGCTCAATGCCTGGATCACCGGCACGTGCCTGCTGCTGGAAGTAGCGGCGTTGCTGGTGATCGTTGTTATCGGCTTTGGCAACCCGGTACAACCGGCCAGCGTGCTGTTCCAGCCGCAGATCGTCGAAAACGGCGTGTTGCACCTGGCGCCCTGGGCGTTGGTGATCGGCGCCGTGGGCATCGGCCTGTTCTCGTTTAATGGGTATGGTCCGGCGGTATTGCTGGCCGAAGACATGAAGTGCGGTGGCAAAGGCGTGCACAAGGCTGTGCTGTGGTCGCTGGGGCTGGTGGTGGTGATCGAACTGGTGCCGATCACGGCGCTGTTGATCGGCGCGCCGTCGCTGAGCGAGATGATCAGCAGCCCCGACCCGATCGGCTATCTGCTGAGCAGCCACGGCAATGAAACCCTGTCACGCCTGGTCAGCGCCGGGATCTTCCTGTCGGTGTTCAACGCGATTGTCGCCATCGTCATCCAGATTGGCCGGGTGGTGTTCAGCAGCGGCCGTGATGCCCTGTGGACGCCGCGTATCAACGCGCTGTTTACACGTATCCACCCGCGCTGGGATTCTCCATGGCTGGCGACATTGTTTCTGGCCATCCCTTCGGCGCTGCTGAGTTTCAGCTCGAACCTGGCGGACCTGACGTCCTTCAGTGTATTGCTGATCATCCTGGTGTACCTGGTGGTGGCGTTGAGCGCGCTGATGAGCCGGGTGCTGCTGCGTGATCGCGAGCATCCGTATCGCATGCCGTTATGGCCGCTGCCGGCAGTGCTGGCCGTGCTGGGCGCCGGTTACCTGCTGGTGACCCTGATCGCGGCGGCGTCGGTACGCGACATCATGATCATCATCGGCTTGCTGGCCTTGTCGGTGATTTTGTATTGCATCAGTGGCCGGACGAGTCCGGCGTTTCAGAAATTGTAAGGAGTGGGTATGCGTGCACGTCAATTGGGCATTACGTTGGGGCTGGGCACGCCCGGCGAATTGAATGCCATCACCGATGTTCCCGGCGTCCGCGTGGGCCACGCCACGCTCAAGGCGAGTGTCGACGGCAAACAGGTGCGCACCGGCGTCAGCGTGATCCAGCCGCGCGCCGGGGAGGCACGCCGGCAACCGTGTTTCGCCGGCTACCACGTGCTCAACGGCAACGGCGACGCCACCGGCCTTGAGTGGATCAGCGAAGCGGGGCTGCTGACCACGCCGATCGCCATCACCAACACCCACAGCATCGGGATTGTGCGCGACAGCCTGATCGCCCTGGAGCGCGAGCGCCTGGCGGACCCGGCGGTGTACTGGTGCATGCCGGTGGTGATGGAAACCTACGACGGCCTGCTCAACGATATCTGGGGCCAGCACGTCAAACCAGAACATGTGCGCCAGGCGCTGGAGGCGGCCGAGGGCGGCCCGGTGCAAGAGGGCGCCGTCGGCGGCGGCACCGGCATGATCTGCCATGAGTTCAAGGGCGGTATCGGCACCGCCTCCCGGCGTGTGCCGCAGGAGCAGGGCGGCTGGACCGTCGGCGTGCTGGTGCAGGCCAACCATGGCAAGCGCCAGGAGTTACGCGTGGATGGCTACCCGGTGGGGCGCCAGTTGATGGACATACCCTCGCCGTTCGCCGAGCGGGGCACGCCGGGCATGGGTTCGATCGTAGTCATCATCGCCACCGATGCGCCGTTGTTGCCCCATCAATGCCAGCGCCTGGCACAACGCGCGTCCATCGGTATCGCACGCACCGGCGGCGGCACCGAGGATTCCAGTGGCGACCTGTTCCTGGCCTTCGCCACCGGCAATCACGGGCTGCCACCGGCAGACTACGGGCGCAAGGACCTGGCACTCAGCAGCGGGTTGCGCATGGTCAACAACGACCACATTTCGCCGTTGTTCAGTGCCGCCGCAGAGGCGGTGGAGGAGGCGATCATCAACGCGATCCTGGCGGGCGAAGACATGACCACTGAAGACGGCGTCACGGTGCCCGGACTTGCCGACGAAGTATTAATCGGCGCGTTAAACAAGTGTGGTTGGAGTCTGGCCCGGTAATGGGGGACATGCACTTTATTAGTGCTGGTAGTGGCTCTTTAATATTGAACTATGACACCGTGTCAATATATTGGATCCATTATTCGAGAGCGTTGCTCATCAAGAGCGGCTTTACCGCTATTTAATATTTAAATAACACTGGGCGGCGATTTGCGACGCAAGCGCAATGCCCCCCAATAAACGCTGTGTGCGACTTCCTCAAGTTGAATCCACGTCACATTTTTGTTGCTGAAATATGTGTAGACGAAAGATTTCAAGTTGTGTCAGTTTCGATACGCCTTCAAAAGAGGCGAGTGATAGGACGATCCTCGCCCGCGAGGTTCCTGTCGAACAAAGACTGATGCACTTGCAAACAAGGAAGTACGTTTATGTCAAAAGTAAAAGACAAAGCTATTGTATCTGCCGCGCAAGCCAGCACTGCTTACTCGCAAATCGATAGCTTCAGCCATCTGTATGACCGTGGCGGTAACCTCACGGTCAACGGCAAGCCCTCGTTCACCGTGGACCAGGCCGCCGACCACCTGCTGCGCGAGAACGCTGCGTATCGGGACATTGATGGCAACGGCAAGATCGATCTCACCTACACCTTTCTGACCTCGGCTTCCTCGGCCACCATGAATAAACATGGCATCTCCGGGTTCAGCCAGTTCAACACCCAGCAAAAAGCACAGGCCGTACTGGCCATGCAATCCTGGGCGGATGTGGCCAAGGTCACCTTCACCGAGAAAGCCTCGGGCGGTGACTTCCACATGACCTTCGGCAACTACAGCAGCGGCCAGGACGGCGCAGCGGCCTTTGCTTACCTGCCTGGCACCAATGCCAAGTACAACGAGAGCGGGCTGGACGGTACCTCCTGGTACCTGACCAACAACAGCTACACGCCGAACAAGACGCCGGACCTGAACAACTATGGCCGGCAGACCCTGACCCATGAAATCGGCCACACCCTGGGCCTGGATCACCCTGGCGACTACAACGCCGGGACCGGCAACCCTTCCTACAAAGACGCGGACTATGGACAGGACACGCGTGGCTACAGCGTCATGAGTTACTGGAGCGAGAGCAACACCAACCAGAACTTCAGTAAAGGCGGGGTCGAAGCCTATTCGTCCGGCCCGCTGATCGACGACATTGCCGCGATCCAGAAGCTCTATGGCGCCAACTACGCCACCCGCGCCGGCGACACCACCTACGGTTTCAACTCCAACACCGGGCGTGACTTCCTCAGCGCCACATCCAATGCCGACAAGCTGGTGTTCTCGGTATGGGACGGTGGCGGCAACGACACCCTGGACTTCTCCGGTTTCACCCAAAACCAGAAGATCAACCTCAATGAGGCCTCGTTCTCCGACGTTGGCGGCCTGGTGGGCAACGTGTCCATCGCCAAGGGCGTCACCATCGAAAACGCGTTCGGCGGGTCGGGCAATGACTTGATCATCGGCAACAACGCGGTCAACGTGATCAAGGGCGGTGCCGGCAACGACATCATCTACGGCGGTGGCGGGGCGGACCAACTGTGGGGCGGCGCCGGCAATGACACCTTCGTGTACGGTGCCAGTTCCGACTCCAAGCCGGGTGCGGCGGACAAGATCTTTGACTTCACCTCCGGTTCGGACAAGATCGACCTGTCCGGGATCACCAAAGGTGCAGGCTTGAGCTTCGTCAATGCATTCACCGGGCATGCCGGCGATGCTGTACTGAGCTATGCCTCGGGTACCAACCTGGGCACCTTGGCGGTGGACTTCTCCGGGCACGGCGTGGCGGATTTCCTCGTCACCACCGTCGGCCAGGCAGTCGCCAGCGACATCGTAGCTTGATGTAAAGCGCGCGGCGCCCCGGCGCCGCGCGCTCAGGATGGAGCAGCAGATGCCGCGTTTTTCTCATTTGATCGCCTGTGCTTCACAGGTGTTGTTCGTTTCGGCAGGAGCCCACGTCATGGCGAGCAGTCTTGTTTTACCCACCACCGCGCAACTGGCCGGCCATTGGGAGTTGAAGCAGCAGGATCAGGTGTGCGCACTCGATCTGTTGGACCAGCCCAATGCCCTGGCCGGTGATGTCGCCTGCGCCGAACGTTGGCTGGGGGATAAACCGATCAGTTGGTCGCCGACCCCAGACGGTATCTGGCTGTTTAACACCGAGGGCAGCGGGATTATTCATTTGAACCGCGAAAAAGACGGCGAATACAAAGGGCATACAGCTTCAATCACGGAACTTGTGCTGCAGCGAACACCTTAATTAAACGTTATAAGCTTATAACTAGAGATTAATAGT
This sequence comes from Pseudomonas sp. 58 R 3, assembly GCF_900006605.1. Lineage (NCBI taxonomy): Bacteria > Pseudomonadati > Pseudomonadota > Gammaproteobacteria > Pseudomonadales > Pseudomonadaceae > Pseudomonas > Pseudomonas sp. 58 R 3. Next base: position 245,165 of record NZ_CVTT01000052.1, on the reverse strand, counting down.
TGGCCGTCCCACTTCAGGGCTGGGGCAACTATTGCGCGTCATTTGCTTTGGGGAAGATCAGACACTATGGCGAAGTCCCATGTGGTTGCGCCCTTATTCAGGGCGTTGGGTGAATACAAGAGTATTTTAATCAGCATCGGCTGCTTTACCGCCCTGATTAACCTGTTGATGCTGGTGCCGTCGATTTACATGCTGCAAGTGTATGACCGTGTGTTGTCCTCCCAGAATGAAACCACTCTGGTGATGTTGACGCTGATGGTCGTGGGCTTCTTTGTCTTTATCGGCACCCTGGAAGTGCTGCGCAGTTTTGTCGTGATACGCATCGGCAGCCAGTTGGAACGGCGCTTCAACTTGCGCGTGTACAAAGCCGCATTTGAACGCAACCTGCAACGCGGCCAGGGGCATGCCGGGCAGTCGCTGGGCGATTTGACCGTGATTCGCCAATTCATCACCGGGCCTGCGCTGTTTGCGTTCTTCGATGCGCCGTGGTTTCCCATCTACCTGTTTGTGATTTTCCTCTTCAACGTGTGGCTGGGCGTGTTGGCCACGGCAGGCGCTGTGCTGCTGATCGCACTGGCGTGCCTGAATGAATACCTGACCAAAAAGCCCCTGGGCGAGGCGGGGGCTTTTTCCCAGCAGTCGACCCAGCTGGCCACCAGCCACCTGCACAACGCCGAGACCATCCAGGCCATGGGCATGCTCGGTGCGTTGCGCAAACGCTGGTTCGCGGTGCATTCGCAGTTCCTCGGGTTTCAGAACAAGGCCAGCGACACCGGTTCGGTGATCACCTCGCTGAGCAAATCCCTGCGCCTGTGTTTGCAATCCCTGGTGCTCGGCCTGGGCGCTTTCCTGGTGATCAAGGGCGAGATGACGGCGGGTATGATGATCGCCGGGTCTATCCTGATGGGCCGCGTGCTCAGCCCCATCGACCAGCTCATTGCAGTCTGGAAGCAGTGGAGTTCGGCCAAACTGGCTTACCAGCGCCTTGATGACCTGCTGCGTGAGTTTCCACCCGAAGCCGAGCCCATGACCTTGCCGGCGCCCAAGGGCCAGGTGAGTTTTGAGCAGGTCAGCGCTGGTCCGCCGGGGCGGCGTGTGGCGACGTTGCAGCAAGTCAGTTTCAGCCTTGGCGCCGGTGAAGTGCTGGGCGTGCTCGGTGCCTCGGGTTCGGGCAAGTCGACCCTGGCCCGCGTGCTGGTTGGCGTGTGGCCCACCCTGGCCGGCACCGTGCGCCTGGACGGCGCGGATATCCATCGCTGGAACCGCGACGACCTCGGCCCGCATATCGGCTACCTGCCCCAGGACATCGAGCTGTTCAGCGGCAGCATCGCCGACAACATTGCGCGCTTTTGTGACGCCGACCCGGAGCGGGTGGTGAAAGCCGCGCAACAAGCCGGAGTGCATGAATTGATCCTGCGTCTGCCCCAAGGCTACGACACCGTGCTGGGCGACAACGGCGGCGGCCTCTCCGGTGGCCAGAAGCAGCGGGTGGCGCTGGCGCGTGCGCTGTACGGCGCGCCGCGTTTGATCGTGCTGGATGAACCCAACTCCAACCTCGACACCGTGGGCGAGGCCGCCTTGGCCAGCGCCATCGTGCAAATGAAAGCCCAGGGCAGCAGCGTGGTGCTGGTCACCCACCGTTCCTCGGCGTTGGCCCAGGCCGACAAGTTGCTGGTGCTCAGTGAAGGCCAATTGCAGGCCTTCGGGCCCAGCCAGGAAGTGCTGCGCGCGTTGTCGGGCCAGCAGCAGGAAGCGCCACGGGAAAAGGCCGGTGTGAGCCTTAGCCGTCAGTACCAGACCGGAAGGAATCCAGGCGCATGAGCAGCCTTACTGTTGAACCCCGTTTTAAAGAGCGCGACGCCGGTTTTTTCGTGAAAATGGGCTGGTGGCTGACGGTTGTCGGCGCCGGTGGGTTTTTCCTCTGGGCCAGCCTCGCGCCCTTGGACCAGGGCATCCCGGTGCAAGGCACGGTGGTGGTCTCGGGCAAGCGCAAGGCCGTGCAAACCTTCAGCCCTGGCGTGGTCAGCCGCATCCTGGTGAAGGAGGGCGAGCGGGTCAAACAGGGCCAGCCGCTGTTTCGCCTCGACCAGACCCAGAACCAGGCCGACGTGCAGTCGCTGCAAGCCCAGTACCGCATGGCCTGGGCCAGCGTCGCGCGCTGGCAGAGCGAGCGTGACAACCAGGCCGCGATTACCTTTCCTGCTGAGCTGAGCGCCAACCCCGACCCGGCCCTGGCCCTGGTGTTGGAAGGCCAGCGCCAGCTGTTCAGCAGCCGCCGCGAAGCCTTTGCCCGTGAGCAGGCCGGGATCCGCGCCAATATCGATGGCGCCACCTCGCAACTGAGTGGCATGCGCCGTGCGCGCACCGACCTGTCCGCCCAGGCGCAATCGCTGCGTGATCAATTGGCCAACCTGCAACCCCTGGCCGACAACGGTTATATCCCGCGCAACCGCTTGCTGGACTACCAGCGCCAACTGTCCCAGGTGCAACAGGATCTGGCCCAGAACAGCGGCGAAAGTGGCCGAGTGGAGCAGGGCATTCTCGAGTCGCGCCTCAAGTTGCAGCAGCACAGCGAGGAATATCAGAAAGAGGTGCGCAGCCAGTTGGCCGACGCGCAACTGCGCAGCCTGACCCTGGAGCAGCAACTGACCTCGGCGGGTTTTGATTTACAGCACAGCGAAATCAATGCGCCGGCCGATGGCATTGCGGTCAACCTCAGTGTGCACACCGAGGGCGCCGTGGTGCGCGCCGGTGAAACCCTGCTGGAGATCGTGCCTCAGGGCACGCGCCTGGAAGTGGAAGGGCGCTTGCCGGTGAATCTGGTCGATAAAGTAGGCACCCACCTGCCGGTCGATATCCTCTTCACTGCGTTCAACCAAAGCCGTACTCCGCGCGTGCCGGGCGAAGTCAGCCTGATCTCGGCCGACCAGATGCTCGATGAAAAGACCGGCCAGCCTTACTACGTGCTGCGCACCACGGTCAGCGAGGCGGCATTGGAAAAACTCCACGGCCTGGTGATCAAGCCGGGCATGCCCGCCGAAATGTTTGTGCGTACCGGCGAACGCTCGCTGCTCAATTACCTGTTCAAGCCGCTGCTCGATCGCGCCGGTTCTGCGTTGACTGAGGAATGAGCATGCGCGTTGTGTTCATCACCTTACTGTTGAGCTGCACCAGTGCCCACGCCGCCATGGGCCCGTTTGATGTGTACGAGCAGGCATTGCGTAACGATCCGGTGTTCCTCGGCGCCATCAAGGAGCGCGACGCCGGCCTGGAAAACCGCACCATCGGCCGTGCCGGGCTGTTGCCGCGCCTGTCGTACAACTACAACAAGGGCCGCAACAATTCCGAAGCGCACCTGCCGGACGGGCGCGGCGGCAGTTACCGCGACGACCGCAACTACAACAGCTACGGCTCGACCTTCAGCCTGCAACAACCCTTGTTCGACTACGAAGCCTACGCCAACTACCGCAAGGGCGTGGCCCAGGCGCTGTTTGCCGATGAGAGCTTTCGCGACAAGAGCCAGGCGTTGCTGGTGCGGGTGCTGAGCTATTACACCCAGGCGCTGTTTGCCCAGGACCAGATCGACATCGCGCGCGCCAAGAAAAAGGCCTACGAGCAGCAGTTCCAGCAGAACCAGCACCTGTTCCAACAGGGCGAAGGCACGCGCACCGATATTCTCGAAGCCGAGTCGCGCTATGAGCTGGCCACCGCCGAAGAGATCCAGGCGCTGGATGAGCAGGACGCGTCGTTGCGCGAGTTGGGGGCGTTGATCGGCGTGCAAAGCGTCGACATCCACGACCTGGCGCCGCTGAACCAGAGCTTTGCCGCCTTCACCCTGACCCCGGCCAACTACGACACCTGGCATGAATTGGCGCTGAGCAATAACCCCACGCTGGCGTCGCAACGCCAGGCCGTGGAAGTTGCGCGTTATGAAGTGGAGCGCAACCGCGCCGGGCATTTGCCCAAGATCACCGCGTATGCCAGCGCGCGCAAACAGGAGTCCGACAGCGGCAACACCTACAACCAGCGCTACGACACCAACACCATCGGCGTCGAAGTCAGCCTGCCGTTGTATGCCGGTGGCGGTATCTCTGCCTCCACCCGTCAGGCCAGCCGTGGCATGGAACAGGCCGAGTACGAGCTGGAAGGCAAAACCCGTGAAACCCTGATCGAACTGCGCCGCCAGTTCAGTGCGTGCCTGTCGGGCGTGAGCAAACTGCGTGCGTACCAAAAGGCGCTGACCTCGGCCGAGGCGCTGGTGGTGTCGACCAAGCAAAGCATCCTCGGCGGCGAGCGGGTCAACCTCGACGCGCTGAACGCCGAGCAGCAGCTGTACAGCACCCGTCGCGACCTGGCCCAGGCGCGTTACGACTACCTGATGGCCTGGACCAAATTGCACTACTACGCGGGCAACTTGCGTGACACCGACCTGGCGAAAGTCGATGAGGCCTTCGGCCCGGTGAAATGAGCATCCATAAGAAGAATAAGGAGGGGTCAGATGATCACCCATTCACCACGTTTCAAACCGTTTACCGCAGGCTCGTTACTCCTGTTGTCCGTTGCGGCGCAGGCGGCCTACACCGAAACCGGCCAAGCGGGTAACCCGGCCAGTTGGCGCTCCGCCGAATTCCAGAGTGACTGGGGCCTGGGGCGCATGAAGGCCGACGAAGCCTATGCAGCCGGCATTACCGGCAACGGGGTCAAAGTCGGCGCGCTGGACTCGGGTTTTGACCCCAACCACCCCGAAGCCTCCAAAGACCGCTACCACGCGGTCAGCGCCAGCGGCACGTATGTGGATGGCAGCGCGTTCAGCACCACCGGCGCACTCAACCCCAACAACGATTCCCATGGCACCCATGTCACCGGCACCATGGGCGCGGCCCGTGATGGCGTGGGCATGCACGGCGTGGCGTACAACGCGCAAATCTACGTGGGCAATACCAACGCCAACGACAGCTTCCTGTTTGGCCCGACCCCGGACCCCAAGTATTTCAAGGCGGTGTACACCGCGCTGGTGGATTCCGGCGTGCGCGCCATCAACAACAGCTGGGGCAGCCAGCCCAAGGATGTCAGCTACCAGACCCTCGGCGACCTGCATGCGGCCTATGCCCAACATTACAACCGGGGCACCTGGCTGGATGCCGCCGCGGATGTGGCCAAGGCTGGCGTGATCAATGTGTTCAGCGCCGGCAACAGCGGGTATGCAAATGCCAGCGTGCGCTCGGCCTTGCCGTATTTCCAGCCGGAACTGGAAGGCCACTGGCTGGCGGTATCCGGCCTGGATAAGGCCAATAACCAGAAATACAACAAGTGCGGGATTGCCAAGTACTGGTGCATTTCCACGCCCGGCGCACTGATCAACAGCACCATTCCCGACGGCGGTTACGGGGTCAAATCCGGCACCTCGATGTCGGCACCCCATGCCACCGGCGCGCTGGCGCTGGTGATGGAGCGCTACCCGTACATGACCAACGAGCAGGCGTTGCAGGTGCTGTTGACCACCGCCACGCAGCTCGACGGCGCTGTCACTCAGGCACCGAATACCATCGTCGGCTGGGGCGTGCCGGACCTCAGCCGGGCCATGCACGGGCCGGGGCAATTGCTCGGCGCAATGAACGTCAACTTGGCGGCCGGGCAGGGTGATGTATGGAGCAATGGCGTCTCCGACCAAGCGTTGGTCCAGCGCCAGGCCGAAGACCGCGCCGAACACAGCGCTTGGCAGCAAACCCTGATCGACAAGGGCTGGCAGAACGGCGTGGGCGCGAATGCCAGCCAACAGGACCAGACCGATTACGCCGTTGGCACTGCCCGCGATCAGGCCGCGGCCAACCGCGTGTATGAAGGCAGCCTGATCAAATCCGGCGCCGGCAGCCTGGTGCTCAGCGGCGACAGCACGTATCGCGGTGCAACCAGCGTCAATGGCGGCCTGCTGGCGGTCAATGGTTCGCTGACCTCAGCGGTGACGGTCAACAACAGTGGCACCCTCGGCGGTTCCGGGCGCATCGGCGCCTTGAACGTCAACAGCGGCGGCACCGTGGCACCGGGCAATTCCGTGGGCACCTTGCAGGTGGCCGGTGATGTGAACCTGGGCGCAGGCTCCACCTATGCGGTGGAACTGACGCCCACTAGCAGCGACCGCATCGTCGCAGGCGGCAAAGCCGTGCTGGGCGGCGGCACCGTGACCCTGGCACTGGAAAACAGCCCGACACTGCTTAGCCAGAGCCAGGTGCAAAGCCTGATCGGCCGCCAGTACAGCATCCTGCAGGCGGCGGGCGGCATTCAGGGCCAGTTTGGCCAGGTGCTGCCCAATTACCTGTTCCTCGGCGGCAGCCTCGATTACGCCGCCAACGGCGTGCAGTTGGACGTGGGGCGCAACAACGCTGCGTTCGCCAGCGTTGCCGCCACGCGCAACCAGCGCAATGTCGCGACGGCGGCCGAGCAACTGGGCGCCGGCAACCCGGTGTATGAAAGCCTGTTGCAGTCGGACTCGGTGGCCACGGCCCGCCAGGGTTTGCAGCAACTGTCGGGTGAGATCTACCCGGCGATTGGCGCGATGCTGATCAACGACAGCCTGCAACTGCGCGATGCCGTGGGCGAACGCCTGCGCCATGTGCCGGTAAGCGGCGAAAGCAACCTGTGGCTCAAGGCGCTTGGCGCCTGGGGCAAGACCGACAGCCGCAGCGAAACGGCAGGCTCGACCACCTCGATTGGCGGTTTGCTCGCCGGTGTGGACGGCGCTTTGGACGAGCAGACCCGCGTGGGTGTGGTGGCCGGCTACAGCGACAGCTCGCTGAACATGGGCAGTGGCACCCATTCATCGGCGTCTATCGACAGTTACCACTTGGGTGCTTACGCCGGGCGTGAACTGGGCGACTGGCGCGTCAGCGTGGGCGGCGCCTACAGCTGGCACCGCGGCGACGTAAAGCGTGACCTGCAATACGGCGAAGTCAGCGGCAAGCAAAAGACCAGGCTGGATGCGCGCACGGCGCAGTTGTTCACTGAAGCTGCCTACCGCATTCACCTGCAACCGCTGGCGCTGGAGCCGTTCGCCAACCTGGCCTATGTGCACCTGGACAGTGATTCCTTTCATGAAAAAGGCGCTGCGGCGGCGCTTGAACGTGGCAGCGATCGGCGCGATGCGGTGCTCAGCACCCTCGGCGTGCGGGCCTTGAAAACCGTGCCACTGAACGACCATCAACAGCTGGAGCTGTCCGGTTCGCTGGGCTGGCAGCACAGCCTGACGGCGGTGGAATCCGAAGAACACTTGGCGTTTGTCGCCGGCGGGCCGTCCTTTGCCGTGCGCAGTTCACCCTTGCTGCGCGATGCCGCGCTGGTCGGTGTGCAGGCCAGCCTGGCGCTGAGCAAGGCCACGCGGGTCAACCTGGATTACAACGGCCAGTTGGGCGGGAGCGCGAAAACCCAAGGCGTGGGGCTGAGCCTGAACTGGCAGTTCTAAAAACACCGCAGCGATGATCGTTCCCACGCTCCGCGTGGGAATGCCTCGTGTGACGCTCTGCGTCACGCTTTGGACGCAGAGCGTCCTGGGCTGCATTCCCACGCGGAGCGTGGGAACGATCGGGTTGGATTTCCAAAAAAGTGCAATAAGAAAACTAAGGAAGGTCACCGTGAACAAACGCAAACCAGGGTTAATGATCGCCACTCACACAGGCCCGAGCTACCCGCTCAAGGCTTTGAGCTGCGTGCCATACGGCGCGTTGCTGTGCTGCCTGGCAAGTCTGGGGACCGCCCAGGCCGCACCCTATGTGGAAACCGGCAAACTGGGCGATGCCGCCAGTTGGCGCAGCAACGAGTTCAAGGCCGACTGGGGCCTGGGCGCCATCCATTCAGACACCGCGTATGCCGCCGGCTACACCGGCAAAGGCGTCAAACTGGGCATCTTTGACCAGCCGGTGTATGCGCAGCACCCGGAATTCGCCAGCCCCAACAAGGTGGTGACGATTGTCACCGAAGGCATCCGCCAATACACCGACCCGTATATCCCGGTGAAGGCCGGCGATGCGTTCCGCTATGACGGCACGCCGTCCAAGGACTCCAACGGCAAGCTGGGTAACCACGGCACCCACGTCGGCGGGATTGCCGCCGGTAACCGTGACGGCGGGCCGATGCACGGCGTGGCGTTCAATGCGCAAATCCTCAGCGCCGAAAACGGCGACCCAGGCCCGGAAGACGGGATCATCCTCGGTAACGACGGTGCGGTGTACAAGGCCGGCTGGGACGGGCTGGTGGCCAGCGGCGCACGCATCATCAACAACAGCTGGGGCATCGGCATTGGCGATCAATACGCCAAGGGCGGCCGCGATCCGGCGTTCCCCAACTTCACGGTCAATGAAGCCCAGGCGCAGTTCAACAATATCCGGCCGATCCTCGGCACTATCGCCGGCGGCGCCTACCAAGGCGCAATCGATGCCGCCCGCAGCGGCGTGCTGACCATCTTTGCTGCCGGTAACGACTACAACCGCAACAACCCGGACGCGATGTCGGGCCTGGCGTACTTTGTGCCGGAGATCGCGCCGAACTGGCTGTCGGTAGCGGCCTTGCAGCAAAACCCGGACACCGCGAGTGCCAACCCGTACGTGATCAGCACCTTCTCGTCGCGCTGCGGTTATGCGGCAAGCTTTTGTGTGTCGGCGCCCGGCACCAAGATCTTCAGTTCGATCATCAACGGCACCGACCTGAGCAACCTGACCAGCGATTGGGCCAACAAAAACGGCACCTCCATGGCGGCGCCCCATGTGGCCGGCGCAGCGGCGGTGCTGATGGAGCGCTTCCCCTATATGAGCGGCGAGCAGGTCGCCACGGTGCTTAAAACCACCGCCACCGACCTTGGCGCGCCGGGCATCGACGCGTTGTATGGCTGGGGCATGATCAACCTGGGCAAAGCCGTCAACGGGCCAGCAATGTTCGTCACCGCCGAGGATATTCCTGCTGAGTTCCGTATCGACGGCGCCTACGGCGGCAGGCAGTTTGTCGCCGACTTGCCAGGCATCGGCGCCGTGGTGGACGCCGGCAAACCGACCCAGCGTCTGTGCACCGACGTGCATTGCGGCCTGGATGTATGGAGCAATGCCATTTCCGGCCATGGCGGCCTGACCAAGCAAGGCATCGGTACGCTGGTGCTGAGCGGCACCAACACCTACAGCGGGCCGACCCTGGTCAACCAGGGCTTGCTGGCGATTAATGGTTCGGTCACGTCCGACGTTACCGTCAGCCAGACCGGTGTGCTCGCAGGCTCCGGCCGTATCGGCTCGTTGACCGCCAAAAGCGGCGGCACCGTGGCGCCGGGTAACTCCATCGGCACCTTGAATGTGGCGGGCAACGTGACCTTTGACGCGGGTTCGACCTACGCGGTGGAGCTGTCGCCCACCAGCAGCGACCGCATCGTTGCCGGCGGCACCGCCACGCTCAATGGCGGCACCGTGACCCTGGCCCTGGAAAACAGCCCGACACTGCTGACTAACGCCCAGGCACAAAGCCTGATCGGCCGCCAGTACAACATCCTGCAAGCCGCAGGCGGTATTACCGGCAGCTTCGGCGCGGTGCTGCCCAACTACCTGTTTATCGGCGGCACCCTCAACTATGCCGCCAACGGCGTGCAGCTGGACGTGGCGCGCACCAACAGCTTCGCCAGTGTGGCGGTCACGCCGAACCAGCGTGCGGTCGCAGCAGCGGCGGACCAGTTGGGCGCCGGCAATGCGGTGTATGAAAGCCTGTTGCTGGCGCCGAATGCGGCCTCGGCCCAGGGCGCGTTCCAGCAGCTCTCCGGCGAAATCTACCCGGCGCTGCAAAGTGCGTTGATCAACGACAGCCGCTACGTGCGCGAAGCCGTGGGCGAACGCCTGCGCCATGGCGAGATGGGCGCCGGCAGCGACACCCTCGACAGCCGTGGCAACGTGTGGGTCAAGGCCTTGGGCGCATGGGGCAAAACCGACAGCCGCAGTGACACCGCGGGCTACACCACGTCGCTTGGCGGCATGCTCGCCGGCGTGGATGGCGCGCTGGATGAGTCGACGCGTATCGGCTTGGTTGCCGGCTACAGCGACACCTCGTTGAACATGGGCAACGACACCCACTCCCGTGCCTCGGTCGACAGCTACCACTTCGGTGCCTATGCCGGGCATGAGATCGGCGCCTTGCGCCTGAGCGGTGGGGCGACCTACAGCTGGCATCGTGGCGATGTAAAGCGTGACCTGCAATACGGCGACGTGGCCGGCAAGCAGAAGGTCAAAGTCGATGCGAGCAGCACCCAGGTGTTTGGTGAAGCGGCCTACCGCGTCAACCTGCAACCGCTGGCCCTGGAGCCGTTCGCCAACCTGGCCTATGTGCATCTGAACACTGATGGGTTCACCGAAAAGGGTGACGCCGCCGCGCTCAAAGGCCACGACGATACGCGCGATGTGGTGTTGAGCACCCTGGGCGTGCGCGCCTTGAAGACCTTCAACGTGAACGATCACCAGCAACTGGACGTGTCCGGCACCCTGGGCTGGCAGCACAACCTGAGCAGCACCGATTCCGAGCGGCACCTGGCGTTTGCCTCGGGCGGCCCGGCGTTCGCAGTGGAAAGTGCGCCGATGGTGCGTGATGCCGCATTGGTCGGTGCGCGGGTCAGCCTGGCGTTGAGCAAGGATGCGCGGGTGAATTTTGATTACAACGGCCTGCTGGCCAGCAAGGACAAGGTCCACGGGGTGGGGTTGAGCCTCGATTGGGCGTTCTAAAGGGGGACGACACTTCTTAAAGTGAGGACCGGATTTATGTGGGAGCGGGCTTGCTCGCGAAAGCGGTGTATCAGTTAACCGATTCATTGGCTGAACCACCGCATTCGCGAGCAAGTCGAATCGTCGCACCGCCGCTCCCACATTTGGATCGCGGGAGATCAGATAGAGCTGCTCCATAGCCACACGTGTTTTTCGCTTTCTCTACAAATCCAACAACAGAGAGGCACTACCATGGGTATCTTTGACTATAAAAACCTCGGCACCGAGGGCTCCAAAACGCTGTTCGCCGATGCCATGGCGATCACGCTGTATTCCTACCACAACCTGGATAACGGCTTTGCCGTGGGTTACCAGCACAATGGCCTGGGGCTTGGCTTGCCGGCCACGTTGGTGGGGGCGCTGCTCGGCAGCACGGATTCACAAGGTGTGATTCCCGGCATTCCCTGGAACCCCGACTCGGAAAAAGCTGCGCTTGCGGCGGTGCAAAAAGCCGGCTGGACGCCCATCAGCGCCAGCGCCCTGGGCTATGGCGGCAAGGTCGATGCGCGCGGCACCTTCTTTGGCGAAAAGGCCGGCTACACCACGGCCCAGGTCGAGGTGCTGGGCAAGTACGATGACGCCGGCAAACTGCTCGAAATCGGCATCGGCTTTCGTGGCACCTCAGGGCCACGGGAAAGCCTGATCACCGACTCCATCGGCGACGTGATCAGCGACCTGCTGGCGGCCTTTGGCCCCAAGGATTATGCCAAGAACTACGCGGGCGAAGCCTTTGGCGGCTTGCTCAAAAATGTCGCCGACTATGCCGGTGCCCATGGCCTGAGCGGCAAGGACGTGGTGGTCAGCGGCCACAGCCTGGGCGGGCTGGCCGTCAACAGCATGGCGGATTTAAGCAACAACAAATGGTCGGGGTTCTACAAGGACGCCAACTACGTGGCCTATGCCTCACCGACCCAGAGCGCCGGCGATAAAGTGCTGAACATCGGCTACGAAAACGACCCGGTGTTCCGCGCGCTTGACGGCTCATCCTTCAACTTGTCGTCCCTGGGCGTGCACGACAAACCCCACGAGTCGACCACCGACAATATCGTCAGCTTCAACGACCACTACGCGTCGACGTTGTGGAATATCCTGCCGTTTTCCATCGTCAACCTGCCGACCTGGGTCTCGCATTTGCCCACCGGTTATGGCGACGGCATGACGCGCATTCTCGAGTCCGGCTTCTACGACCAGATGACCCGCGACTCCACGGTGATTGTCGCCAACCTGTCCGACCCGGCGCGGGCCACCACCTGGGTGCAGGACCTCAACCGCAATGCCGAACCGCACAAGGGCAATACCTTCATCATCGGCAGCCACGGCAATGACCTGATCCAGGGCGGCAAAGGCGCAGACTTTATCGAAGGCGGCCAAGGCAATGACACGATCCGCGACAACAGTGGGCATAACACCTTCCTGTTCAGCGGCCATTTTGGCAATGATCGGGTGATCGGCTACCAAACCACGGACAAGCTGGTGTTCCAGAATGTGGAAGGCAGCAACGACCTGCGCGACCATGCCAAAGTGGTCGGTGCCGACACGGTGCTGACCTTTGGCGCCGACTCGGTGACCCTGGTCGGCGTCGGGCACGGCGGCCTGTGGGCGGACGGCGTCAGCATCGGCTGATCAATGCCAGTGTTGCCCCCGCCAGCCACCGCCCCAATACGGCCGGTGGGGGTAGCCGTAGCCATAGCTGTAAACATGATGGGGATAGTAGTAAGGCCGTGGGGCGTAACCCCAGTGCCCGTAATAAACCGGCGGCGGCGGAGGAGCGACCACGATGACCCGCGGCGGCTGACGGATGATGAGGGTGTCGGCAAACGTCGGTGCACTGGTTAGGGCCGCCAGGCTCAGGGGGATGAGTAACAGCGCGCGTGTCGTACGGGACATGAGTGCCATGGCCGTCTTTCTCCGTTCTACCGCCTTCGAAGATGAAGGCGGCTTATCGGTTAAACGCCGGGTTGGCGAAAATCCTTCGGTAAATAAATCTTCATCGATCAGCGGCGCAGCGCTGCGACGGGGTCGGCAGGCCTCACGCGTACTGATCGTTCCCACGCTCTGCGTGGGAATGCCTCTTGTGACGCTCTGCGTCACGCCTTGGGACGCGGAGCGTCCTGGGCTGCATTCCCACGCGCAGCGTGGAAACGATCAAGCAGGCAAGAAAAAGCCCCGCATGGCGGGGCTTTTCATGTTCAGGCGTTTGCTTTCACTTTTCGCTGCGTACCGTGGCTACGTCATCAGCCTTGATGCGGATGTGCTTGCCGGCGATGTCGGTGAATTCATAGAACCCATCGGCTGTCTTGGTCTTGGGGGTGTCCTTGGTCAAATACTGCGTGCCATTTTGCAATGTCACTACGGTTTGCGTGGAGCAACCGGCCATCAGCAGAAAAGTGAGTGCAACCAGCGGCAGACCCAAATTCTTCATGTTCATTACCCTTACCTTTAACCCTGAAAAGTCCCGCGCCTGAGGCTTCGGGCCACAAATGTTACGCCATCAACTGTCCTATCTGATCACTTTTATACAAAAAGTTGCGTGGGCCATTTATCTATTACTGATTGCAACAGCCCGCCACTGGCGGCACTCTGTATGCATAACCAGTATTTGATCAGTGCGCGACATGGCCAACCCCCTCGACGACCCCTTGTATTACCTGCATAACTTCCGCCAAGTACTGCTGTGGCTGGGGCAGCGTTATGCCGATTTGCTCGACCCGGACGAAATGCAGTTTATTCAGCAATTTGACAGGTTGCCGCAGCCGTCCCAGGCGTTATTGGTGCGCATGGTGATGCGCAAAGGGGTGCATTTTCGCGGGAGCAAGCTCAATTACCTGGAAATCGGCTGCACCCACACGGCGGCGCTGGCGCTGGTGCAGCAGGGCTGGGTCGAAAACCTGAGCCCGGTGAGTGTTGATGAGCTGTTCGCGCTGCTGCAAAAAAGCGAAATCCTCGCCGCCTTCGCGCCCTGGATTGACCAGCCCAAAGGCAAGAAGGCCGACTGGCTGCAAGGGCTGGCGGCGCAGTTCCCTGAGTCACGCAGCTTTGCCCAGTGGTGCCCCAAGCTGAGCGACACGCTCTACAGCCTCACCGTGATGGACCTGTGCGACCGCCTGCGGCTGATGTTCTTCGGCAACCTGCACCAGGACTGGTCGGAGTTCGTGCTGGCGGACCTGGGCATCTACACCTACGAAAAAGTCGAGTTCTGCGCCGAGTCCCGTGGCTTGCGTAGCCGTGACGATGTGCACGGTTTTCTGTTCCTGCACCAATGCCAGCAAGCCTTCGAAGCCGGGCAGGCGTTGGACGAGGTACTGGCGCAGATCGTGCGGCTGGCCACCGACAACCCGTGGCTGGAAAAGCGCCGGGCTAAATTGCTGTTCCAGATCGGCCAATATTGCGAGCGCAGTGCCGAGCTGGAATTGGCGGCGCAGATCTACCGTGATTGCGCCTATCCCGGCGCGCGCTCGCGCTTGATTCGCGTGCTCGAACGCCAGGAGGATTACGCGCAAGCCATGGCCCTGGCGTGTGCGGCGCAGCAAGCACCGCAAAGCGCTGCCGAACAGCAACACCTGCTGCGCGTGCTGCCACGCCTGCGGCGCAAGCTCGGCGAGCCGGCGCTGCCCAAGGTCAAGCCGCGTGAGGTCACGCGCCTGGACCTGGCGCTGGTGCAGGCGCCGCTGATGTCGGTGGAATCCTGCGTGCAGGCGCATTTGAGTGAGCCCGATGCGCCGGTGCATTACGTCGAAAACGGGTTGATCAATTCGCTGTTCGGGCTGTTGTGCTGGGAGGCGATTTTCGCGCCGCTGCCGGGGTCGTTTTTTCACCCGTTCCAGCGTGGGCCGGTGGACCTGCACAGCGAGGACTTTCACCAACGTCGCGCAGCGTTGTTCGCCGCCTGCTTCGAACAGCTCACGGATGAGCGTTACAAAACCACCATCCGCCAGCGCTACGTCGACAAATGGGGCATCCAGTCGCCATTCGTGTTTTGGAACCTGCTCAGCGAAGAGCTGCTGGAACAGGCCCTGACCTGCCTGCCGGCTGAACACCTGCGTTACTGGTTTGAACGCCTGCTGCTGGATATCCGCGCCAACCGCGCCGGCATGCCGGACCTGATCCAGTTCTGGCCGGCGCAAAAGAGCTACCGCATGATCGAAGTCAAAGGCCCCGGCGACCGCCTGCAGGACAACCAGCTGCGCTGGCTGGAGTTCTGCGGCGAGTACCAGATGCCGGTCACCGTCTGTTATGTGCGCTGGGCGCAAACCGCTTGAGCTACAACGTTGCGGTGCGCGCGCTGTGCGAGTTCACGGCCAAGGTCGGCGACCTGGACCTGCGCTTTACGCCGTCGCCCAGCGCCCAGGAAGGCATCATCGGCCATCGCACCGTAGCCTCGCGCCGCAGCGCCCATTACCAGAATGAAGTGGCGCTGGAAGGCGAGTACCAGCAGCTCAAGGTGCGGGGCAGGGCAGACGGCTACGACCCGGACAGCAATCGCCTGGAAGAGGTCAAAACCTATCGCGGCGACCTCGATGCCCAGCCCGCCAACCACCGCCAATTGCATTGGGCACAGGTCAAGGTGTACGGCTGGCTGATGTGCCACAAACTCGGCCTGCAAGCGATCGACCTGGCGCTGGTGTACTTCGATATTGTCGGCGAAGGCGAGACCTTGCTGAACCAGCGTTTTCAAGCGGCCGACCTTGAGCAGTTCTTCAACCGGCAATGTGCGCTGTTCCTCGGCTGGGCTCACCAGGAAATGTTGCACCGCGAGGCGCGCAACCATGCCGCCCAGGCCCTGGCGTTTCCCCATGCCGCGTTTCGTACCGGCCAGCGTGCATTGGCCGAGTCGGTCTACAAGGCCGTCAGCACCGGCCGTTGTCTGATGGCCCAGGCGCCTACCGGGATTGGCAAGACCGTCGGCACGATCTTTCCGATGCTCAAGGCGTTGGCGCCGCAGCAGCTGGACAAGGTGTTTTTCCTCACCGCCAAGACCCCCGGCCGCAAGCTGGCCCTCGACGCCGCGCACGTGCTCTACACCAGCAGCCCCGACTTGCCGTTGCGCGTGCTTGAACTGGTGGCGCGCGACAAGGCCTGCGAGCACCTGGACAAAGCCTGCCATGGGGATTCCTGCCCGTTGGCCAAGGGCTTTTATGATCGCTTGCCGGCGGCACGCGTGGCAGCGTCCAAGGTGCGCCTGCTGGACCAGCGCAACCTGCGCGAGGTGGCATTGGCCCATGAGGTGTGCCCGTATTACCTGAGCCAGGAAATGGCACGCTGGGCCGACCTGGTGGTCGCCGACTACAACTATTATTTTGACTTCGGCGCCATGCTGTTCGGCCTGGCCCAGTTGAACCAATGGCGCGCCGCCGTGCTGGTGGACGAGGCCCACAACCTGGTGGAGCGCGCCCGCTCGATGTACAGCGCCAGCCTCGACCAGTACAGCCTCAAGACCCTGCGCGACAGCGCCCCGCAGCCGCTGAAAAAACCTTTGCAGCGCCTGAACCGCGAATGGAACGCCGTGAACAAGGACCAGCTCGCGCCGTACCAGGCTTACGCCGGCAAACCCGACAAATGGCTCCAGGCCTTGAGCCTGTGCAGCAGCGCCATGGGCGATTATTTCAACGACCACCCCGAAGCCCTCAGCGGCGACCTGCAAGCCTTCTATTTCGAGGCGCTGCAGTTTGCCAAGGTGGCGGAGCTGTTCAATGAACACTTCATCTTTGATATCAGCAAGCGCCAGTTCGGCAAGCACAGCGCCTCGACCCTGTGCCTGCGCAATGTGGTGCCCGCCGAATTCATCCGCCCCAGGTTGACCGCCGCCCGCAGCAGTGTGCTGTTCTCCGCGACCTTAAGCCCACGCCACTATTACGCCGACTTGCTCGGTTTGCCTGGGGATACCGCGTGGATCGATGTGGAGTCGCCGTTCCAGGCCGAGCAACTGCAGGTGCGCATCATTGATGCCATCTCCACGCGTTTTGTGCATCGCCAAGCCTCCCTGGCGCCGATTGTCGAGTTGATTGCCGAGCAGTTTGCCAAGCAGCCGGGCAACTACCTGGCGTTTTTCTCAAGTTTTGATTACCTGCAACAGGTGGCGCAGTTGATGGCCGAGCGGCACCCGCAGATTGCGCTGTGGTTGCAGTCACGCGGCATGGCCGAGGCCGAGCGCCAAGGGTTTCTGGACCAGTTCACCCAGCACAGCCGGGGCATCGGCTTTGCGGTGCTGGGCGGCGCGTTTGGCGAAGGCATCGATTTGCCCGGCACACGCTTGATCGGCGCGTTTATCGCCACACTGGGCTTGCCGCAGCTCAACCCGGTCAACGAGCAGATGAAAGCGCGCATGGGCGCGATTTTCGGCGCGGGTTACGACTACACCTATTTGTACCCCGGCATTCAAAAGGTCGTGCAGGCGGCAGGCAGGGTAATCCGCAGCCAGCAGGATCGGGGCGTGGTGATGTTGATCGATGACCGCTTTGGCGAAGCCCGTGTGCGGCAGTTGTTGCCGCGCTGGTGGGCGGTGTAAGGGATGTAACGGCTGGAACATTAGTTCAGGCCGAATTCGGTGGAAAATGTGGGAGCTGGCTTGCCTGTGATGCAGACACCTCGGTGTGTCAGGTACACCGAGTTGATGCTATCGCAGGCAAGCCAGCTCCCACAGGAAAGCCAGTCAACGCACGGATGCGCGGGTTTCCAGGGAGAACCTGAAGGTTGCACCGTGCCCAGGGCGTTCCACCAACTGGATGCTGCGCCCATGCAATTGCAGAATGCGGTGCACGATGCGCAGGCCCAAGCCGCCATCGCGGCGTGCGCCGCCGATGGTGAACGCGCGCAGGAACAAGCCTTCGCGCAGCTCGGCATCGATTCCCGGGCCGCTGTCGCTGACGATGACCGCCACGGCACCGGCCTCGGGGGCCAGGATCACCTCGACTTCGCCATTCACCGGCGTATGGCGCAGCGCATTGTCCAGCAGGTTGGTGAGTACCCGCTCGATCAACCCCAGGTCGGCCAACACCGTCGGCACTTTGGGCGGTAGCGTGGCGGTGAGGGTAATGGCGCGGGCTTCGGCGGTGAGTTCGAACTTCTGGAAGATGTCCTGCACCAGATCCGGCAGCGAAAAGCCCTCAATCACCGGCTGCACAAAACCATGCTCCAGGCGCACCAGCTCCAGCAGTGACTGGGCCAGCCCGCCGACTTTGCGGCTCTGGTCCAAGGCGATGCCGAGGTAGCGCCGGCGTTCTTCGGGGCTCAGGCTCGCGTCCTTGAGGGACAGGGTTTCCAGGTAGCCATGCAAGGATGCCAGTGGTGTGCGCAGGTCGTGGGAAATATTGGCGACCATCTCGCGGCGTTCCTGATCCTGGTGGGTAATGGCGCGCCATTGTTCGCCCAGGCGGTTTTGCATCTGCACGAAGGCGTGATCGAGCACCGCGATTTCATCGCCGCTGTCGAGTTCGGGAACCGTCGTTTCGGCGGCTTTCGGCGCGCCGTTAATGTCGAACCGGCCGACCTTGTCGGTCAGTTGACGCAGTGGCCGGGTGATCCAGGCAAAGGCAAGCAGGCCAGCCATCAGGCACAGCAGGGCGATCAGGCCGATGGACCACAGGGCGATCTTCAAGGCCATGCCGGTGGCGTCCTTGGCGTCGTACACATCATGGGCTTCGCCCAGCAGCACCACGTACAGAAAACCGGTTTGCTGGCCGCTGGCCTTGAGCGGCGCAGCGCTGAACACTTTGCGCCCGTCGACGCTGCGCGGGTCGTCGCCAAGGATCGGCAGCATGGCGCCGCTGAGAAAGCGCCGAACCGGCGCGAGGTCCACATGGTCACGCAGCAAATGCCCGCTGGGGGCGGCGTTACCGACCACGCGGCCGTCGATATCAAGCAGGTACACCTCGACACTTGGGTTTACCAGCATCAATTGGCTGAACAGGTTGCGCACGGCATCCGGCTTGAGGCCGTCGGCGTCCATCAGTTGGGTGTCGCGGGCAATGTGCGCCGCCAAGTCGCGGGACAGACCTTGCACCACTTCCAGTTCATGCATGTGGTTGGAGCGCACCTGCAGCCAGGCCGAGGTGCCGCTGCAGATCACCAGCAACACGGCAAACACCACCGACAGGCGTTGGGTCAGGGTCAGCTTCATGGCGCGCTCTCGGCGAATTTGTAGCCACGGCCCCACACCGTGAGGATGCGCGCCGGGTTGGCCGGGTCGACCTCGACCTTGGCGCGCAGCCGGTTGATATGGGTGTTCACGGTGTGCTCATAGCCTTCGTGGCTGTAGCCCCACACCGCGTTGAGCAGGTCCATGCGCGAAAAGACTGTGCCGGGCTGGCGGGCAAAGAAGTACAGCAGGTCGAATTCCCGCGGCGTGAGGTCCAGGCGCTGGCCTTGCAGGGTGGCGTCACGGGTCAGCGGGTTGATGAACAACGCGCCCAGCTCAAGGCTGCCGGCGTCCATCTTCAGGTTGCGCGCCATGGCGTCGACCCGGCGCAACAGGGCCTTGACCCGTGCCACCAGCTCCGGCATCGAGAACGGCTTGGCCAAGTAGTCGTCGGCGCCCAGCTCCAGGCCGAGGATGCGGTGCAGCTCGCTGGAGCGTGCGCTGGTGATGATGATCGGTGTATAGCGCGCCATGGCGCGGGCGCGGCGGCAGATTTCCAGGCCATCGACGCCGGGCAGCATCAGGTCGAGGATCAGCGCATCCCAGCCACCTTGCTCGAGCAGGCCCAGGCCTTCGGTGCCGTCGGCGCTGTGCACCACCTCGAACTGCTCGTCGCGCAGGTGCAGGCAGATCAAGTCGGCAATATGGGCATCGTCCTCGACCACCAGGACACGTTTGGGCTGATCCATAACAGAAAACCTTTGCTTGTAGTCCGCGCATTGTGCGGGTTTTGACACAGTGTAGTTATCACGAATTGTTTAACTCTGCGTGAGGATTTCGCGACCGTCCAAGGCTCAGGATGGCGACATTGCTCATTGAGGAGAACGCCATGTACTCACGTCGACAAATGCTGCTGGCCGGTGGTGGCCTGGGCGTCGCCGTCTTGGCCGGAGGCCTGCTGAAACAGCTGAACATGGTCACCGAGGTCGAAGCGGCCGAGACCTTTGAGGTCAACCACACCCAAGCCCAGTGGCGCAGCGTGCTGACGGCCGAGCAATTCGACGTGCTGCGTGAGGAGGGCACCGAACGCCCTTACAGCAGCGCACTCAATGATGAACACCGTGCCGGCACCTTTGCCTGTGCCGGTTGCGCATTGCCGCTGTTCTCCTCGACCACCAAGTTTGACAGCCACACCGGCTGGCCAAGCTTCTGGCAGCCGCTGGACAACGCGGTCGCCAGCCATGTCGACACTGCCTATGGCGTGGTGCGCAAGGAAATCCACTGCTGCCGTTGCGGTGGCCATCAAGGCCACGTATTTGACGACGGCCCGGCGCCTACCGGGCTGCGCTATTGCATGAATGGCGTCGCCATGACGTTTACGGCGGCTTAAGCCGATGTCTATTTTTAATTCGTATAAGGGTCGATCCCATGTGGCTGCTGGTTCTCGCGTATCTGGGCGGCGTGCTGACAATTGTCAGCCCGTGCATCCTGCCTGTTCTGCCTTTTGTCTTCGCTCGCACCGGGCAGCCGTTTATGCGCAGTGGCTTGCCGCTGTTAGCGGGGATGGCGGTGACATTCGCCCTGGTGGCCTCACTGGCTGCGGTGGGCGGCGGTTGGGTGGTGCAAGTCAATCAATACGGGCGTTGGCTCGCGTTGCTGTGCGTTGCCCTGTTCGGGCTCACGCTGTTGCTGCCGCACCTGTCGGAGCGCCTGACGCGGCCCTTGGTGGCCGCCGGCAGTCGCTTGTCGGAAGCCGCCGGGGCCGATGCCAAACCGCGTCCGGGCGCGTCGTTCCTGATCGGCGTGGCCACCGGTTTGCTCTGGGCACCCTGCGCCGGGCCCATTTTGGGGCTGGTGCTGACCGGCGCCGCGCTGCAAGGGGCCAGCATCGGCACTACCTTGCTCTTGCTGGCTTACGCCGCCGGGGCTGCCACCTCCCTGGCCCTGGCCTTGCTGGTCGGCGGTAAAGTCTTTGGCTTGATGAAAAAATCCCTCGGCGCCGGTGAATGGCTGCGCCGTGGCCTGGGTGCGCTGATGCTGGCCGGTGTGGCTGCCATCGCCCTGGGCCTGGACACGGGCGTGCTGTCACGCTTGTCGACCGCCTCAACCGGCGGCCTGGAACAAAGCCTGGTGGATCAATTGAGCGCCAAGCCCGCACAGAAGAGCGGGGCGATGATGGCCGGTGGCGCCATGATGGCGGCGGCCAACCACAGCGACACACTGCCGATCGAAGGCACGCTGCCGCCGCTGGAGGGCGCGGTGCAATGGCTTAACAGCCCGCCGCTGACGGCCGAGGCCCTTAAGGGCAAAGTGGTGCTGGTGGATTTCTGGACCTACTCCTGCATCAACTGCCTGCGCACCTTGCCGTACGTCAAAGCCTGGGCCGAGAAATACAAAGACCAGGGTTTGGTGGTGATCGGCGTACACGCCCCGGAGTTTGCCTTTGAACGCGATGTGAATAACGTCACCAAGGCCATGAAAGACCTGGGCATCACCTACCCGGTGGCGATCGACAACAACTACAAGATCTGGCGCGCCTTCAACAACCAATACTGGCCGGCGCATTACTTCGCCGATGCCAAGGGCCAGATTCGTTATCACCACTTCGGTGAAGGCGACTACGCCGAGTCGGAGCGGGTGATTCAGCAACTGCTGCGTGAGGCCGGTGCAAGCCACGTCGCCGGTGGCTTGATCGAGGCTGATGCCAAGGGTGTGCAGCAGGCGCCGGACATGAACGAGGTGCAATCGCCGGAAACCTACCTGGGCTTTCAGCGTGCGGAAAATTTCGTCACTGCCGGCACCTTAGGCACCGACAAAGTCGTGAATTACCCGGCGGCCGGCCACCTGGCCCTGAACAACTGGACCCTGGAAGGCCCATGGAATGTCGGCGGCCAGCAAGCCACCCTCGACCAGGCCGGTGGGCGTGTGGTTTACCGCTTTCATGCCCGTGACCTGCACCTGGTGCTGGGGCCTGGCGCCGATGGCAAGCCGGTGCGCTTTAAGGTGACGATTGATGGCCAGGCGCCCGGCGATGCTCATG
This sequence comes from Pseudomonas sp. 58 R 3, assembly GCF_900006605.1. Taxonomy (NCBI): domain Bacteria; kingdom Pseudomonadati; phylum Pseudomonadota; class Gammaproteobacteria; order Pseudomonadales; family Pseudomonadaceae; genus Pseudomonas; species Pseudomonas sp. 58 R 3. Next base: position 223,279 of record NZ_CVTT01000052.1, on the reverse strand, counting down.
GCACCGATGTGGCGCCGGATGGCAGTGGCACGGTGACCGAGCAGCGTCTGTACCAGTTGGTGCGTCAGCCAGCCGGCGTTAAAGACCGCACGTTCAGCATCGAATTTCTCGACCCGCATGTGTCGGCGTATGCCTTCACCTTCGGCTAAGCCTGACATGAAGTGATAACCCAATCAGTGTGGGAGCGGGCTTGCTCGCGAAAGCGTTCGATCTGCCAAAGCTTTTGTGACTGTTGGACCGCATTCGCGAGCAAGCCCGCTCCCACATTTTGGCCCTGTTTATTCAGTTGCATTGGAGTGAATGTGATGAAGCTGCTCAAATTTTTACCCGCGCTGGCCTTCGCCGCTTTCGTCGGCCAAAGCTCGGCGTTCTCCTTCGGTGGTGCCGATGACGCGGTGATGATCGCACCACCGGCCATGGACCTGCCCGCCGAGTCCGACAACCTGCAAACCGCGGTGTTCGCCGGTGGTTGCTTCTGGGGTGTGCAAGGCGTGTTCCAGCATGTGCAAGGCGTGAAAAACGCCGTGTCCGGCTATGACGGCGGCGCGGCAAACACGGCCCAGTACGAGTCGGTCAGCGACGGCGATACCGGCCACGCCGAGTCGGTGTCGGTGACTTACGACCCAAGCAAAGTCAGTTACGGCAAGCTGTTGCAGATCTACTTCTCGGTGGCCCATAACCCCACTGAACTGAACCGCCAGGGCCCGGACAGCGGCACCCAGTACCGTTCGGAAATTTTCGCGCAAAATGCCGAACAGCAAAAAGTCGCCCAGGCCTATATCGCCCAGTTGGACGCCGCCAAAGCCTTCGACAAGCCGATCGTGACCCTGGTCGAGACGGGCAAGACGTTTTATCCGGCGGAGTCCTATCACCAGGACTTTCTGACCGAGAACCCGTCTTACCCTTACATCGTAATCAATGATTTGCCCAAGGTGGCGCAACTCAAGAAACTGTTCCCCGACCAGTACCGCGCCGAGCCGGTATTAGTCAAAAACCAATAACCACCCGGACTGATCGTTCCCACGCTCTGCGTGGGAATGCAGCCCAGGACGCTCCGCGTCCCAAGACGTGAAGCTCCGCGTCACAAGAGGCATTCCCACGCGGAGCGTGGGAACGATCGTCATCAGGATTTGGCCTTGGCCAGGTACGGCGCCAGCCGGCGGCCCATCTCTTCACCCAGTGCCTGCAGCCCACTCAAGGGGCGCACCATCACTTCAAACTCGACGATCTGCCCCTGTTCGTTGAAGCGAATCATATCGATGCCCTTGAGCTGTTTTTCGCCCACGCGTGCGCTGAACTCCAGCACCACGTTAAGCCCGTCGGCACTCGCCAGTTCACGGTGATAGGCGAAATCCTCGAACACCTTGATCACCGTGTTGAGAATCATCGACACCACCGGCGCGCCGGGGTAGGGCGTGTGGGCCATGGGCGAGCGGAATACCGCGTCAGGCGCGAGCAGTTCGGGCAGGGCGGTGAGGTCGCGAGTGGCCAGCATGGCGTGCCAGCGTTGCAGGGTGTGGGCGGCGGCGGGATTCAGGTGGAGTTCGGACATGGGCTGTACCTGTTCTTATGTTGGGAAGGTCGTTCACCTGCCCAACATAAGAGCGGCACTCAAGCAGGGTCAATCACCCGAATTGACAGATAAGTAACCCGAATGCACTCACACCACTTCCAGGTAGGAGCTGTGAATCGCCCGCGCCAGTTCGCGCACGGTGTCGATAAAGTCCGTGAGCCGACTGTGCAAGCCGTCCTCCAGGATCTCATCGATGCCGGTATAGCGCAGGCGCGCTTCGAACTCGGCCGCCAGGCGCTGGGCTGTGCGCCCGTAACTGCCGGGCAAATCGGCGAGGATATGGCTCAACTCCTCGATGCACGCATGCAGTGAGCGAGGTACATCACTGCGTAACAGCAGCAGCTGCGAAACCGAGCGCGCATTCAGCGCATTCGGGTACAGCTCGGTATAGGCTTCGAACGATGAAAGCGCACGGAGCAGGGCGCTCCACTGGTAGTAGCCGCGTGCCGAAAGGTCGCTGACTTCCTCCGATTCCTCGCCAAACATCTCGTAGCGCGCATCCAGCAGGCGCAAGGTGTTGTCCGCACGCTCGACAAAGGTGCCCAGGCGAATAAACCGGTAGGCGTCATTGCGCATGATGGTGCCGGAGGTGGCCCCGCGAAACAGGTGTGAGCGCTGTTTGACCCAGTCACAGAAGTGGCTGATGCCATGGCGCGCCAGGCCGCCGGCGGCGATGCTGCGCATTTCCAGCCAGGTGGCGTTGAGGTTTTCCCACATGTCGGCGGTGATGCGCCCGCGTACGGCGTGGGCATTGCCACGGGCCGCGCGCAGGCAGTTGTAGATGCTGGCCGGGTTTTCTTCGTCGAGGGCGAAGAAGTGCAGCATGCGTTCGGCGTCCAGTTGTTTATGGCGTTCGAGGTAGCTGTCCAGCGTGCCGCTGCTGAGCAGCGACATGGCCAGTTCATCCAGCCCGTCACTGCGCCCGGCCTGGGGCATCAACGACAGCGAATAACTGACTTCCAACATGCGCGCCAGGTTCTCGGCACGTTCCAGGTAACGGGACATCCAGTACAGATCTGCGGCGGTTCTACTCAACATACTCAGCCCTCCACCACCCAGGTGTCCTTGGTTCCGCCGCCTTGCGACGAGTTGACGATCAACGAGCCTTCCTTCAACGCCACACGGGTCAACCCGCCGGGCACCAGGCGGGTTTCCTTGCCCGAGAGCACGAACGGGCGCAGGTCGATGTGCCGGGGTGCGATGCCGTTTTCGACGAAGGTGGGGCAGGTGGACAGGCTCAGGGTCGGCTGGGCGATGTAGGCGTGAGGGCGTGCCTTGATGCGTTGGCGGAAGTCCTCGATCTCGGCGGCGCTCGACGCCGGGCCGACCAGCATGCCGTAGCCGCCGGAGCCCTGGGTTTCCTTGACCACCAGTTCGGGCAGATGGGCCAGCACGTGGGACAGTTCATCCGGCTTGCGGCACTGGAAGGTTGGCACGTTTTGCAAAACCGGTTCTTCGTCCAGGTAGAAGCGGATCATTTCCGGCACATAGGGGTAGATCGACTTGTCGTCGGCCACGCCGGTGCCGATCGCATTGGCCAGCACCACATTGCCGGCGCAGTAAGCGGCGACCAGGCCGGGCACGCCGAGCATGGAATCCGGGTTGAAGGCCTTGGGGTCGAGGAAGGCGTCGTCGATACGCCGGTAGATCACGTCCACCGGTTTGGGCCCGTCGGTGGTGCGCATGAACACTTTCAGGTCGTGCACGAACAGGTCGGCGCCTTCGACCAGCTCCACGCCCATTTCCCGCGCCAGGAACGCATGTTCGAAAAACGCGCTGTTAAAGCGCCCCGGCGTCAGTACGACCACGTTGGGGTTATCGAGCCGGCTGGCGCTTTTAAGGGTTTTGAGCAGCAGGTTGGGGTAGTGGTCCACCGGCGCGATGCGCTGCTTGGCGAACACTTCCGGGAACAGGCGCATCATCATCTTGCGGTCTTCGAGCATATAGCTCACGCCGCTGGGGGTGCGCAGGTTGTCTTCGAGCACGTAGTAGGTGCCGTCGCCGTCGCGTACCAGGTCCACGCCGGAAATATGCGAGTAGATATCGCGGTGCAGGTCCAGCCCGACCATGGCCTTCTGATAACCCTCGTTGCCCAGCACCTGGTCTGCCGGGATGATCCCGGCCTTGATGATGCGCTGGTCGTGATAGATATCGGCGAGGAACATGTTCAGCGCATTCACGCGCTGGATGCAGCCGCGTTCGATCACGGCCCATTCACTGGCGGGGATACTGCGCGGGATGATGTCGAAGGGGATCAGGCGCTCGGTGTCTTGTTCGTCGCCGTAGAGGGTGAAGGTGATCCCGGCGCGGTGGAACAGCAAATCGGCCTCGCGACGCCGTTGGGCCAACAGTTCCGGCGGCGTATTGGCCAGCCAGCGGGAGAAATCCTGATAGTGCGCACGGCAGGCGCCGTTTGCGTCATTCATTTCATCAAAGAAAGATCGAGCCATTCCAGTACCTTGTCAGTGCCCAGGGTTGCCTTGGGTGGCACTGCCGCTTAAAAAAACGCATATTTTTATGAGCCTGTGGCTGACGGTGCCAACGGGCCTGGTCCTTACTTTCTTATGGGGTCGGCTCTGGGTCGGGGGGTAACGAATGCTCCTGTATCCGGGCAGATGAATGCATTAAGCAATGCCTGTGCCGGAACGGTGTCAAGGGAGTGATTACCTTGTGGCGAGCAAGCTCACTCGCTACAAAAGCGCTCGCCGCACTAGCCCGCTCACTACAAGGGTGCAGTGCATGCGCTCAATTGGTGCAGGAACAAACTTGAACTTCACCCAGGCCCGATTCTTCTAACAAGTTTCGTCACCTTGTGGAGCACGTCGTGCCCAGAATCATCTCTGCCAATACCCCGGCCGCTGCCGTGGACGATCACAGCGAACACAATGCCAAGATCTTCGGTTCGCCCAAGGACCGCCTCGACTTCTACCGCCGTGAAATCCAGTACGAAACCAGCATCCTGGCCAACCGCACCGACGCTTACCTCACGGCCCAGTCGTTCCTGGTGATCGCGTTTGTCTCCGGCATGGGCAACCTGAACCCGGAGTGGGGCAAGTTTTTTACTTTGATCGTGCCGGCGTTTCTGGCCGCCCTCGGCATTCTCAGCTCACTGAACGCCTGGCCGGGTATTCGTGCCGCCTACGAAATCATCGACCACTGGCACTACAAGCAGAGCGAGTTGCTGCGCAGCGAGCCGGTGATGGGCCTGGCCTATGACGATTCACCGCTGTTCTGCGAGACCGAGTCGTCCCATAAGGGCTATCGCAAGTCGCTGCTGTTCTCCATGCGTGCGCCGTGGCTGTTCATGGTGTTCTGGGTGCTGCTGGGCGCCTATGCGTTTTATATCCAGGTGGATAACCCGGTGTCTTAAGCAATTTGAACTTCGTGGCGCTGGCTGGAACCTTAACTTTACGCACTGTGCGTTTTACACAGAGGTGATTTATGAACACCAGCAACGACCCCCAAACCAGCAACCGTAACGACCCGGCCATCGATGGCGGCGAGCCGGCGCCCGGCACCGCTGCCCATGCGCCCAAAGACCCGAAGCCTGCCAGCGACCCCAAAGCGCGGGAAAACGACTACAGTCCAGACTTCAAGCCTGAGCGTGCGCCCAAGCCTGAAACCGATGCTGATATCGACACCCAAGGCGGTTAGAGGAGACAGTCATGTCCCAGGAACTCGATGATGAAGAAGAACTCAATGACCCGGGCAACGAAGACCCGGGCTCATTGATGGATGATGCAGAAGTACCGCTCAACGATCTGGATGATGCCGCGGATGTAGGCAACACCGAACATCAGGACTGAGGGTTCGCCTTGGCGCGTCGTTCATACCAGGCAAGCATCGGTTGGGTGCTCAGGCCATGAACGACGATGCTCAAGGCGACCACTGAAATCGTCAGGTTTACCGCCAACGCGCTGCTGGTGCCGACCAGCCCGTGGTTGAGCGCGTAGAACAGGTAGTAAATGCTGCCGATACCGCGAATGCCGAACCAGCCCATCAAGCCGCGCTGCCGCGTGCTGATCAGGCGGCCCCAGGGTATGACCAGTACGCTGAATGGCCGGATCACGCAAAACAGCAGCGCAGCCACCGGCAGCGCGCGCCAATCCCAGTGGCTGGCCAGCACAATGCCCAGCACGGTCACCAGGAATACTTCCATCGAGCGCTCCACCAAACTGCCGAACGAGAGCATGTCGCCCATCATCACGCCGGCAGCAATTTGCGTATCTTGCAGTTCGCTGACATCGCCTTGCAGGGCCCGCTCAGGTTCCACTTCCAGATGGCCCACCACCGGCAACGCCAAATGCTCCGAGGGCGTCTGCGAGTGCCCCGTGGAGCGGAACTCCGCCTGGCGCAAACCCAGCCCGGCGGCGAACACCGACAAAAAGCCGTAACCGCCCACGGCCTCGGCGGCCACATAGGCCAGGGCAATCAGCGCCAGGGTCAGGTAGTCGTTGGGGGACAAGGTGCTGTCGGCATGGGTGATACGCAACCACAGGGTCACACGGCCGATACCACGCCCCATCCAATAACCGATCAACAATCCGGCGGGGACCGCCCACACCAGGTTTTTCAGGACCCAGCCACCGAACCAGTCGCCATCAAATCCGCCGTGTTGCATAAACAGCAGGGCAAAGATCACAAACGGAAAGGCGGTCCCGTCATTCAAACCGGCCTCACCGGACAAGCCGAACCGCAGCGCGTCATAGTCCTGGGCATTATTGACCTGGACCAGCCCGGCCAGTACCGGGTCGGTCGGTGCCAGAATCGCGCCGACCAGCAGCGACACGCCCCAGGACAACGCAAACACATAATGCAGCGCCAGGCTTACACCAAGGATGGTCAGCAGCATCACCGGCCCGGCCATGCCAAACGCTACGCGCCAGGTACGATGCTTGAGCGGCAGGCGCAGTTTCAAGCCGCTGACAAATAGAGAGAACAGCACCGCGACTTCGGTCAGGTGCTCCATCCAGCGCGCCGAGCCTTTGATATCCAAGCCCAGGAGGTCGACGCCCAGCGGGCCAATGGCAACGCCCAGCAGCAGGCACACCGCCGAGGTGGTCACCGGCATCCAGCGCAGGTAGGAGGAGGTGAGGGCGAGGGTGAGCAGTACGGCGCCGAGTACGGCCATCCATAAAATAAACGTCATCGAGCATGTACCGGGCCGTGGTCTATCTCGGTTGGAGGACCACGGCTCGGTGCAGGTTCAATCAGATTCGATCAGGTATTGATCCAGGAATGGTCGGCCCCCACTTTCACATTGAATTTGTAGCGAAGCGGGAAGTAATGCTCCTTGGTCTGCTTGATCTGTACGGGCGCTATGATTGGCACCACCATGCCCTGATGCGCATAGGCCTCACTCATCCTTTGTTGAATGTTGACGACCGGTCCCTGCGACACGAGTTTGCCATCGACCAACGTTGCTTCTTTAGTGAGGCCATCCAAACCCAAGTCGTACATGTCGGGCCTTTTCGTTTTAAGCGTGTCGTTAAACATATTCGGCCCTACGGTATCGAATATTTTTGCCTCGTATTCCTTGAACTCCGGGGTGAATTGGACGCTGCCATCGGCGCCGCGGGTGACCGTCGGTCGATTGTTCGTAAAGTAGGATTTGTTAGCCGAAAACCGTTTATTCATCTCCCTGATCATCTCGTCAAGCACCGGGTTGCCGGGGCGCGTAGCAAAGTTACTGGTGTTATAGAACGTTTTATAATCGGCCACTTGATGTGTCACGGGCAAACCGAGCAGCACATCGTCGGCACCTGCGGCTATATCGACGGCATCGACGTTGCTTTGGATGAGATCATCGGTGTCCAGATAAAAACCACCGTGCTTATTCATGATCGGGTAGCGGGCTACATCCGAAGCGGCGGCCAGATTCTTCCCTTGGCCTTGTCGGAAATAGCTGTACATTTCACCGTTCTTCAACTGTTTGAATGCGGCATCTTCATTAAGGTTCAGCACCGTCACGCCAGGCACTTTCTCCTTCAATTTGCTTTCGATTTGTTTAAAAACAGCAGGGCTGTCGGCGTCCACGTGCAGGACTGATTTATACCCGGGGGCTCGGGAAGCGTTTTTGGCCATGTTTTCCACCAAGTGGGCGGGGATTTCCTGGCCCGCCCAAAAGTAATTCAGTGTTTTGGGCACAGGAGCCAGTTGTGTGGGAATTCTGGGGATCGACGAAATATCAACAAAGTTATAGTGGTGGTCGGTGGCTTTTTTAGCCTTTCTGGATTCTTCAAGTGTTCCCCGTTGCCATTGGCCTTTGGCGCTTCGCCAGTAATAGTGCTTACCTTGTTCGTGGGTACTTCTCCATGCACCGGCTGTGCTGTCGAAGAGAACTTCCTGATCAACGTTTTTGTAATTGACCCTGAAAGGATTGCCTGAAGTTTCCACGCGTTTAATATCGTCCATCGGCACGACGAAGACCCCATCCCCCAATCTGAAAGGCGTCGGTGCTCCACTGGCGCCTCCCAGCAGGCGTTCGGAGCGGGAGATAGGGGCCCACCCTGAAGGGCCAAGATCCTTGACAGGTATGGCGGGGCTCGTGCCGTCCGGGTGGCGGATGACGCGCTGGCCGTCTTTGACCTGGGACTCAAAGAGCCTGCCATCAACCTTCACATATTCCCGTTTACTGCGCCCGACAAACACGTTGTTCTGCAAGCCCGTGGTCGATAACTCGTCCGCCGCGATGTAGCGGGCTTCATAGCCGTGCAGGTCGTCCAGCGAGCGTACATCTCCACTGGCAGCCACGCGGTTGGGTTGAAAGTCTTTCAAGGGGGGGCCAATCGCGCGCTGCTTCACCGCATCGTATTCATGCCAATTGCCCTGAAACATTACGGCTTGGCGCTCGACTGTCGCTTGCCCCACCCTGGTCGTCCCGGTGGCTGCCAGGCCGTGCTGCTGGCTTGCGGTCCGGATGGCGTCGTCGCTGGCGATTGCGCGCAAACTGTTCGCGTCGCCGGGCGTGGGCACGGCCGGGACAAAGTTCTCCAGCGGTGTGCCATAGGCCTGTTGCGTGCGCGGATCCACGGCGTACCACTTCCGGGTCGCCTCATCGAATTTAGCCAGGGCCTTACTGGGGTGAGCACTGTTGGTAGCCCTGAATGTTCCTTCAGCGATATCGGCCTTTTTTGCCAATTTCAACAGGTCGACATTGCGGTAAGAACCGCGCAGGTAATTGACGCCTTTGTGGGCGTTGCCCGCTACAAACTTCACCCCCCTTGCAGCCCCGCGCGCGAGGTCATCAACACCCCCCAACGGATTGAGCGAGCTTGCTGCCGCCCGTCCAACAATCTTAAACACCTTGGCAGCTTTCGACAGCGCGGAAGCACCGGCGAACGAAGCTCTCGCGGCCCTGGCGGCGGAGCCGACGCCGACCACGAAACCAAAGATATCGAACGCCAGGTCGACAACGCCGTCAGCCGTCCTGCCTTCGTTGAAGTTCTTAATGGCGGACCTGAACGGGATCAGGCCCAGTATGACCTCGCGAATAGTTTCGACAGTGCGGTGTTCAGTCTGAAAGGTCGTGGTTCCCCTGGAGTAGGCGCCCAACGCAGGCAACTCCATGTCCTCGACCATTGCATCGACCAGGTACTGGGTTCTGGCGCTGGCAAAGTTCTTCGGTACGCCTGTAGCGCCTTCGCGTTCTTGCGTTATCCCTGCGGGGTACTCACCCTCGGGTTTTATTCGGTCGTATCGTTTGCCTCGGGCAGAATACCAACCCTCGGAGGGTTGGCTTTCTTTATAAACCTTGCCCGGCCGCCGGGTGACAGTGCCCTTCAGTCGGTCGATGGCGTAGGTCATGACATTGATTTGGCCGTTGACAGTGCGTCGGGTCTCGACCAACAGCACCCCTTCTTCAGTACGCAGGGGATGACTGGGGCTATCGTAGTCAATTTCTCTGCGCACGGCGATTTCACCGAACTCCAGATTCTGCCGGTCTTCCAGAGGCAGTTTGGAAATCAGAAACTTGAGTTGCGCCGACGTGATCTTCTTCACGGAATCAGCGTACTCGCGAAAGTCCGCGTTGAATTGCTTGACGGGATCCGGCAGGGGTTTGAGTTTTGCCAGTGCATCGTTGATATCAATTTTGTCTGATGATGAGACCCACGCCCCGCGCTCACCTCTGTCGGAGTCCGGTGGTGGGGACCTGAGCGCTCTGCCATCGATGTACAGGTCCAACAGTGAGTAGGGGCCGGGGAATTGGTAGGTGTAGGGTTTGGACTCAATGCACTTTTGCTCAAACAGCGCGGGGTCCATGTCGGGGAAGGTTTTTTTCAGATGTTCGAGCGCAATGGCTTTGGTGGTCGGCGCCTCGGGGGTTGGCAGTGCGGCCGCTTCGCTCATTTCGCCGACATGCAGGTCGTAGGCCTTGCGCACCTCATCCAAGTCGGTATCACTCGTTGGATAGCCCAAACCATTGGCAACAGCCCATGCTTTGATCCCTTCGTTCTGGGCAGCATATTCAATCTGCCTTTCCTCGTGCGAGATCGGTGCAGTGTCGGCCGCCAGCATGATTTGCGCATAGTCCATTTTGGCTGTCGCGCCCGGCGCTTTTGCTTCCACGCGGGCAACCGCCGTGGTGAAGCTGACCCAGCTGTGTGAGCCCACCGTCACCTCTTTGGGGATACCCTCGACCAGAAACTGCGGCGCGCGACTGGCAAGCATGGCGTAGGCCTGTACTGATGCTGTTTGCGCGGAGTCGGCGCGGCCGCCGGCGAGCATATGCGACTCCAGCTCCTTGACCACCGTCGATGGCGATTTGTGGCTGTTGTTCGCCGACACCAGTGGGTAGCCATCAATACTTGTTGCACCGCCGCCATTGGGGTATTTCCCCACGCCCAAGGCTGCCAGCAGCCAGTCGTTGGCACTGCCTTTAACGGAGCGCGCTTCGAATGTGGCTTGAATGGCCTCGCCCAGTGCCGCGCCCCGGGGTGAACTGATCAAACTGTCGATCAGTTGTCTGGGATTGCGCTGTTCCTGCGCGGAGACCGCTCGGCCGTTGAGCAGATAGTCCAGGACATTCTTGAAGGGTTTTAAACTGAGGTCGCCGAATTTCCCCTCGCTGATATAACTTCTCAGTCGTGTCTGGTCGTCCGGCGCGAGCGGTTCGGGCCACGCCAGCGCGCCGCCCAGGTTGCCATGGGGGGCGGCCTTGAAATTCGGCGTGAGGAGGGCACTGGCCAGGTTCTCCAGTTGCTCGGAGTTGGTGGGGATATCCCAGCCATGATCCTGTAGAAACTGCTGCAGGCTGACTTCGTTTGAGGCGCCAATGCCGGGGGCCCGATAGGTGCTGACTGCCGACAGAGGCAGCGCCTGTTTCAACTCGGTCTGGAGTGCCTCGATCTCTTTACTGCCATCTTCCAGGGCCATCGCCAGGCGTTGCAGTGCAGCGCCTGCCCGGTGCCAGTTGTGAATGTCACCCAGCGCCGCTTTCTGATGCTGAAGTGTTTCTTCGCTGCGCGCCTGGATCTTGTCCGCAAAGCGGGTTGGGTCGAGGGGATTGAAGTTATACGTCCGGTGGCTGATTTCGTCCGCTCGCTTGAGCATGCCGGACTGCGTCAGGTTCTGTGGCTCCTGATAAAACCGACCGACCAGCCTCCAGGGCACGGGTGCGTCCGGGCTATTGACGGGAGGTGCAAAAGGAATTTCGCCCTCTATGACGCTTGCGGCCTCAAGGATAGGCCCGCTCAGAGCAGCCCACTGGCTGTCGTCCTGACCCAGCGTGTGCAACGTGCGTAGCGGGTCAAGAGAACGCTCAAGGTAAAAGGATATCTGACCTGATTTGGCATCGATTTTTATCGAGGCGGGGTCAATTCCGGAGGCCTTGATCCACTGCTGAACATCGGGCGATTGGAAGGCATCATGCAAGTGCCGCCACCATTGGCCAAAGGTGGAGTGGGGAGGAATGTGATCGAAGTCGTTAACCTGAGTACGACGGCCAGCCAGGTTCAGGGCGATCGCGTATTGCATTGCCAGTTCGCTGTCTCCATTGGCACGTGGGGTGGCCTGCTCTTCCTGCGCGGCAGATGTGTCACGCTTTTGCCTTGAGAGCGGGGGGAGCAGAGGCAACGTTGGAGCAGGCGCAGGGCGTGCGATGACCTGACTGGAAATACTGTTCATAGGGGGGCTGACCTTGTGCGCGTGGGAATAGAGCCTCGACGTTGAACTAACGAGGTATTTCCCTTACGTAACAGCCGCTTCAGTTTGATTCCCTGCTCGCGCCGATTCAGTCGTTACCCTATATTTCGCCCCCCTGGGCCAGCCTGCCCGACCTAGGTTCAATGTGTTTCCATTAACTGCGAACCGATGGTTTTCATGCGGATCATGTCCATCAATTGGCGCAGCCCCGGTTTAAAGGGGTGTTTGGCTGGCACCTGACGGCCGATGATCTGACACATATCGACCGTATTCTTGTCAGCGCAATAAAAGATCCAATCGGGTCGGAATTTTTCGCCCCCGCCAAACGTTAGCCTTAACGACAGGGATGTCGGCACAAAAACACCCTCCCTGCTCGTCGAGGTTTTTGCATGAAGCGCGGTACCGTATTCAAGATCGCTGGTGGTTTGCTCGCTGTGCTGGCATTGCTGGGGGCCTGGCAATGGCGGGGCAACCCCGACGCGTTGTGGCGTATCGTCAGCCGGCAATGTGTACCCGACCAGCAACAGCATCAAAACCCCGGCCCGTGCCTGGCGGTGGATCTGGACCGAGGCTACAGCCTGCTCAAAGACCGCAACGGCCCGTTCCAGGACCTGTTGATTCCCGTGGATAAAATCACCGGCATTGAAGACCCGGCCTTGGGTCGTCACCTGCTGCCGCATTACTTTACCCAGGCCTGGCGGCACCGTGCGGTGCTGTCGGCGGGCCTGGTAGCAGCAATCCCGGACGCTTTCGTCTCGGTGGCGATCAACTCCCGCTACGGGCGCTCGCAGAACCAGTTCCACCTGCACATCGCCTGCCTGCGCCCGTATACCTTCGCTTTCCTCAACCAACAGGGCGACAGCCTCGATGAACAGTGGCGCGTACTGCCCACGCGCCTGATGGGGCACACCTACAGTGCCCGCACGTTGTCGGCGGCGGACGCGGATGCGCGCGACCCCCTGGAGGTGTTGCGTGACTACGTCGATGCCCAGGGCGGCAGCATGAGCCAGTACAGCCTGCTGATGGCGCCCCGCGACGATGGCAGCTTTGTGTTGCTCAGCACCCACGTCACCTTGACTGAACTGAACCTGGGTTCAGCCGAGGAGTTGCAAGACCCTCGCTGTGACCTGATGACCCAACGGTAAGCCTCTATCAATCTGATCCTTACCCCCATCAATGTCGAATTCCGCAAGGGTGTAAGGGCCAGAGCGACAGCGGAGTCACACTCCCACAAAAAAGCAGCTTTTCAGCTTATGCAGAATTCAGGCTCCCATCCCCAGGAAATGTTATTCACGACCTGTTCACTCGATAAACGACACCCCCTCAAACATACCCATTGAACGACTGTTCAGTTTGCACTATGTTGACCCCATCCACCCGTTAGCACACCAACGGGTTTGCGCTTTTTCTTCTTGAACGAGAGGCTCTGGCATGCGGTTTTCCCCCTTCGTCGAACGAATTGCAGGGCAGGGCGTCGCCGCCTGGGACATCCACCACGCAGCGTTCCAGGCCGCAAGCCAGGGCGAAGACATCATCATCCTCAGCGTCGGCGACCCCGATTTCGCCACGCCGTCGTTCATCACCGACGCCGCTGTCAGCGCATTGCACAGCGGCGACACCCACTACACCGAAATCCCGGGCCGCAGCGCCCTGCGCGAGGCCGTCGCAGCGCGCTACAGCAAGACCCTGGCGCGCTCACTGAGCGCCGAAAACGTGATCATCGTGCCCGGCGCACAAAACGCGTTGTTCATCAGTTCCCTGTGCCTGCTGCAAGCCGGTGATGAAGTGCTGGTGCTCGACCCGATGTACGTCACCTACGAAGCCACACTCAACGCCAGCGGCGCCACGCTGGTGCGCGTACCGTGCTCGCCGGAGTCCGGGTTTCGCCTGGATGCACGCATGCTCGCCGCCGCCATTACCCCGCGCAGCCGCGCCATCTTTTTCTCCAACCCCAACAACCCCACCGGCGTGGTGCTCAACCCGCAGGAACTGCAAGCGATAGCCGACCTGGCCATTGCCCATGACCTGTGGGTCGTGGTGGATGAGGTCTACGAAAGCCTGGTGTTCGACGGCCAATACCACAGCCTCGCCGCGTTACCCGGCATGGCCGAGCGCTGCATCGTGATCGGCAGCCTGTCCAAATCCCACGCCATGACCGGCTGGCGAACCGGCTGGCTGATCGCCTCGCCGGACATGATCAGCCACGCCGAAACCCTGGTGCTGAGCATGCTCTACGGCTTGCCGGGGTTTGTGATGGAAGCCGCCACGGCGGCGGTGCTGGCCCATGATGAAGTGACGGTGGGCATGCGCGATATCTACCGGCGCCGCCGTGACCTGGTCGTGGCCGGCCTGAGTGCGTGCCCCGGCATCAAGGTGCAGGCGCCCCAAGCCGGGATGTTTGTGCTGGTGGACGTGCGCGGCACGGGCCTGGGCTCACTGGATTTTGCCTGGCGCCTGTTCCGCGAGGCGGGCGTGTCGGTGCTGGATGCCGCGGCGTTTGGCGAGCCGGCGCAAGGGTTTGTGCGGCTGTCGTTCACCTTGGGCGAAGCCCGCCTGGCTGAGGCCTGCCAGCGTATCGCCGGGTTTGTCGCCAAGCTTGCCGGTGAGCCGCGTGTGGCGCCGACGCCAAAAATCGAAGTGCTGGCGCCGGTCGAAGCGCGCAAGATGATTGAGGTGATCGACCTGCATAAGCGCTTCGGCAATATCGAAGTGCTCAAGGGCATCTCGCTTACGGCCAACGAAGGTGAGGTGATTTCGTTGATCGGTGCCAGCGGCTCGGGCAAAAGCACCTTGCTGCGCTGCATCAATATGCTTGAAGTGCCCGACCAGGGCAGCATTCATGTCGACGGTGAAAGCATCAAGCTCAATTACGGCATGCCCGGTGCGCCACTGGTGGCCGATGCCAAGCAACTGGTGCGCATCCGTTCGACCCTGGGCATGGTGTTCCAGAACTTCAACCTGTGGCCGCACCGCACCGTCCTCGAAAACCTTATCGAAGCGCCCACCCAGGTGCTGCGCGAAAGCCGTGCCGAAGCCATCGAACGCGCCGAAGCCTTGCTCGACCGCGTTGGCCTGGCCGCCAAACGCAACGAATTCCCGGCGTTCCTGTCCGGCGGCCAACAGCAGCGTGTGGCGATTGCCCGTGCGTTGGCCATGCGCCCCAAAGTCATGCTGTTCGATGAACCCACCTCAGCCCTGGACCCCGAACTGGTGGGCGAAGTGCTGCGGGTGATCCGCTCCCTGGCCGAAGAAGGCCGCACCATGATCCTGGTCACCCATGAAATGGCCTTCGCCCGGGATGTGTCGTCCAAAGTGGCGTTTCTGCACCAAGGCTTGATCGAAGAAACCGGCACGCCGGACGCGGTGTTCTTCGACCCACGCAGTGAGCGTTGCCGACAGTTCGTCAACGCGCATCAAACTCGCTAACTCCAGAAAAAGACGGGGCAAATCATGAAATGCAAACGCATGGCAACGTGGTTGGGCAGTGCAGTGTTGATGTTGACCGCAGGTTTTACCCAGGCGGCAGAAAAACCCATCGTGTTTGCGGTGGCGGCCGAACCCTATCCGCCGTTCACCGTAAAAGGTGGGAACGGCCAGTGGTCGGGCTTTGAAGTGGACCTGATCCACAAGCTGTGTGAAGGCATGAAAGCCGAGTGTCAGATCAAGGAAGTGGCGTGGGACGGCATCATCCCGTCGTTACTGGCGAAGAAAATCGACGTGATTTTCTCTTCGATGTCGGTCACCGATGAGCGTGAAAAACAGATCGCCTTCAGCCGCGCCTATTACGATTCACTGCTGGGCGTGGCAGGCCCCAAAGGCGCCACGGTGGACATCACCCCCGAAGGCCTCAAGGGCAAGCTGATCGGCGTGCAGATCTCCACAGTCAGCGCCAACTACCTGAAGAAGTACTACGAAAATATCGCTGACCTTAAGTACTACGACACCCAGGAATCGGCGAATGCCGACCTGATCGCCGGGCGTATCGACTACATGATGGCCGACGACACCGCCATCGCCATGATGGTCAAGACCCCGGAAGCCAGCGGCCTGGCGCATATCGCCAGCGTGCCCTACGACCCGATCATCGGGCGCGGCGTCGGCGCCGGTTTGCGCAAGGAAGACACCGCGCTCAAGGCCCGCCTGGACAAGGCCATCGGTGAGCTGCTGGTGAGCAAGGACTATGACGACTTGTCCCAGCACTACTTCGGCCTGTCGGTCAGCCCGTGCAAGCGCGGCGACACGCCGGCGTTTGTGAGCAAGACCTGTGACAGCCCCTACCAGCCAATCGCCCAGAAGACCGAATAATGCTCGATCTCCTCAGCTTTGGTGACCAAGGATGGGGCAACGCACTGCTCAAAGGGTTATGGATGACCCTGCAAATCTCCGTCGGCGCATTTGCCGTGGGCTTGCTGATCGGCCTGGTGGTGGCCTGCGCCAAGCTCAGTGCGCCGCGCCCGATTGCGCTGTTGATGCGCGGTTACACCACGGTGTTTCGCGCGGTGCCGGAACTGCTGCTGATCCTGCTGCTGTATTACGCAGGCTCCATGGGCCTAAACGCCTTGATGCTGTGGCTGGGGTTTGCCCAGGTCAACATCAGCGGGCCGTTGGTGGCGATCCTGGTATTGGGGCTGGTGCAGGGCGCCTATGCGTCGGAGATTTTCCGCGCGGCGATCCTGGCGATTCCCCACGGCCAGATAGAAGCGGCGCGAGCCTTTGGCTTGAGCGGCGTTGGCCTGTTTCGCCGGGTGACCTTGCCGATCATGGCGCCGTACGCGCTGGCGGGCATGTCCAACCTGTGGATCAACCTGATCAAGGACAGCGCCTTGATCAGCGTGGTCGGCACCAACGAGCTGCTGTACACCGCCAAGCAGGCGGCGGGTTCCACACGTCATTATTTGCTGTTCTACCTCACGGCCGCCGCCTTGTATTACCTGGTGACGCTGGCTTCCAACTACCTGTCCGGGCGCCTGGAGCGACGTATTCGTCGCTGGATGCCGGTTGTCGAGTGAGGCGCGCATGCCTGAGTGGATAAGTTACTATGCGGGGCTGATCGCCAAGGGCTTGCAGGCCACCTTGTCGTTGCTGTTGATCAGCGCGGTGCTGGGTTTTGCCCTGGCGGTGCTGGTGGCGCTGGCGCGGTTGTCACGCCGTAAGTGGCTGGCGCGCAGTGCGCTGGCCTACACCAGTGTGCTGCGCGGTACGCCGCTGCTGATCCAGATCTACATTTTCTACTACGGCCTGGGCAGCCTGTTCGCCCAGTTCCCGATGATTCGGGGCAGCTTTGTGTGGCCGTTCCTGCGTGACGGCTACTGGTACATTGTGTTTGCCCTGGTGCTGTCGGTGGGCGCCTATGTCGGTGAAGTGATTCGCGGAGGCCTGCTGGCGGTGCCCAAGGGCGAAATGGAAGCCGCTGCGGCGTTCGGCATGACCCCGCGTCAAGCGCTGCTGCGGGTGCGCTTGCCACGGGCGATGCGCCTGCTGTTGCCGACCCTGGCCGGTGAGACGGTGATGCTGCTCAAATCCACCGCGCTGGCGTCGACCATCGCCGTGGTCGACCTGCTGGGCGCGGCTAACGTGGTGCGTGCACAGACCTTGCAGATCTATCAACCCTTGCTGCTGGTGGCCAGTGTTTACCTGTGCCTGACCTTCCTGATCGAGGGCATTTACGCCATCGCCGAACGGCGCGGCACGCCGTTGCGCAGGTCGGCGGGATGAAACAGGACCGCGCGCTGCAGGGAATTGCCCTGTGCTCACTGGCCTACGCGTTCCTGGCGTTGCAGGACGCGGCGATCAAATGGCTGGTGGCCGATTACTCGGTGTTCAGCATTCTGTTCTGGCGCAGCCTGGTGGTGGTCGGCGCCTGCGTGATCGCCGGCCGCATGGGCCTGTTGCGCAGGGCATGGACCTCGGTGAGCCGCAAGCGGCTGATCATTCGCGGGCTGCTCTCGCTGCTGGCGTGGTTGCTGTATTACACCGCCGCCAAGGACTTGACCCTGGCGGAAATGACCACCTTGTATTTCTCCGCACCGATCATGGTCACGCTGCTGGCTGCGCTGATCCTCAAGGAGCGTGCCAGTCGTGGGCAATGGGTGGCGCTGATCATCGGCTTTGTCGGCGTGGTAATCGCTTGTCGCCCGAACAACATGGTCGATCCGCTGCCCATCATGCTGACGTTGGCCGCCGCCTTGTGTTGGGCGTTCACCTATATCCAGCTGCGCCAGGTCGACCCGGCTACCTCGGTGCTGGAGCAGATGCTGATCACCAACGTGGTATTCGTGATGTGCATGGCGGTGACCTTGCCCTGGACCCACACCCCGGCGCCGACCCCGGCCTGGCTGGGGATGCTGGCCGCAGGTCTGGTCGGCGGCATAGGTCAGTTCCTGTTGTTTGCGAGTTTCCGCCGGGCCACGGCGACCTTGCTGGCGCCGTTCGAATACACCGGGTTGATTTGGGCGTTTTTGCTCTCGAGCCTGATCTGGGGCACGTCGATGGATGTGTCGCTGATCATCGGCGCGGTGTTGATCGCGGTCAGCGGCACCCTGGCCATGCTCAGCGCCCGCCACCCGGAATCACAGGACGTGGTCGGCGCCGAATGCGCCGTGACGCAACCCCTGTACCCAGCAGCGACAAATGTGCAGCCCGTTGGCGGGGCTGAAAGTGCCGGGGTTCAGACACCCCTCGAGCCAAAGCCCGTCGAGCATCGCCGATAGGCCGATGGCGGCCAGGTGGCTGTCGTCGATCTTGAGGTTTTCGCTGCGGGCCAGGTCGTCCAGCAGTTGCTGGATCAGCGCCAGGTAGGCGCGGTAGCTGTTTTCGTGGGACTGGTTTACGTGGGGCGAGTGGCGGATCAGGCTCCAGAACACCACCCACACGCCGAGCAGGTCGGGGTCCATCACCCGTGGTGAAAACGACGCGCGCAGAAACGCGTCCAGACGCGCGGCGGCGCCTTCGGCCAGCTCGACTTGCGCCCATAACGCGCTGGTCAGCTCATTGGCGAGCTTGTGGTAGGTCTCGGCGATCAACGCGTCGATGCTGCCGAAATGGTGGTTGAGCAAGCCCACCGACACCCCGGCTTGGGCGGCGATGCGCCGCACCGAAATCCCGGCGTGGCCGTCGCGGGCCAGGCAGGTGAGGGTCGCGGCAACCAATAGGTCACGGCGTTCATCGGGGTCGGCGCGGCGCAGTTTGGGAGGCTCGACAGTCACGGGAATGCCTTTGATGTAAGACCGGAGTGCTCAGGTTAATTGAACGTGTGTTCAATCTCTAGCGATTAAATGATCAGAGGAGGGCAAGGCATGGCGAAAGACCTTTCGTGGCAGGTGCCAGGCGATGCCGGCAACACGCTGCACATCGGCGCCTGGCGCTTTGAAGGCGACGGCAGTGGCCCCAAGGTGCACCTGCAGGCTGGCGTACACGCCGATGAAATCGCCGGAATGCTGGTGCTGCATCATCTGCTGCCGCGCTTGCAGGCGTGCCAGGCCCAGGGCCGTCTGCGCGGCAGCGTGACCGTAGTGCCCCAGGCCAACCCGTTTGGCATTGGCCAGTTTCGCCAGGGCAAATTGCTCGGGCGTTTCCATGAAGCCACCGGGCAAAACTTTAACCGCGCCTTCGATCATTCCCTGTCCATGGAACGCCCGGCGAGCAACCTGGCGCAATGGCAAAAAAGTCTGGTGCAGTTGGCGGCCGATGCCGACCTGGTGCTGGACCTGCACACCGACGATGAGGCCCTGCCGTACCTCTACATTCATCGCGGTTTCTGGGCCGACCACGGTCTGGCACTGGCGGCCGCATTACAGGCCGAGGTGGTGATTGTGTGGGATGAAGGCGGTGACGGCTCTTTTGAAGAAACCATCATCAACCATGGCGCGCCGCGCTTGGTCGCGACTGTCGAATTGCGCGGGCAAGCCGATGTCAGCGACGCGCTCGCGCAACAAGATGCCGACGGGCTGTGGGCGTGGCTGTGCATCAATGGCGTAATTGATGAAGTCGCCACGATCAGCGAATGGCAGGGCGAGGTGGTGGACATGGGCTGCATGGAAACCGTCCTGGCGCCCTGCGCCGGCGTGCTGGTGTTTGAAAAAAATCTAGGTGACCCGGTTGAGGAGGGCGAGCGTTTCGCGCGCATCATCGGCCGCCCTGGCGACCCGTCTTCGGAAGTGATTTTACGCGCGGCACAAACCGGGCGGATGGTGACAGGCCACCGCGAACGCCTGGTGGCCCAGGGTTCGGTGGTGGCCAAATTTACCGGGACGCGGTTGTCGGACAGCTACAGCGGCGGGGTGCTGGACCCTTAGATTCCCAGATACACACACACCTTGTGGGAGCGGGCTTGCTCGCCAAAGCGGTGTATCAGTGAAGGATGTATTGGCTGACACTCCGCTTTCGTGAGCAAGCCCGCTCCCACATTTTCAATTGTGGTGTGGCTCACGAACCCAGGGACCTGAACAGCTCAGGCACGCCGTCGAGCCTCGCCACAACGGCATCACCAGCCTCGTCCCAGGCTGCGTTTTTCCAGGAGCAAACGCTCAAGCTCTTGCATCGGCAACGGCCGGCTGAACAAGTAGCCCTGGATCTGATCGCAGCCGGCCGCCTTCAGAAACGCCAACTGCGCCTGGGATTCGACGCCTTCGGCCACCACGCGCAATTCCAGGCTGTGGGCCAGTTCAATGATGGTGCGGGTAATGGCTGCGTCCTGCGGGTTGCTGGTGACTTCGCGGATAAACGCAATGTCGATTTTCAGCGTGTCGATCGGGAAGCGCCGCAGGTAGGCCAGGCTGGAATAGCCGGTGCCGAAATCGTCGATGGAGATTTTCACGCCCATCGCGCGCAGGCGTTGCAGGCTGGCGATGGTGTGCTGGGTGTTTTCCATCAGTGAGCTTTCGGTCAGTTCCACTTCCAGCCAATGGGCTTCAACGCCGGTATTTTTCAGGCTGCTGGCGATATCGGCAATCAGGTCGCCTTCAATCAATTGATGCCCGGAGACGTTCACCGAGACCTCCACCGCACCAATATCGCTGCGTTGCCACGCGGCGATCTGGCGGCACACGTTGTCGATGACCCAGCGGCCGACGGGCACGATCAGGCCCAGGGTTTCCAGCAACGGCACAAACACCGCCGGCGACACCGCACCATGGCCGGGGCGGTCCCAGCGCAGCAGGGCTTCAAGGGCACACACGGCACCACTGGCCAGCTCGACCTTGGGTTGGTAATGCAGGGTGAAATCGCTGCGCTCCACCGCCAGACACAGGTCGTTTTCCAGCGCCTCACGGGCCAGGTCATGCACGGTTTCGCGGGGTTGATTCTGCAGTTGCTGTTCGAGCATCAGGCTATGGGTTTTCAATTGATCGCCATGGGCCTTGAGCCGCAGCAGGTTGCGCACCCGCAGCCATAACTCGATATGCTCCACCGGCTTGCTTAGGAATTCTTCGGCGCCGGTTTCCAAGCCGCTGATCCGCGCCTCGGACTCGCTGAGCGCCGTGAGCATGATGATCGGGATATTCGCGGTGGCGGCATTGCCCTTGAGTTGGCTGGCGACTTCATAGCCATCCATGCCTGGCATCATGATGTCCAGCAGGATCAGGTCGGGCGGTTGCTGCGCCACCAATTGCAAGGCTTCTTCGCCGCTGCTGGCGGACAGGGTCTGGTAGCCCTCATGTTGCAGCAGGGTTTCCAGCAGCTTGCGAACCTGGGGTTCGTCATCAACGATCAACAGCGTTGCGGGTGAGCTGGCCATGGAGAGGACTCATGCAGAGGGTGTGGTGTGTGGGGGCAGCAGGGTGGCGATCACGCGGTACAGCTCTTTGTAGCTCAGGGGCTTGCTGACATACGCGTCGCAGCCGGCCTGGCGGGTTTTTTCGCAGTCTTCCTTCATGGCCATGGCGGTCAGGGCGATCACCGGGATGTGCGCGGTGTGGGGGTCTTGTTTGAGCAAGCGCGTTGCCGCCAGGCCGTCCATGCCGGGCAATTGGATATCCATCAGGATCAGCGCCGGTTGCTGTTCGCGGGCCAGGGTCAGGCCGGTTTCGGCGTCGGCGGCCCACAGCACGTTGTACCCGGCATTGACCAGTAACAGGCGCGCCAGGCGCATGTTCGCCTCGTTGTCTTCGACGATCAGGATGTCGGTCATTCGCTGGCCTCCCTGGCGCGATGCAATGGCAACCACACCACAAAGCGTGCGCCCAGGTCGGGTTGGCTGGCTACCGCCACGCTGCCGCCCTGCAATTCGGTCAACTGCTTGACCATGGCCAGGCCCAGGCCAGTGCCTTCGAATTTGCGCGCCAGGCTGCTGTCGATCTGGCTGAAGGCCTTGAACAGTTTGCCCATGTTGTCCACGGCAATGCCGATACCGGTATCGCTGACGCTCAATTCAAGGAACTGCTGCTGCACACTGGGTGACAGGGCGAAGCTGTGCACGGGCCAGTCGCCGGCAATCCGCCCGACTTGATCGCGGCTGACTTCACGCACGGTCAGGGTCACGCAGCTGCCGTGCGCGCTGAACTTCACCGCATTGGCCAGCAGGTTGTAGATGATCTGCTTGGTCTTGCGCACGTCCAGCGCCAGGGTGCCGAAGTCACCCTGGCTGTCCAGTTTCAGTTGGATGCGTTGCAGGGCGGCTTTTTCGCGCACGATCAACAAACTGTTGGCCAGCAAGCCTGCGAGTTCAACCGGCTCCAGTTCCAGGTCCATCATCCCGGCCTCGACTTTGGACAGGTCGAGAATGTCGTTGATCAGCGACAGCAAGTGCTGGCCACTGGTGAAAATATCGCCGATGTATTCGCGCTGGATATCACTCATGTCGCCCACCAGGCCGTCCTTGAGCGCCTCGGAAAAGCCGATTACCGCGTTCAGCGGGGTACGCAATTCATGGGACATGGTCGCGAGGAACTCGGACTTCATATGGTTGGCGTGTTCCAGCTCCAGGTTCTTTTCTTCCAGCGCGCGTTCAAAGCCCTGGCGCTCGAGCTCTTCCTGCTTGCGCGCAGTGTTGTCGGTGCCGATCAACAGGTAGCCGATGATCGTATCGTGGCGATTGCGCAAGGCGGTGACCGAGACCATGGCCGACAGGCGACTGCCGTCCTTGCGGATATAGGTCAGCTCGTAGATGTCTTCGATGCCCCGCGAGGCCTTGAATACCAGGGCTTCGAAGCCTGGGGTGATGGGCGTGTCGAGTTCCTGGCTGAGGGCGGCGGCGCGGGTGATCAACTCGGCGGGGTCGGAGATGTCGGCGGGAGTAATGCGGTTGACCACGTCACCGGCGGCATAGCCGAGCATGCGTTCAGCGCCGACGTTGAAGATCTGGATCACGCCTTTTTCGTCAGTGGCGATGCTGGAGAAATACGCGCTGTTAAAGATGGCGTCTTGCAGCGCGCCGGTCTTGAGCAGGGTTTTCTGGCGCTTGAATTCGACGATCTTTTCTGCGCGCGATTGCGGCGGGTCGGGTAAGGCTGAGTCCATCGCTTGGCTTCCGTGACATTCAGGTCCGACACCGGTGCGGCGGTGTCGCAGAGCATGCTCACAGAAGATCGCGTTGAAGCGATGAGGAGGAGATGAGGTCTTTGGACAATAGCAGAGATTATGGCGATTCAAAGGCTGAAAGCGTCCCTCCGGAAACTTTCTGCCTTCAAACGGATAGATCAACGCGCCGTGGCCAACGTCTGCACCCTTGGGATCCCCGATGTGAACAACAACGCTTGCATTGGCGGTCAGAGCGGGCAGGGCGGAAGGCTTATTCCGGGGGGCTTTAAAATTCATTGCATCTGGGCGCGCCTGGCATGCATTTCAGTGTTTTTCGCCTGATGAAACGTTTAATCAAACCAAAAAATGCTCACGCAAGCGCTTGCGTACGCAAATGCATCTGGCATAGAGTCGGCAACACTCGATTACAAAAATAATAAATCCAGGAGCTCATCCATGAGCCTTGAACCCTTGCTTGAGATGCAGGGCATCAGCAAAACCTTCAACGGTTTGCGCGTGCTCAAGAATGTCGGCCTGAAGGTTTACCCCGGTGAAATTCACGCCTTGATGGGTGAGAACGGCGCCGGCAAGTCAACCTTGATGAAAATCCTCTCCGGCGCTTACCAGGCCGACCCCGGCGGCGAAATCCGCATCGACGGCCAGCCCGTTGCCACCTTTGACCCTGCCACTGCGAAGACCCTCGGCATCGCCGTGATCTACCAGGAACTGAGCCTGTGCCCGAACCTCAGCGTGGCCGAGAACATCTACCTGGGCCGTGAACTGCGGCGTGGCTGGACCATCGACCGCAAGGGCATGCAAGAAGGCTGCGTCGAAGTGCTGCAACGCCTGGGCGCCGAGTTCAAACCCGCGACGCCCGTCAGCAGCCTGTCGATTGCCGAGCGCCAATTGGTCGAAATCGCCCGCGCCCTGCATGCCCATGCACGCATTCTGGTGATGGACGAACCGACCACGCCGCTGTCATCGCGTGAAACCGACCGCCTGTTTGCCTTGATCAAACAACTGCGCAGCCAGGGCCTGGCGATCATCTATATCAGCCACCGCATGGCCGAGATCTACGAGTTGTCGGACCGGGTCTCGGTGCTGCGCGACGGCCAGTACATCGGCGAACTGACCCGCGATGCGCTGTCGGCCGAAGTATTGGTAAAGATGATGGTCGGCCGCGACCTGTCAGGCTTCTACAAGAAGGAACATGCCGCGTACAACCCCGGCAACGTGGTGATGCGCGTGCGCGATATGGCTGACGGCAAACGCGTGCGCAATTGCAGTTTCGACCTGCACGCCGGTGAAGTGTTGGGCATTGCCGGGCTGGTCGGGGCTGGGCGCACCGAACTGGCGCGGCTGATTTTCGGTGCCGACCCGCGCACCTGCGGCACTCTGGAAGTGGTCGGCAAGACCGTCACCCAACTGCGAAATCCGGCGGATGCGATTCGCGCAGGCGTCGTGTACCTCACCGAAGACCGCAAGGCTCAAGGCCTGTTCCTGGACATGAGCGTGGCCGACAACATCAACGTGTGCGCCTGTGTGCCGGATGCACATGCCGGTGGCGTGCTCGACCGTGGGCACGCGGCGCAACGCGCTAACGATGCGATCAGGTCGCTGTCGATTCGCGTGGCGTCGGGCAAGGTCAATGTTGGCGCGCTGTCCGGTGGCAATCAGCAAAAGGTGCTGTTGGCGCGGCTGCTGGAGGTCAAGCCGCATGTGCTGATCCTCGACGAACCCACCCGTGGTGTCGACATCGGCTCAAAGTCCGAGATCTACCGCATCATCAATCAACTGGCGCTGGCCGGTGTGGGCATTGTGGTGATCTCCAGCGAGCTGCCGGAAATCATCGGCACCTGCGACCGTGTGCTGATCATGCGCGAAGGCCAGTTAGTGGCCGAAGTCGGCGGGGCTTCGGGCCACGTCATTTCCCAGGAACGAATTATCGACCTCGCCACTGGTGGCGATCAGGTGGCTGCCCATGGCTGATTCAATGATTGCAACAACCGGCAAGGCCGAACGCGTGCGTGAGCTGATGCGCACCGTCGGCATGCTGCCGGTGCTGGTCTTGCTGCTGGTGGGCTTTGCCCTGGCCAGCGAAAACTTCCTGACGGTGCAGAACCTGTCGATCATCACCCAGCAAGCCTCGGTGAATGTGGTGCTGGCTGCGGGCATGACCTTTGTGATCCTGACGGCGGGTATTGACCTGTCGGTGGGCGCGATTCTGGCGGCGTCTGCGGTGGTGGCCTTGCAGGCATCGATGTCGCCGCAGTTCGGCATGTTCGGGATTGCGGCGGGCATTGGTTTCGGTCTGTTGCTGGGCCTGGTCAACGGCGGGCTGATCGCCTTCATGCGGCTGCCGCCGTTTATCGTCACCCTGGGGGCGCTGACTGCCATGCGTGGTTTGGCGCGTTTGCTGGCCGATGACAAAACCGTGTTCAACCCCGACCTGCCGTTTGCGTTTATCGGCAATGACTCCGTGCTCGGCGTGCCGTGGCTGGTGATCATCGCCGTGGCCGTGGTGCTGCTGTCGTGGTTCATATTGCGCCGCACCGTGATGGGCGTGCAGATCTATTCGGTGGGCGGCAACCCGGAAGCGGCGCGGCTGTCGGGCATCAAGGTGTGGAAAGTGCTGCTGTTTGTGTATGCCATGTCCGGCGCACTGGCCGGGCTTGGCGCGGTGATGAGCGCCTCGCGCCTGTTCGCCGCCAACGGCCTGCAACTGGGGCAATCCTATGAGCTGGATGCGATTGCGGCGGTGATCCTGGGTGGCACCAGTTTTACCGGCGGCGTGGGCACCATCGGCGGCACGCTGATCGGCGCACTGATTATCGCGGTGCTCACCAACGGCCTGGTGCTGCTGGGGGTATCGGATATCTGGCAGTACATCATCAAGGGCATCGTGATCATCGGCGCAGTGGCGCTGGATCGCTATCGCCAGTCCGGCGCACGTACCTGATTCACCTCAACAACAATCACAAGAGAGACCGGTATGAACTTCAAACGTATCTTTCCCGTTATGGCCTTGGCTGCCCTGATGTCCCATGGCGTCGAAGCCCGCGAACTCAAAGCCCTGGGCATCAGCATGGGCTCGCTGGGCAACCCGTATTTCGTGACCCTGGCCGACGGCGCCGCCGCACGGGCCAAAGAGCTGAACCCCGCTGTGAAAGTTACATCGGTGTCGGCCGACTATGACTTGAGCAAGCAGTTTTCCCAGATCGACAACTTCATCTCATCCAAGGTTGACCTGATCCTGCTCAATGCCGTCGACCCATCGGCCATGGCCTCGGCGATCAAGAAAGCCAGGGATGCCGGCATTGTTGTGGTGGCGGTGGATGTGGACGCCAAAGGCGTGAATGCCACGGTGCAAACCGACAACGTCGAAGCCGGCAAGCTGGCCTGCCAGTTCCTGGTGGACAAGCTGGCGGGCAAGGGCAATGTGATTATCCAGAACGGCCCGCAAGTGACCGCCGTGACCGACCGCGTCAAAGGCTGCAAGGCGGCATTCGCCGGTGCACCGGATATCAAGGTGCTGTCCGATGACCAGGACGGCAAAGGCTCGCGGGAAGGGGGCTTGAATGTGATGCAGGGTTACCTCACGCGCTTCCCGAAAATCGATGGCCTGTTCGCGATCAATGACCCGCAAGCCATCGGCAGCGACCTGGCGGCCAAACAGCTCAAGCGCAGCGGCATTATCATCACCTCGGTGGACGGTGCGCCGGATATCGAAAACGCGCTGAAGGCCGACACCCAGATCCAGGCCTCTGCCAGCCAGGACCCTTGGGCAATGGCCCAGACTGCCGTCAACGTCGGCAATGACATTCTCAATGACAAAGCCCCGGCCGAAGCGGTTACCCTGCTCACGCCAAAACTGATCACCCGCGACAACGTTGCGACGTACAGCGGCTGGTCGAGTAAACATTGAGTTAAAGGGGAAAGCGTCGTGGTCACCATGGATGACGTGGCAAGCCGGGCCGGGGTGTCGACCTCGACCGTGTCCCACGTGTTGAACGGCACCCGCAAGGTCAGCCCGGCCACGGTGCAGGCGGTGCAGCGCGCGATTCAGGCATTGGGTTATATCCCCAACACCCTGGCGCGCTCGCTGGCGCGTTCGAGCACCAATACCATTGGCGTGGCGATCTCGGCGTTATCCAACCATTACTTCAGCGAAACCGTGCAAGCGATTGAAACCGAGTGCGTCCGCCACGGCTACATGATGCTGTTTGCCGACCCGCACGACGACCCGGAGCAGGAGTTGCGGGTGGTCACGGCGCTGCATCACCGGCGGGTCGACGGGATTTTATTGGCGCCGTCGACCGGCTCCAGCGCGTTGGAATATCTGCAGGCCAACGAGATGCCGACGGTGCTGGTGGACCGCATGATGAGCGCGCAGTTTGATCAGGTCGGGGTGGAGAACACCCAGTCCACCCAGGCGCTGGTCGCACACTTGATTGAGCATGGGCACCGACGCATCGGCTTTATTGCCGGACGCGAAGGGCTGAGCACTACCGATGAACGCGTGGCCGGTTACCGTGCGGCGTTGCAGGCCGCGGGGTTGCTGTTCGACCCACAGTTATTGGTCAACGGCGGTTCCAACAGCGAGCCTGCGCGGCAAGCCACCGTGCAGTTGTTGGCGTTACCGGTGCCACCCACGGCAATCATGGCCGGCAATAACCTGATGACGCTGGGTGCCATGCACGCCCTGCGTGATGCGCGCATTGAGGTGCCAGGCCAGATGGCCCTGGTGGGGTTTGACGATTTTGACTGGGCGGATTTCTTCGTGCCACGCCTCACCCTGATCGCCCAGCCGGTCAAGGAACTGGGCGCCCGCGCGGTGCATATGCTGCTGCAACGCATGGCCACGCCCGGCGCACCCACCCAAAGCGTGCGCCTGGCGCCGAGCCTGCAACGGCGTGACTCCTGTGGCTGTATTGAAGTGGAATAACTGACGTATGCGCAACCCTGTTTCCCTCGGCATAGACCTCGGCACTTCAGAGCTCAAGGCGGTCCTGATGGACGTCGACGGCAGCGTACTGGCCCACGCCGGTGTGCGCCTGAATGTTTCACGGCGCCACAGCGGCTGGTCCGAGCAGGCCCCCGAAGCCTGGTGGCAGGCCTGTTTGCAGGCGCTGGCGCAGTTACGTGAACACGCGGCATTTGCGCGTGTGGCGTGCATCGGCCTGTCCGGGCAGATGCATGGCGCGGTGTTGCTGGGCAAGGATAATCGTGTGCTGTACCCGGCCATTCTTTGGGATGACGCGCGCGCAGTGGCCCAGGCCGAGCAACTGGGCAGCGGCTTTGCCGACACCACCGGCAGCCTGCCGATGGCCGGGCTGACGGCGCCCAAACTGCTGTGGTTGCAGCAGCACGAACCCGAAATATTCAGGGCGATTGAGTGTGTGCTGTCGCCCAAGGATTACCTGCGGTTATGCCTGACGGGCGAGCGCATCAGCGATATGTCGGATGCCGCCGGCACCCTGTGGCTGGACGTCGCGCAGCGTGAATGGTTTGCGCCGATGCTGCACGCCACCGGCCTGACGTTGGCCCACATGCCCAGGCTGGTGGAAGGTGGTGCGGCGGGTGGTGTACTGAATGTCAGCGGGTTGGGCCTGTTGCCCGAGGTGGTGATTGCCGGTGGCGGCGGCGATAACCCGGTGGCGGCGGTGGGTATCGGTGCGGTCAATGCCGGTGACGGCTTTATCACCCTGGGCACCAGCGCGGCCATCGTCGCCATCACCGACCACGCCGCCGGCAACCCCGCCAGTGCCGTGCACAGTTTCTGCCACGCCTTGCCCAACCGCTGGTACACCATGGGCGCCATGCTCGCCGGGGCCAGTTGTCTGCGCTGGGTGACGCGCTTGACCGGCCAGCCGGATGAACAAGCATTGCTGGATCAGGTGCAGGCGCAGTTGCCCATCGAGCAGCCGGTGCCGCTGTCGACGCCGTTGTTTCTGCCGTACCTGGCCGGTGAACGCACGCCGCACAACGACCCGTTATTGCGCGGTGGGTTTATGAACCTGGGGCATGACTGCACCCCTGCGATGCTCGGTTATGCCGTGATGGAGGGCGTAGGTTTCGGCCTGCTCGATGCGCTGCGTGCGGTGCAATCGACCGGTGCCGACGTGACCGCCTGCGCCTTGGTCGGCGGCGGGGCCCGCAGTGAGTATTGGGCGCAGTTGCTGGCCAACATTCTGCAGCGGGAGATCTTCACGCTGCACGGCAGTGAACTGAGCGCGTGCGTGGGGGCGGCGAAGTTGGGGTTTATGGCGCTCGGCATCGACCTGTTGGCGGCGGGGATGAAGGTGAAGATGCGCTACAGGCCGGATGCCCGGCAACAAACGACGCTGAAGGCCCGGTATTGCAAATTTCAAGGCTTGCTGACTGCTGCAAAAGCGCTGCACGACTAACACTGCGAACACAGCTCTTTGTTGCCAGCAGGCTTGTTGTAGTGAGCAGGCTTGTTGTGGCGAGCAGGCTTGCCCTGCGTTGGGGCGCGAAGCGGCCCCTATACCTGAAGACGCAATACACCTGGAAATACGCGGTGGCTGGCTTGGGGCTGCTGCGCAGCCCAGCGCAGGGCAAGCCTGCTCGCCACAGGGAGCCTGTTTGCTGGAACAGGTCGGTGCATCCAGTAAGCTTTTTATAACCAGGCCGCATCCCATAGCGGGTAATCACCAATGTGCTCGACCAGCCCGGCTCGCAGAGGGTTGGCGATGATATAGCGGGCCATTTTCAGAACATCTTCATCGGCTCGAACGGCGCGGTCATGGTAACCACGCTGCCAGAACCGTTCTCGGCTGCTTCGGGCTCGATTGATACTGAGCGTGCTGCGTGACTTGGTCTGGCGCATCACATCGCGCAGTGTTGAGTTGTTCAGGTCGAACAACCAATGAAAATGATCCGGCATCACCACCCACGCCAGTGAGTTGACCAGGCCCGCTTCATGAGTTCGTTTAAATTCTGCGACCAACAAACGGCCCAGCTGAAAATCCCGAAACAAGGGCAGACGCTGATGCACCACGGCAGTGACCAAATACGCTCGACCATTTTCTGAATAGCGGCCACGACGTAACAGATGGGAATTGGGTTGAGGACACACTCCGTTGTTCCTTGCATGAATAAGAGACTTTGACGCTAGCAGCGCAATCGCCCCAGCCCGGCACATTTGCGTGTCCCGATATGTCTACGCCCATCTCCCTGTGTTGAATCGTCCTCCGGTGGTGAGCAGGCTTGTTGTGGCGAGCAGGCTTGCCCTGCGTTGGGGCGCGAAGCGGCCCCTATACCTGACGACGCAATACACCTGGAAATACGCGGTGGCTGGTTTGGGGCTGCTGCGCAGCCCAGCGCAGGGCAAGCCTGCTCGCCACAGGAAGCCTGTTTGCAACACTCAGCGGGTGTTGTCGGCCAGTTCGCGCAGCACCGTCAGCAACGATGTTTGCCCTTTAAGCACCTGCTCCTGCTCAAAACAGATCCAACCTTCATTGAACCCATCGACCATACGCATACGTGGCAAGGGGTTCTGGGCGCCCTGGGCACGCAACAAGGCTTCCCACGTCTCACGCGCCACCGCTTCAGCGTGCACGTCGCGGTCGAGTACCTGCGACAAGCCCTGGGCGATGTCGTTGGGGCTGACCCACTGGCCCTCCAGTTCAACCACCCGATGGCCGGCCCACGCCTGTTGCAGCAGCTGCGCGGCGAGGGTGCCGATATCTGCGGTGGCGATCATCGGCACGGCTTTGTCCAAAGGTTGCAGGAAGCTGTGGATCACACCGGTTTCCCGCGCGGCAATCAGGTCGTACCGCGCGTTTTCCATAAACCAGGCGGGCCGCAGAAAGGTCACCGGCATGTCCAGCGAGCTCAGGGCTTGTTCCATCAGGGTGCGTTGGGTCAGCAGGTTGACCTCCGCGGCCTGGGCGCCGATGGTCGACAGGCACAGCACCTTTTTCGGCGTGGCCGCCTGCAGCGCCTGGCTGACGGCGGCAATCACTGCACGGGCTTCGGGAAAACCCGGCTGCGGATCAAACCCGGGAGGCGGCAGGATAAACACGCCGGTTGCGCCCTTGAACGCCTCGGTTAATGCCGGTGCGTCATCCATTTGCGCAAACACCACGTCGCAACCTTGATCGGCCCAGTAGGCCGCCTTGCCGGCATCGCGCATCACCGCGCGCACCGGTTGGCCTGCCTTGATGAGGTTGCGCGCCAGGGCGCCGCCGACTTTGCCTGTAATGCCTGTTATCACGTACATGAGCTTTATACCTGTGGGTTCCAATCAGTGGAGCCCAGCATAAAGATCGGCCAGTGATGACAGAATAGCGATTGCGTCACTGCGTTAGTGACGCGAAATCACTAATCACCCAAGGGCGGCAAACGGCGTTTTACCGGGGTTTTCTTGACGATGGCCGTATTGGTTTCGGCATAAGCGTTGAGACGGTCGAGCAGGCTGTCGAGCTGGTCCATGGTGCGCACATGCAGGCGTGCGATAAAGCAGTCATCGCCGGTGACTTTGTCGCACTCGGTGAACTCGGGGATCGCCTGGATCTGGCGCTCCACCTCCTGCAATTTGCCCGGCAAGGGGCGGATGCGCACGATGGCTTGCAGCAGGTAGCCAAAATGCCTGGGGTCGATATCCACCGTGTAGTGGGTCAACACGCCGCGCTCTTCAAGGCGCCGCAAGCGTTCGCCGACGCTGGGCGATGATAACCCGGTAATGCCCGCCAAGGCCTTGAGCGACAGGCGCGAGTCGTCCATCAAGGCGCTGATCAGTTGCTGGTCGATGGTGTCAATCATGCTGTCTGCCTAATAACAAAAGGTGAATAGAGTTTTTTGCCTTTTTATGTCGCTGGAGCCCTTAAGCAGCAGATTGCCATAATTGTGGCTCACTTGAGGAGCTTTCATCGTGGACACATCTATCCGTCGCGGGTCGTGGGAAATGGTCGCCGCCATGCTGATCTCGGGCACCATTGGCTGGTTTGTATGGGTCTCGGGTGTATCGGTGATCGAGGTGGTGTTCTGGCGCTGCGTGATCGGCGCAGTGGCCTTGTTGCTGGTCTGCGCATTGTTGGGTTATTTGCGCCTGGAACTGCTCACCTGGGCCAAGTTCGGCCTGGCGATGCTCAGTGGCGTGGCCATCGTCGGCAATTGGCTGCTGTTGTTCGAATCCTATTCCCACGCGTCCATTGCCATCAGCACGGCGGTGTACAACGTGCAGCCGTTTATGTTGGTGATGCTGGCTGCAGTATTTCTAGGTGAGAAAATCACCGTGCAGAAACTGGCGTGGTTGAGCATCGCGTTTCTCGGCATGTTGGCGATTGTCACCGCCCATGGCGAGCAGCAAAGCGGTGGCGCCGATTACCTGGCGGGGATTGCCCTGGCCCTGGGCGCGGCGTTTTTGTATGCGGTTGCCGCGCTGATCATCAAGCGCCTCAAGGAAGTGCCGCCGCATCTGATGGCGTTGATCCAGGTGACAACCGGCGCACTGTTACTCGCGCCGCTGGTGCCTTGGAACAGCCTGCCGGTGTCCACCAATGCGTGGGCTGCACTGGTGACGCTTGGCGTGGTGCACACCGGTTTGATGTACGTGTTGTTGTACGGCGCGATCCAGAAACTGCCCACCGCCATTACCGGGGCACTGTCGTTTATCTATCCGATTGCGGCGATTTTTGTCGACTGGATCGCGTTCGGCCATCGCCTGGGCTGGCTGCAATGGCTGGGTGTGGCCGCAATCCTGCTGGCGGCAGCGGGGTTGCAGCGGGGCTGGTGGTGGCCCCGCGCCTCAAGGGCTAGTGCGTACCCTGAAAGATGATGTTTTCCGGGTTGAAGTGCTCCACCTTACTGCCCGGCTGCGGCAACCCAAGGATATGCCCCTTGATCTTGCCCACCACGTGCATCTCGCACGGCTTGCAGTCGAACTTGAGGGTCAGCACTTCGTCGCCGTGAATCAACTGCATCGGCGCCACCTTGGTTTTCACGCCGGTCACACCCTTGGCCTGTTTAGGGCACAGGTTGAACGAGAAACGCAGGCAGTGTTTGGTGATCATCACCGGCACTTCGCCGGTTTCTTCGTGGGCTTCGAAGGCGGCGTCGATCAGCTTGACGCCGTGACGGTGGTAGAAGTCGCGGGCCTTCTGGTTGTAGACGTTGGCCAGGAACGACAGGTGCGCTTCCGGGTACACCGGCGGCGGCGAGGTTTCCGCTTTACGCCCGCCACGCGGGTGCGCGGCAACGCGTGCGGCAGTCAATGCCTCGATCACCTCACGGCGCAAGGCCTTGAGTTGCGAGTTGGGGACGAAGAACGCCTGCGGTGCATCCAGCTCGATGTGCGTGGCGTGGTACTCGGTGGTGCCGAGTTGGCCAAGCAGATCGCGCAGGGTGTCGAGCGCCTGTTCCGGCTTGTTGGCCACGCCAAACGGGCCGGGCAGGGTGACGCTGGCGTTGATGCCTTCTTCGCTGGTGGCGGTGACTTCAAGCTGGTCTTCACGCAGGCGTGCCACCCAGGCCAGGCCGATGCGGCGCTCGGCGGAGGTTTTGAGCAGCGCTTGTTGCCAGTTATGGTCGAGGTTGCGGTTCAGCGGATGGTTCGGGCGCAGCTGATGCAGGCCGGCCGGCATTTCATTTGGCTCAACGCGGTAGCGATAGCGCTTCTGGCCATCTTCCTCAAACTCGCCCTTGGCTTCGGCGATGTTGGCACGGAAACCCACAACCTCGCGCTTGACCAGCACATTGAGGCCATCGCCATTGGACAGCGGCTCATGGGTGACCACCTGCAGGTCACGCTTGCCGGCTTTTTCCACTACTCCCACCGGCAGGCCGGTAAAGGTCGGGGTATCGAAAGCGCCGATGTCGACCTTGCGGTCGGTGACGAAATAGTCGGTGCTGCCCCGGTGGAAGGTTTTTTCCGGGTCGGGCAGGAAGAAATGCGCAGTACGGCCGCTGGAGGCGCGGGCCAGGTCCGGGCGGTCTTCAAGCACGTCGTCAAGGCGCTGGCGGTAATAGGCGGTGATGTTTTTCACATAGCCCATGTCCTTGTAGCGCCCTTCGATCTTGAACGAACGCACGCCGGCTTCGACCAGGGCGCGGATGTTGGCGCTCTGGTTGTTGTCTTTCATCGACAGCAGGTGCTTTTCAAAGGCCACGACGCGGCCCTGGTCATCTTTCAATGTGTAGGGCAGGCGGCAGGCCTGGGAGCAGTCGCCACGGTTGGCGCTGCGGCCATTTTGCGCATGGGAGATGTTGCACTGCCCGGAGAACGCCACACACAGCGCACCGTGGATGAAGAACTCGACGGCCGCGTCGGTCTCGTCGGCGATGGCGCGGATCTCTTGCAGGTTCAGCTCACGGGCCAATACCAACTGCGAAAAACCGGCCTGGTCGAGAAATTTGGCGCGAGCCAGGGTGCGAATATCGGTCTGGGTGCTGGCGTGCAGCTCGATGGGCGGAATATCCAGCTCCATCACGCCCAGGTCTTGCACGATCAAGGCATCGACACCGGCGTCGTACAACTGATGGATCAGCTTGCGCGCAGGCTCCAGCTCGTTGTCATGCAGGATGGTGTTGATGGTGGTGAACACACGGGCGTGGTAACGGCGGGCGAATTCGACCAGTTGAGCGATATCGCTCACCTCGTTGCACGCATTATGGCGTGCGCCGAAGCTTGGGCCGCCGATGTAGATGGCGTCGGCGCCATGCAAGATAGCCTCGCGCGCAATGGCGACATCACGGGCCGGGCTGAGCAATTCCAGGTGGTGCTTGGGCAAGGACATAGTTTTTTTAGTCAGGCTTGTCACGGTTGAGGCGCGCATTGTAGCTGTGAAATGCCTGACCGGCATCTACCGCAGGGCTGCCTCGCTGAGGGAGAGGCTATTGAAGCCTCGTCCGGCGCAACCTGTGGGAGCGGGCTTGCTCGCGAATGCGGTGTGTGAGTCGCCACATGCATCAACTGACACGCCCTCTTCGCGAGCAAGCCCGCTCCCACAGTGGATCTGTGCTGTGGCTTGGAATTCAGGCTCTGGCTGCCATCGCGGTGACTTCCACGCGCATGCCTTCTACCGCCAACGCAGCAACGCCAACGGCTGCACGCACAGGCCAGGGCTTGGCGAAAAAGCGCTTGTAGACTTCGTTGAATGCCGCGCGATCAGCCATGTCGGTGAGGTAGATGGTCAGGTGCATCACCCGGTCCATGGAGCTGCCGGCTTTCTCCAGCGCGACCTTCAGCGCTTGCAGGGTGCATTCGCTTTGCAGGGTGATATCGCCCAGTTCCAGGCTGCCGTCGGCGTGGGTCGGAATTTGGGTGGAGACCAGGATGCCATTGAAACCGATGACGTCGCTGGAGATGGAATCGGCATCCGGGTCGGGGGTGAAGGACAGGTCGTGGTTGGCCATGGGCGCCTCATAAAAAATTGGAACGAATGTTGGTGCGCAGTTTAAACACAGGGGGCGGCAAGGTCACGGCGTCCGTGACGGTGGTCGCTCACAACGTTGATAGGTAAGCTGGAGGGCTAAACAACGCTAAGTAAAGGGTAAGCACACCTGATGGCAAAAGAACTGA
The DNA here is from genome assembly GCF_900006605.1 of Pseudomonas sp. 58 R 3. Taxonomy (NCBI): domain Bacteria; kingdom Pseudomonadati; phylum Pseudomonadota; class Gammaproteobacteria; order Pseudomonadales; family Pseudomonadaceae; genus Pseudomonas; species Pseudomonas sp. 58 R 3. Next base: position 187,565 of record NZ_CVTT01000052.1, on the reverse strand, counting down.
TGACGGAGGCAGTGTGTTGGGACATGGACGCGAAGGTGTCAGCCCGCTTTGCCCATAGCGACAGAGCACTTTTTTATTTTTGCGAATGTTGCCTCGAAGAAGTTGTGGCTTCAATTTCGCAAAGGGATAACTTTTTTTTCAAAGCCCTGAATTCACATAAGCCAGGCTGCGCGCACGAAAAGGAAAAAACTCAAGCGTCCGACGTTCCTGTGCAACTCACTCCAAGAACTGCCCATATAGCACCGCCATTGATTCCCAGTCATCTGGGCAAACTGACCAAACGACGTAAAAGCGCCAAACCTTCGCAGGCGCAAATGCAAGCGTTGGTAGCGCAAGTGAGTGAGGCGCCTGCCATGCACCCGGGCACCCTGGCCGAGGTGGTTGACGCATGGTCCGCGATGTCAGTGAGTCAACGTCACCGAGCGCCGTTATCGATCGCTGGGCGGCAACTGGCTTACTTCGACGCTTTCGCTCAGATGAACGCCTCCCAAAAGAACATTGCGTTACTGGAATGTGATCAAAAGGTCATTTATGCCCAAGCGACTGCCACTGTCCTGGACAAAGCCATCCTGGTCGTGACGTGGCTTAAGTTCGAGACAGCCAATAAGCCCGTGCCCATCCGGGTGAAAATCAAACCCACTGACCCTGTGGCCGAAGGATGGACCAGTGGCCAGCACGTAAGATTATTCCTCCACGGTCCTGTTCCTGCGCTTAATGCTCAGCAGACTCACTTTGAAATGCAGCCGTCGACCGATTACAGCGGGTTCATTGTCAGGCCCTGAGACGTTCTAAAACGCGCGGCATAGCGCCTGAATGCGCGGGCCACGAAACCATAGGCCCGCGCAACCAAGCCACTTACAACAGGGTAAACGGGTAGTCGACGATCACCCGCAGTTCATTCAACTTGCCATCGCGTTGGTCAGCGTTGGATGAAACCATGGCGTCACGCACGCGAAACGACAGGTTTTTCGCCGGGCCGCTTTGCAGCACGTATTTGGCTTCCACATCGGTCTCGTGGTGGTCGCCGTCGGCGCCGTAGTCCCCGGCATAGGCGCTGTTGGTCGGGGTGTGAGTACCGTTGATATCCGAGCCGTTGACGTAACGGGTCATGAAGCTCAAACCCGGTACGCCGTAGCTGGCCATGTTCAGGTCATAACGCACGCCCCACGACTGTTCGCCCGGCCCGTTGAAGTCGCCCCATTGGATCGAGTTGGCCAGGAACACCGAGTCGCCGCCTTCGCCCGCGCCGTTGTTGCCGGTGCCGATGTAGTCGAACGGCGTGTCGCCGTGGACTTTCTGGAACGACAGCGTCAGGGTATGCGCCGCCAGGAACGAGTAGGCCGCCGCCACCGAGTAGGTGGTGTTGTTGATGGCCCCGGCCTTGGCGCTGCCGGTGTCGAGGGTGCGGTACAGGTTGCCGTCCAGCGCCAGTGACTGGTCATGCCCCAGCGCGATCACGTAGTTGAGGTTGGTGTAGTACTGGCGCCAGATGTCCTCCAGCTCGCCGGCATACAGGGTCGCGCTCAACGACGGGGTGAAAGTGTATTTGCCGCCGACAAAACTTGCGCTGTTGGCCGCCACGTTGGCGTAGGTCGCGTAGATATCGTGGTCATGGTTGCTGGTCATGCCGCTGTTGGTGCTGGTGAAGTGCCCGGCTTCCAGGTCCAGGCCGGCGATTTCGCTGCTGGTCAGGTCAAAGCCGGTGGCGGTCTGCGGTAAAATACGCGTACCGCCGGTGGCGAATACCGGCGCGGTGGGTTGCATGTCACCGAATTTGAGCTGGGTCTTGGAGACCTTGATCTTTACCGCAGCGCCCACCGAACCGTAGCCATTTTCCGGGTCGCCATTGCGGTTGGTCGGCAATTCACCGGTGCCGGCATCGGCATGGGTGGCGTCGAGTTTCATCGCGCCGTAGGCGTAGGCATCCACACCAAAGCCGATGGTGCCCTGGGTAAAGCCCGAGGCGTAGTTGAGCATCGCGCCTTGGGTCCAGTCGCGGTTGTCGGCCTTGCCACTTTGGCGGTCGCGGTCGAAGTAATAGTTGCGCAACAACCCGGTAATGCTACTGCCGTCGATAAAACCTTTGGAATCGGCCTGGTCGCTGACCGACTCGGCGAGGGCCGCTTGGCTGATACTGGCGCACACCGCCAGCGTTAACAGGCTCCACTGTTTGATCATGTTGTTACTTCCCCAGAATAATTAACGCGTGCACAGAAACACCGCATGCTTGGAGTGCGCTTAAGGTTGTATGGCAGATGTTTCAGGTAAGCGTAATGCTGTTTTTATTGTGCTCGACGTGGTTGTCGAAGCTGATTTTTATCACATTTTTCGAGGGTTTCAGCGGTGGCGGGGATTAAACTGGATTAATTAAACTTCACCTCGTTTAATTTTTTAAAGGTGTAGCGTTGATGGGGTCTTAGCCGCTCTGCTTCGACAAAAACCTTTGGTTTGCCGCCGCAGGCTCTGCGGCGGATTTTTTATTAAGTTAAACGCACTTATATAAAAATTCATCATCGCCATCGCTTTATCAATCATGGCTATATAAGTGTGCTGAATTTAATTCGGGTGTGTAACAACACTGTTGCATGTGCCTGGCTGCGGTCAGAGGTGGGAGCAAGCCCCTCCCGCCTAAAACCGATCTGCATCAATTACTCTTTTACATCCATAAACTCTTCAGCCCAGGCCACATAGCTTTCCGGCAATGTGTACGTATGGGTCAGCTCCGTAGCGCTGAGGTTGGAGGTGCTGCCGGTCAGCTTGCGCTGGGCGCGCAGGCTGTCGTAAGTGGCTTTGATCGACGCAAAGTAGGCGCCGTGGCCGGCCACCACAATGCGCACGCCCAGGGCCGCCAGGCGCTCGCTGTCATTGAGCTGCGGGTTGCCGTAGGTCACCAGCATCAACGGCACCGTCAGGTTGGCGGCGATCTGCTCAAGGTGGTCGAAGTCTTTGACGCCAACCATGCAGATGCCGTCCGCGCCGGCTTTCTCGTAGGCCTTGGTGCGTGCGATCACATCTTCGGTGGGCAGCACGCCGGCATTGGTGCGCGCAATGATCGACAGTTCAGGGTCGACACGCGCTTCCAGCGCCGCCTTGACTTTGCCGATGCCTTCCTCGACGGAAATCAAGTCGGTGGACTTGCGCCCGAACTGCGCCGGCAACAGCGTGTCTTCAATGGTCAGCGCGGCCACACCGGCACGCTCAAGTTCTTCGACCGTGCGCATCACGTTCAGCGCATTGCCGTAACCGTGGTCGGCGTCGGCAATAAACGGCAGTTGGGCGACGCGGCCGATGCGGGTGGCCTGTTCAACGAACTCACTCAGTGTGATCAACGCAAAATCGGGGGCCGCCAGTACCTGCAACGAGGCGACCGAACCACCGAGGATGCCGACTTCAAAACCCAGGTCGGCGGCGATGCGCGCGGACATGGGGTCGAAGACGGAGGCGGTTTCAACGCAGATGTGTTTTGCAAGCAGTTCACGGAAGTTGCGGCGCAACGCTGAGTGAGAAATCTTTGGCATGTTCTTTCCTGGCTTTGGTCATCGTCATGTGACGATCAATGTCTATTCGTGGTGGCGCCAAGATTACCACGCAGAGGAACCGGGGATTATGACGTTTGAGCATGAGATAACGCCGAACATATGGATCATCGGTTCACGCTCAGGCGCTGGACAGACCGATTGCACCGTCGCAGGGCGGAGCCGCCCCATCCTGCACAACTGCTGTGCCGACACAGTGCTTAATCCCTGCAGACGCACTGCCTATAGTGGATTCAAACCCGCCCAAGCCTGAGGTGATTGATGAACCGCGAATTCAAACCCGACCTGACCGATGCAGTGCCAAACGAGCAAGTGGACGCCGAGTACTTCGAATACAGCAAGGCGGCCAACCCGATCAGTGCCAACCTGATTACCCGCATTCCCTACCACAGCTTCCCGGCCTCGCTGTACGACAGCGGCGCCTCGCGGGTGGTCGCGCTGGACCTCAGCGACGCGTTGGGCTGTGAAGGCCCGGCGACCGGGCCGGGGTTGTGTGCCAACTTTATTCGCTTGAACGCCGGTGATGCCCTGGACCTGCACCCCAATGCGACCTCACAGGTGTTTTATGTCATCGCAGGCGAGGGCCGGGTGGTGCAGGGCGAGCATGATATCCCATGGTCCAGCGGTTGCTTTATCGCGCTGCCTGGCCTGCAGCCCGCGCGTTTCAGTGCGTCACAGGATGCACGCCTGTACTACGTGCATGACGAACCGCTGTTGCGCTACCTGGGCGTGACGCGCAGCGCTGATCGCTTCGTGCCGACGCTGTATCCCGCCGCGCTGGCCAACCAGAAGCTGCGGGAAGCGGCGGATGATCCCCGCGCCCAGGACCGCAGCCGCATCAGCATTTTGCTCGGCAACCGCAATTTCCCCCAGACCCGAACGGTCACGCATGTGCTTTGGGCCATGTACGGCATTCTGCCGCCGGGCTCGATCCAGAAGCCGCACCGGCACCAGTCGATTGCGCTGGACTTCATCATCGACTGCCCCAAGGGCTGTTATTCACTGGTGGGCACGGAGCTGGACGCCGACGGTCAGATCCGCAACCCGGTGCGGGTGGACTGGTCGCCGGGCCTGGCGTTCGTAACGCCACCGGGCTATTGGCATGCGCATTTCAACGAATCGGACACCGAGGCATTCCTGATCCCGATCCAGGACGCCGGGCTGCAAACCTACCTGCGGGCGCTGGATATCCGCTTCAGCTGACAGTACTCGGTCAAAATGTGGGAGCTGGCTGGCCTGCGATTGCATCAACTCGGTCTGCCTGATGTACCGAGCTGCTTGCATCGCAGGCCAGCCAGCTCCCACAGGTTTTGCCTTATTTCCAATACGGCGTTTCGCCCAGCTGTTCGACAATAAAGTCGATAAAACAGCGGACCTTGGACGACACGATGCGCTTGGGCGGGTAGACAAACCACACCGCAAACGCCTGTTCAGCCCCCAGGATGTTCCAGTGCGGCAACCAGGCCTGTAGCTCGCCCGCCTCAAGGCTTTTGCTCACCAGCCAATCCGGCAGCAAGGCAAAGCCCAGGCCTTGGCGTGCAGCGAGCAGTTGCGCGTCCAGGTCGTTGATACGGATACAGTCACCGTATACCAGCGGCAACACTTCACCACCGGCCTCGAAGGCAACATCCTGCAGGCTCAGGATGGCGGGCAGGCCGGCCAGGTCTGCCGGTGTCGCCGGGGCCGCGTGCTGCGCGCAAAACCCTGGGCTGGCCACCAACAGGTACTTTCCCGTGCATATCTTGCGCGCCTTGAGCGTGGAGTCGGGCAGGGCGCCAATCCGAATCGCCAGGTCTACGCCTGAATGAATCAGGTTGACCTGGGCGTTATCCAGTACCAACTCCAGCTTGATTTGCGGGTAGCGCGCCAGGAACCGGTTCAAGACCGGCAGGATATGGTGTCGGGCAAACGCGGGCGGCAAATTGAGTTTGAGCACCCCACGGGGTTGCTGGTTGAGCGCCGAGGTGGCGGCCTTGGCTTGCTCAAGCTCATCCAGTACACGGCGGGCGTGCAGCAGAAACGTCTGGCCGCCTTCGGTCAGGTGCAGCGTGCGTGTCGAGCGGTTGAACAGGGCGATGCCCAAATCCTGCTCAAGATCCTTCACGTAGCGCGAGACCGTGGATGCCTTGATGCCCAGTCGCTCAGCCGCCCGGGAGAAATTATTGCCTTCGGCGGCCTCGACAAAGGCGGTTAGCGCAGCGAAATAATCCAAGTGCCGCCTCGGTGGTCAGCGTGGGTAAGCGCTCAGGTTACCGGCTGTGGTCAGGCACCGCCACGGGCACGGGGCCCGATTGTTGAGCCTCCTTGTGATTTTGTTCATGGGCAAAAATAAAGATTGAGTATTCACATCGAATGTTATTTTAATAACACCTATAAGAGCGTCACGACCGTCCTGGACGTGCTCGCAAAAAATGGGATGCACCCTGTAAATGACAATTGAACAGCGTTTGATGGAACAGGCCAAGCGGGCAGCCGAGCGTACGTATTCGCCTTATTCCAAATTTCCGGTCGGCGCGGCGTTGCTGACCGCCGACGGGGAAGTCGTACAGGGCTGCAACGTGGAGAACATCTCCTACGGGCTGACCAATTGTGCCGAACGCAGCGCTTTGTTCAGTGCCATCAGCCAGGGCCATGCGCCGGGCAGTTTCAGGGCCATCGCGGTTTACGCACCCAACGTTTCACTGATAAGCCCTTGCGGTGCCTGCCGCCAGGTGATGCTGGAGTTGATGGCCAAGGATGCAGTGGTGATTTGCCAGGGCAGTGACCCGGCCGCCACGCGTACCTGGACCCTGGCGCAATTGCTGCCGGGCGCCTTCGACGCTTTCTAATCCTGGGCAGGCCAACCGGCCTGCGTCCGCTTGGTACCTTGTTGAGACGCCTGCATGATCAGTCTTGTCGGAATAGCGACCCTTATTGTCATTGCCATTGCTTTATCCCACCAGCGACGCTCGATCAATTGGCGCACGGTTTCGGTGGCCTTTGTGATTCAGGTGTTGATCGGCGCTTTTGCGCTGTACGTGCCCTGGGGCCAGACCGTGCTCGCCGCGCTGTCGGGCGCGGTAGCGTCCCTGCAGCTCTACGCCAACAAAGGCATCGAGTTTCTGTTCGGCGGTTTGAGTTCACCGCATATGTTTGAAGTGTTCGGCAATGGCGGGTTTGTATTTGCTATCCGGGTATTGCCGATGATTGTGTTCTTCGGCAGCTTTATCTCAGTGCTGTATTACATCGGCGTGATGGGCTGGATCATCCGGCTGGTGGGCGGCGGCCTGCGCCTGTTGCTGGGCACCAGTCGGGTCGAGTCGATGGTGGTCACGTCGGCGATTTTCATTGGCCAGTCGGAGGTGCCGCTGGTGGTTCGGCCGTTCATTGCCAAGCTGACGCGCTCTGAGTTGTTCGCGGTGATGGTCGGTGGTTTTGCCGCGGTGGCAGGTTCGGTGCTGCTCGGTTACGCCGGGCTGGGGGTGGAACTCAAATACCTGATCGCGGCGTGTTTCATGTCGGCGCCGGGGGCGTTGTTGATGGCCAAGCTTATGGAGCCGGAAACCGAAGCGGCCCGCACCGACGAGGTGATTGAAGAGCTGGGGCAGGCCGAGAATCGTCCCACCAATATCATCGACGCGGCTGCCGAGGGCGCACAGGTCGGCTTGCGCCTGGCCTTGGCGGTGGGCGCGATGCTGCTTTCGTTTATCGCGTTGATCGCCTTGTTCAACGGGCTGCTGGGCTGGGCGGGCAACTGGTTCGGCTACCCGCAACTGACCTTGCAACTGGTGCTTGGGCACGTGTTGGCGCCCATCGCGTTTCTGCTCGGGGTGCCGTGGCATGAGGCGGTGCTGGCCGGCGGCTTTATCGGGGAAAAACTGGTGCTCAACGAGTTTGTCGCCTATGCCGACCTGGCCAATTACCTGACCGCAGACAAGGCCGCCGCAGCCGGGGTGCCGCTGTTGTCGGCACACACCCAGGTGATCGTCACCTTCGCCCTGTGCGGCTTTGCCAACCTGTCCTCGATTGCGATCCAACTGGGCGGCCTCACGGGCATCGCCCCGCAACGGCGTCAAGAACTGGCGCGGCTGGGCCTGCGGGCCATGATCGGCGGCACGCTTTCCAACCTGATGAGCGCGGCGATCGTCGGCTTTTTCATTTCGCTGTAAGGAGCACAGTATGTGGTTGCCACAAGAAGTGATTCGCCGTAAGCGCGACGGGCATGCCCTGGCTGCTATCGACATTCAACGGTTCGTCGCCGGCATTGCCGACGGTAGCCTCAGCGATGGGCAAGTGGCGGCGTTCGCCATGGCGGTGTTCATCAAGGGCATGGACGTGAGCGAGCGCATCGCCTTGACCGAGGCAATGCGCGACTCCGGCCAGACACTGAAGTGGGAACTGCCGGGGCCTGTAGTCGACAAGCATTCCACCGGCGGCGTCGGCGACATGATCAGCTTGTTGCTCGCGCCCTTGCTGGCGGCCTGCGGGTGTTACGTGCCGATGATCTCCGGGCGCGGCCTGGGGCATACCGGCGGCACCCTGGACAAGCTCGAAAGCATCCCCGGCTACGACTGCCACCCCAGCACCGAACGCCTGCGTGCGGTGGTGGCCGAAGTCGGATGCGCGATCATCGGCCAGACCGCCAACCTCGCGCCGGCGGACAAGCGCTTGTACGTGATCCGTGATGTGACCGGCTCGGTGGAGTCGATCGACCTGATCACCGCGTCGATCCTCGGCAAGAAACTCGCCGCTGGCCTCGATGTGTTGATCATGGATGTGAAGACCGGCAACGGCGCCTTTATGGCTGAGCCTGAGCAGGCGCAAGCACTCGCCGCCAGCATCGTCGCAGTGGCCAACGGTGCCGGAGTCAACACCCGTGCCCTGATCACCGACATGGACCAGCCGCTGGCCCGCAGTGCCGGCAATGCCCTGGAAGTGGCCGAAGCGGTAGCCCTGCTCAAGGGCGAGGTGCGCAGTGAACGCCTGTGGGCGGTGACGTTGGCGCTGGCCACCCAGGCACTGACGATGGCCGGCCTGGCGAGGGACGAGGCTCAGGCCCGTGATCAATTGCTTCAAGCCTGGCAGAGCGGCGCGGCCTTGCAGCGCTTTGAACAGATGGTGGTTGCCCTGGGCGGCCCGCAGGGTTTTACCGACAAACCCGATGAACATTTACCCAAGGCGGTCGTGTCGGTGCCGGTGTGGGCCGAGGAGGATGGCTGTGTCACCGAGATCGACACCCGAGCGGTGGGTTTGGCGGTGGTGACATTGGGCGGTGGACGCAGCCATCCGGACGATGTGCTGGACCTGTCCGTGGGCTTCAGCGAGTTGGCCTTTGTCGGCGAACACGTGAATGCAAAACGGCCCCTGGGTTGGGTGCATGCGCGTACGCCAGAACAGGCCGAGCAGGGCGCATCCGCCTTGCGCGCAGCCTATCGGCTGGGCGGTGAAAGCCCGGCCGCGCGCGAATTGATCCAGGCAATCCTATGAGCAAGGCCATCGTATTAGTGCTGGACTCATTGGGCATAGGCGCGAGTGCCGACGCCGCGCTGTTTGGCGATACCGGCGCCGACACCTTGCGCCATATCGCCGAAGCCTGTGCCCGGGGTGAGGCCGATGGGCCATTGCGCCGGGGGCCTTTGACCCTGCCGAATCTGGGCCAGTTGGGATTGGGCGCCGCAGCGGCGGCCAGTGGCAATGGCCCGCTGCCAGGCAATTGGGGCGACGCGGCACCGATCGGCGCCTTTGGCCATGCGCGCGAGCAATCATCCGGCAAGGACACGCCGTCCGGGCATTGGGAGATGATGGGCGTACCGGTGCTGTTTGACTGGGGTTATTTCGAGCGACCGACCGAGTCCTTTCCACCGCAACTGCTCGCCGACCTGATTGAGCAGGCAGGGTTGCCGGGCATCCTGGGCAATTGCCATGCCTCGGGCACCACGGTGCTGGACGATTTGGGTGAATTGCACATCCGCAGCCGGCAGCCGATTTGCTACACCTCGGCCGACAGCGTGATGCAAATCGCCGCCCATGAAAGCCATTTCGGCCTTGAAGCGCTGTACCGGGTGTGTGAAATCGCCCGCACTTTATGTGATGAATACACGGTCGGCAGGGTCATCGCCCGGCCCTTCACCGGCGAACACGCGGGCCAATTCCGCCGCACCGGTAATCGCCGCGACTACACCGTGCCGCCGCCGTCAGCGACGTTGCTGGACAGCCTCTGCAACGCCGGCGGCAGCGTGCATGCGGTGGGCAAAATCGGCGATATTTTCGCCCATCGTGGTATCAGCCGCTTGTACAAGGCCGATGGCAACGATGCACTGTTCGATGCCACGCTCAAAGCCTACCGGGAAGCACCCGACAACAGCCTGGTGTTTGCCAATTTTGTCGACTTCGACATGCTCTACGGGCATCGCCGAGACTTGGCCGGCTATGCTGCCGCGCTGGAAGCGTTCGACCGCAGGCTGCCGGAGTTACTGGCGTTGATGGACCCGCAAACGTTGCTGATCATCAGCGCCGACCACGGCTGCGACCCCTCGCGCCCGGGCAGCGACCATACCCGCGAGCATGTGCCCGTACTGGCTTATGGTGCAGGCGTGGCGAAGGGCTGGTTGGGCGAGCGAGCCAGCTTTGCCGATATCGGCCAGACGCTGGCGGTGCACCTGGGGTTGGAGCCGTTGGCATGGGGCACGTCTTTTTTGCTGCGTGAGCCATAGCATCGCCAAGCGTCATTCACCCTAAACTACGTTAAGGTGTTGATCACTTATCCATCATTACGTGAAGCATGAGTCGTCCATTATTTGTCTCCCTGGATGGCCCAAAAGGCACGGGTAAAACCACGCTGTTGGAAGCCGTTACCCAAGCACTGCGGGCCGACAACAAAAAGGTGATCCGTCTTTGCGAGAGAAAAAGCGATCCTTACAGGGCCGAAACCATGGCCCTGGTCAACGCACACGCCAGAAACCCCACCGATGATTCGGAGTGGAGCGTGTGTGAGCGCTTTGCGGATAGCCGGCTCTGGATTTCCCGGCACGTGCTGACTAAACAACCAGCCGACAGCATTATCCTGATAGACCGTTGGTACCCTTCAGATGCCGCGTTTCGCCGCACAGTCCCGTTCGCAGACATATTGCAGTTAAACCTGGGCCGACACGTGCGAGTGCCGGACCTGCACGTGGGCGTTATCACCGACCCCGATATTTCATGGTCGAGGGCCGCGCAGCGACGGCGCGGATTGGGCAGTACGTTGATCCATACGTTGCAGGAGCATGTCGAATGTACCCAGGCGTTCGTGCGAGCGGCGGGCGAACAGGGGTGGGTTTTGTGTCGTAATGAAGGGGCGATTGAACAGGCGACGGGGCAGGTGGTTTCCGAGATCTACGACGTGCTTAAGGCAGTCGAAGCAGGTTAGAGAAATAGCTGCTGCCATCCCAGCCCTGGGATGGCAGAGATACAAAGCCGATACTCGAAAGATTGCAAATGAGAATGAGTGGCAAATGAGATCCGTTGGTATATCATGCCTCCCGAATTCCAGGCAGGTTTACCTTCCCGTCCGCTCATCCATTAGGTCCAAAATCCATGCGTCATACCCTGATTTCTCTCTGCGTACTTCAGGCGGTTGCCCCTGTTGCCTGGGCGCAGGTGGCCGGCAGCGAAAATGCCAGCCTTGAGTTGCAAGCCATCAATGTCACGGGAGACGTAGACGCCGAGACGGCTCAGGGGCCTGTCAAAGGGTATCGCGCCACACGCTCTGCCAGTGCCACGCGCACTGACACCTCAATTCATGAGACGCCACAGTCCATCACCGTAGTGCCCAAGGACGTGGTCGAGGACATTGGTGCGACTCGCCTGCAGGAGGCCCTGGACTACGCCGGCGGCGTCGGCCGAGCGAACAATTTCGGTGGCCAAGGGCTTACCAGCTTCACGGTGCGTGGGTTTACAACCGCAGAGTTCTACCGTAACGGTTTTCCGATTAACCGGGGCTACCCCACCATGCCGGACGCCAACAGCATTGAGCGCCTTGAAGTACTTCGCGGGCCAGCGACGATGCTCTATGGGCGCGGCGATCCCGGCGGTACCTTCAACGTGGTCTCCAAACAGCCTTTGCCTGAACGTACGGTCACATTGGGTAGCCAGGTGGATGATCAGGGCATGAAGCGCGGCACCCTCGATGCCTCCGGCCCGCTGGATGAGCAAGGCCGCCTGGCCTATCGCCTCAACGTGGTGGGAGAGGGCGGCGACACCTTCCGCGACCATGTCTCAACCGAACGCTATGGGGTCACACCGGTACTGAGCTGGCAGGTCAATGACGACACCAAGGTGATTTTCGAAGGCGACTTCATGCGTAACAATCATCCGCTTGATCGAGGCCTGACCCGCTTCGCCAACCAGGGTGGCACGCCGTCCCGTGAGACCTTCTGGGGTGAAAAGTACGCCGGTTACCTGCACAACGATAACAACATGGCTCAGTTGCGCTTCGAGCATCTACTCAACGACAACTGGACGCTGGGCGGTGGTGTGCAGTGGTTGGACGGTACGATGAAGGGCAATGGTGTTGAGGCAAACAATGCCACCAGCCTCAACGCCGATGGCCGAACACTCCAGCGCAACTTCAACTACCGCAAGCTGGACTGGACCGACCAGGACTATCAACTGAACCTGACCGGGCGCTTTTCCACGGGCGGCCTTGATCACACGTTGCTGACCGGCATCGAGTATGAGAACTACGACTACAAGTCGATCATCCAACGCTCCAGCGGCGCGGCGGGAGCTTTCCCAATCGATATCTTCAACCCGGTCTATGGCCAGCCACGTCCGGCGCTGACGCGTACGCCGACCCACGACAAAGAAAACCTCAAGACTTACGCCGCCTTTGTCCAGGATCAAGTGGCGCTGACCGAGCGTTTAAAGGTGCTCGCCGGTGCGCGCTTTGAGCGCTTCGAGCACCAGTACGAATCCTACGTGCCCGGCGTCAGGAGCTGGAACGCCGCCGACAACGCCGTCACGCCGCGCATCGGGGTAATGTATGACCTCACTGACACGGTTGCGATCTACGCGGACGCCGCGCGCTCGTTCAAGCCCAACACGGGTGCCAGTCGTCAAGGTGGCGGATTCGAGCCGGAGAAGGGCAAGTCCTACGAAGTGGGGGTTAAGTGGGAAGCGCTGGACCGTCAATTGAGCGTCGATGCGGCGATCTATCAGATCGAGAAGAAAAATGTCCAGGGTGTCGACCCGGTTGACTCGGCCTTCAATGTCGCGACAGGGCAAGTCCGCAGCCGCGGCTTCGATCTGAACGTGGCCGGCAATCTGACGCCCGAGTGGCGCATGATCGGCGGCTATGGCTATGTGGATGCCGCAGTGACCCGGGACACTACCGTGCGCTCCGGAACACGGCTGGCGAATATTCCGCGCAGTAGCTTCAGCCTGCTCAACGTATACGAATTTCAGGATGGCGCGCTTAAAGGGTTTGGCCTCGGCGCAGGTGGAAAATACGTAGCCGAACGCGCCGGGCAGACCGCCAATAACACGTTCTCGATGGGGGCTTACACCGTTGTCGACTTGCTCAGTTATTACAAGGTCAACGAAAAGGTCAGGCTCAACCTCGACGTGAAGAACCTGTTCAACCGTGAGTACGACGAAGGCTCGTTCCTGAACTTCTACGCTTACCCTGGGGAGTCGCGTACGGTGCAAGTGGGGATCTCTTATACTTTGTAACCCGCTGATCAATGAGCTGGACGACCAGTACGGCGTTAAAAAAAGCAGAGCGCCAGAGGTACCCGCCGGTTTACCGGCAGGACCTCTGGCATACTGTTATGCAACGTTTTATGCGAGCCGCAGTGGAATAAGATCCGTCGTAATGCCTGTCAACTCAGCGTAAGGTCAGCGACGCTGAACCTGTATGAAGGAACACCTGCAACGTCGATCTCGCATGAAAGTAACGTCCCTTCTTGTCGCACATCATCAACATCCGATGCTAAAGATGTCACAAAAAGAGTTGGGACATCATCTCCCCCCAAACAAGGCATCGTTGTAGCTAAAACGGGCATTTGCAAGCTGCGTAACAGTTTTCCTTCGGGAGAAATCTGATTTATTTTTCCTCTGAAAATACCGGCACTCCAGTAATTTCCATGTACATCCATAGTCGCGCCATCGGGCCAACCAAACTCTTCATGATCGAACGTGAAAAAATCTCGCTCGTTCGAAATCGTACCGGTCGCAACATCAAAGTCAAACGCCTTGACTGTTGAACTTAACCCGTCCGAGTGATACATGATTTTTCCATCAGGACTCCATGCGAGCCCGTTGGAGATAAAAATCCCATCCTTAACCAGGGTTACTTCTCCGGATGCGGTAACACGGTATAACGCGCCGGAAATATTCATGCTGTTCTCGTCCATACTGCCGACCCAGAAGCAGCCATCCGGCCCAACTTTTCCGTCATTTAGCTGATTACCGGGACGGTCTACTTCCGGGTTCACGATAAACTCAAGTTCGCCCGTTGCAGGATCAAACAGATGTATGCCTGTTTTAAGCGCCGCGACTAGACGCTCGTCCTCAGATAAACCGATACTTCCAACAAGGGCGGGCATCTGATAACGATTGAGTACACCACTTTTTGGGTCGTACGAATGAATGGCATGGTTGTTGATATCAACAAACCAAAGCAATGACCGCCTATCATCCCATAGTGGGCTTTCCGCAATCTCAAAAGGCAAATTGGTACACACAGTCATCTGAGGGGACATATGATTCATTTTATTTTCCTTCACAGGTAAGTGAGAAACAACTCAGCTCGAATAGCTTAAAGGTTGCTTCCTCCGTTCTCGAAAAGCCGCCCAAACAAAAGGAATAGCTAGAACGATACCGATCCCCAGCAAGATCGCGAACTGGCGGCCACCAAATGAATGATAAAGTTGTCCAGCTATTGCTGTGCCGATGCCCGCGCCTACGAAGGTCAGTACAACCGTTCGAGCCACCAAGGTCCCATCGGAGTCTATTTCTGAAAGCAACCCGGTGAGAAAAGGAATAACTACAAAGAAGGAACAATTCAAAGCAACTTGATTTAGAAATAGGTATAGCAGCGTGTTCGACTCGAAAAAACCTATCAGTGCCACAATCATCACTAACTGCGCCAGGATTATAAGTACTAAACGATGAGCCTGGCTTCTACTCATGGCCGGAAATATCGCGCCGAGAAAACCGATAAGCGACGAAAGCGAAAGAAAGATACCGATGGTGGAGGTCGTCAGTCCGGCACGCTCACTCACCAGACCGGCAACTGCCCATTGAGAAGCCTGAACGCCATAAATCAGTATCGTTACAGCCCATATCGCAAAAATCAGCGCTCTTGACGGCTTACCCGTTGGTAACGTTGATCGCAGTCTATCGCCCTTTTCAGCAAAACATCCTATAGGCAGTACGTACTTTGATGTCACAATAACCAGGCAGAATACCGTAAAGAAAATGCCTCGATTAATCCACGCATCCGGTAGAAGCGAGACAAAGATCAGAATACTGCCATTCAATCCGCCTGCGATCAGATTGATTTGCCCCCAAACGCGTTCCGCACAAACGCGTTGTGAGAGAGCCGATGCAATCACTACGAAGATCATCCCCTCGAACAGGCCCGCCATGCTCCGTGCAGCCCCCATTACTTCAATGGTTGGAGCAAAATAACTTAAGGCCTGTGCGAAGCCCGTGCCGAGTACACCGATAACCACAAATAAAGGTGCGGCCTTGGCTATCAAGCGAGGAAATACAGCGCAGCTAATCGCGATGCCTATAATTTCCAGACCTGCAATCTGTGTTGCAACACTTTCATCTAAACCGAAACGGGACATCACCGCCGCAACCAGAAACGGTATAAGAACCAGGCCATTTGTCGCAATTGCGTAGCCTAAGGCCAGGCGAATTATTGATTGGATCGTCAATGCTTCCCTTACAATCAATTGCGCTTTCACCGCAAGGTCTCCGCGGAAGTCGTGTTCTCTGTTGGATTTGCACTGTAGTAGTTGGCATAACGAGAACGGCACTGTTCGAGCATATCGCTTTCGGGCAGTTTCTCAACAAACCGGGAGGGGAGCATTCGCGACAAGTTCATAGAAGGCTCACCCGCAATGATCCAGTGCGCCAGCAATTCACCTAGCGCCGGAGACACCGAGAAACCGCCAACATTGCAACCGCCGATAGCATACAAGCCTGCTACGCCGGGTACCGGGCCCAGAATATGATCGCCATCGGTTGTCATAGTAGGCAGCCCACCACGGTGTTCTTTTATAGCTGCATCACGAAAAACCGGGAATTGTGCTTCAACAGATTTCGCCAGGCGCTTCAATACATCAATATCCAACTCCAGATCTTCGATGCGGAAATCCTTGCCCATTGAGTTTGCACCGTAAAAAACTGGATCGGATTCATAACCGCCAAACATTAACCCGCCCCTGTCGGGACGGATGTATATATTGGCATCGAGAATTCGGACGGTGGGCTGCGCTGACGTGACTTCAGCGAGTGGCTGGGTAACCATCAACTGATGTCGAACTGGAAATGCCGGCAAAGCGACACCTGCGAAGGATGCTACAAGCCTTAGCCAGCCACCGGCTGCATCTACCACGACAGGGGCTTTGAGATCACCTCGGGAAGTAGCCACCCCAGTTACCTGCCCGCGCTCCACGATGATCTGCTCTATCTCGGTATGAGGCAATAAAGTAGCGCCTAACTTCTGTGCGGCGCGCGCATAGCCAAGCGGGAGTTGTCCTGGGTCTAAATAGACATCACTGCGCACGTAACCTGCCGCAAGAATATCCTTTGGATTCAAGAAAGGCATTAATTGAGCGGCTTCCTCGGCGGAAACAAGGTCAACGTCCAACCCCATATATTTGCCGAGCTCAACACCTCCGTGAATCAAGGCGGCATGTTCCGCAGTGCGAGCCAGCGTAAGGCTGCCTGATTGAAAATACTCCAGTGGCTCGCCAGTTTCTTCGGTAAATTCGATGATCTTTTTAACTGAGTGCGACGCGATATGCGTCATCATTTCTGAACGACGAACCTGACCTGTCAAGCCTGCAGCCCGAGGAGAAGTTTGGGAAGCGATCGCTGCCTGATCGACCAGAGCTACGTTACGACCCGCAGCAGAAAGATGGAACGCCACGCTAGCACCAAAAGCACCAGAGCCAATAACTACAACATCAAAGTTGCCGATTGTCATTCAACTATCTCCGTAATTATTATATAGGTAATTGAGACTGATGAAGCCTTAAACATTTATCTTGAGACGCCGTGGATGTTACGCCAGTATCCATGTTTAACTTTCTGCATTTTTAATAAAATATAATATCCTCGTCCCGAGGACGATAGAGCGCTTTCGGCCAGAGAGGGGTCTGCCAAGGCCATAAAAAAGGAAGACGATGTCGCCATTGGACCAGCGGTGGCGTCCTGTCTCGGCTGAATAGTGACTTGTTATCCGCAGGGGCCATGATGCCCAGGTCACTACGATGATGGCCGCTATGGATCAGTTAACCTTTTGCGCACGTGGCATTTAACCCTTGTCGCCGCGAACGAACGACCTGCCAAACCACTTCTGCCAAATACCCTTGCGAAGTTGCAATCGGTTTAAGACTGCCCCGAACTTAGTGAGCCGCATGCGCCGGGAGCTTACTGGCCTGACCGAACCCCTAAAATGGCCTTATTCCCCCTTGGTGGCTAAGCAGTCGCCCTCATAATCTCTTGAATACGGCGGACGGCCCTGCCATGCCGCTTCATGAACACCCACCCGGTGACCACCTCCCTTTGAGGAGGTTAGTAGGCGCAGTCGTTGCGGCTCCTATTCGAACAGTCACGTCACCTACACCTGGAGAAAACCATCGCTCAAGACGTCATAACGATCGGATTACGCTGACTGAAGAGGTCATTCGTTGGCAAAGCATCAGGAATCATCTTTTAGCCATTCCCCCTATTTTGATTGCCTTGCGTTGTGGCAATTGCAGGAGTAATACCCATGAAGAAAAAAAATAACCAGGTTATGTTGTTAACGGGTGCCGCCAGCGGTATTGGTGCAGCTACTGCGAAGCTCGCTATCTCTCAGGGTTATCGTGTCATGCTGGCAGACATTAATAGTAAAGGGGCACGCGAACTGGCGGCATCCTTGGGCGTTAATGCGGGCGCTGTGGGTTTGGATATCTGCTCGGAAAAACAATGGACGAATGCCATTGAGGCGACGATCAGTAAATTCGGCCAGCTTGATATACTCGTCAATAATGCGGCAATCGTTTATACCGGTTACGCACGTGACGTGCCCCTGGCACAACATCAGCGCACACTTGATACCAACTTCATGGGGCCACTTACCGGCACCTTGGCAGTCCTCAAACAGTTTAATGAGCAAGGTCATGGCCACATCGTTACGGTGTGTAGCATGACCGCGTTCATGCCTTTTCCCGGTATCGCCAGCTATGGTGCTTCAAAACAGGCGCTTCGAGCATTTCACCATGCACTCGCTCTGGAGGAACGCCATGGCCCAATCGACTTCACCATTTTGCACCCAACGTCAACGGAAACACCGATGCTTGAACAGGAAGCTAATGACGACGCTTCGTCTTTCGCCTTTGCCAGCGAGCCCGTCACTGCAGAATTCGTCGCACAGACACTGCTCACTGCCATTAAGAAAAAATCAATAGAAGTATTTATGCCGCCCGAGCAAGCGCGTGCAGTACGCATGCTAGGCACCGACCCGAAGAAGATGCGCGCCTTGTTCGATACCATGGAGGAGATCGGCAGGCAAAGCCAACGTGCACGCCGTGCAGAGGCGGGTGCGTAGGTTTCGGTAAACGCGATGCCACTATAGGTCTTGCTGCGAAGAGGGGCTCAACCACATGGGCTCCTCTTGCAATAAGACGAGGTCAATCAAGTGGTCAGGGGCTACTTCATTACCCCGCGGTGCCGGGAGACCTACCGCTTATTGGGACTTCCGAGGCCCATGTCCGGTCCAGCGCTTGAACGCTCTGCGAAAGTTGTGTGCGTCGCTGAAGCCCACTTCATACGCCACTTCGTCGATGGTCAACCGTGGGTTGGTGAGCAGGGCGACTGCGTGCACCATTCGAAGTTGATCCAGAACATTCTGGTATGACCTCCCTTGGTCTGCCAGACGCCTTCGCAAAGTCCGATCACTCATGCACAGTTGCGTAGCGACCGCCGATAGGGACGGGGTCTGGCGCAGATCTCGGCGTACGATGCGTTCTATGGATTCGATGAACTCATCCTCCATCGACTGTTTGGCAACATTCATCTGAAGAAAATCCAACACCTGCCGGTGGCTAAGCGGGTCGTAGGTCGCTATGCGTTTTTCTGCCCAATGGGCGTCGCAGGCAAAAATATTCTCCGACTGGTCATAACGTATAGGGCATTTGAATACCTGGTCGTAATGGGCTGAGTACGACGGCTTTGAATAACTCAGCTCAACAAAGCTGGGAGTGAAGGTATCGCCTGCCAGTGTTCGTACCAGGTTTAGAAAGACACCGAAGCTTTCTTCCACCAAAAACGGTTGGAGATCCGGCTCGTGAAACAGGCTTCTGGCACGAATCGTCAGGTATTTACCACTATCGACCCGTTCCAGTTGCAACAACACGCCCGCATGGCGCTGCATTTTGATGCCCAGATCGATCGCATTACCCAAGGTTGGACTGGTGAGCATTGCGTAACCCACCAACCCAATCGAACCAATGGTTTCCTGGGTGCCTATATCAAGCCCCAATCCACGTTCGCGATCCTTGGTGCATGCAAGTGCCCGGCGGATCAGGGACGCTGCCTGACGAAAGGACACCAGGCAGTCCGGGCTTGAAAGGTCTTCTATCTCAAAGCCCAGGCCCATGCATAAACGTACCGGGTCAATACCAAAGTCTTTGCTCATGCCGGTAATGCATCGCAAAAGATAAGTATGAAAATTGGCTGTGGTGTAACGCGCAGAACCGTCCATCTGAGCCCCTTTTTTGTTTGATTCTAAAGCCCTGTTCATGGTCGCGTGCAAGTATTTATCAACGCAACGGTGGCGTCCGTTCGAAGCGATGGGTTTGCAGCTGTTCAGCGTGACGGTTGGACAAGTATGGCCGCCATTGCCCCCATTATGGTCTCGGCTACCCTGAACAATGGCGGACGCCTGCCTTAATTTGGAGTGGAAAAGAGGCGTTTTCGAAGTAATCCTTTAGTGCGTCGCAGGGCAGGGTGTTCGCGGCCAAACTGGGGGCCTATCGGGAGAGTCTGCACGCGCTGCGGGAAACCTCCTATGACGTCCCCGGTGAATCTGATGCGGCTTATTGAGCTGGAGCCCTGAATATACGGATAACCATCAATCAGCACCATGAGCGCGTACTGGTGGGGGATCGAAGGCGCTGTTGATAGTGACCAAGAGTAAAAAAGACCGCTCTACGGGTCGGAACAGGCCAGACCAATCGGCATCTGGATGGCCGGGACTGACCCCAAACTGGCCTTTAGGCCTATGCACTTGTGGGTGGGTCCGGTTCTACACTCGAGTCCAACGACAAGCCCGCATAACCAGACACCAGGCAGGTGATGTAATGCTTTATGCATTGATTACGGGAGCCTCAGGCGGCACCGGAACTGAGTTGCCAAGCGAGTTTTTCATCAACAACGCAGGGGGCGGTAGTGTCGGCCTGATTTACCAAATACGTATTCCCAGTTCCTCGGCAGGATAGGTGGTGCCTGCTTCCAAGGGCTTGAGTTATCAGCGTGTCTGAAGCGTTGCCCCATGACTTGAGGCATACGGGCGTGACCTGTACGCATTAGATGTAAGCAGGTGTCTTTGGATCTGAATAAGTTCGTCCGCAGGCTCACATCAGGGTGAGCCTGAGAGTACGCGCACTCATCCAAAGAGATAGGGCGTGAAAAATAATAATAACTGCCTCGGAGCAAAGTGAGCATGAGCAAAGACGTTGAGGAATTTACGAAAGTGCGCGTTCGCGCCGGAATCAGTCGGGTATTGGCTGGCTTATTGCCCTCGGTCCTAGTTATTCCGTCTGTGGGAGCCGTTGAGTTCAGTTTTATGGACAGCCAAGTCAAGGGCTCCCTCGACTCGACCGTGTCCTATGGGGCGGCGTGGCGAGTGCAGAGTCAGGACAAGAATAATGATGCGTTTAACGGTAATGACGGCGATCGCAACTTTAGCCCAGGCCTAATTTCGCAAGTTTATAAGCTGACGTCGGAACTAAGTGCCACGTATCAGAATTACGGTGTCTTTGTTCGTGGCTCGGCTTTTTATGACAGCCAGATCATGAATAATCACACCGATTACTATGATCATTCAGACATTGTTGAGCCAAGCCAGAACTACCCCAAAGACAACCGTTTCACCTATGAAGCGCGACGGGATGCCGGACGAGGCGGGCAACTCCTCGATGCCTACATCTATGGCAAGTGGGATCCCTTTGATCATCCCCTGTCAGTACGAGTGGGCAAGCAGGTATTCAACTGGGGCGAAAGTGTATTTTATCGAGGCGGCGTAAATACCACCAACCCCTTGGATGTTACTAAATTCCGTTTACCCGGCTCGCAACTCAAGGAAGTCCTGGTACCGGTCGGGGCCCTAAGTTTCAACCTGGGCCTGACCGACAACTTATCCATGGAGGCCTTTTACCAGGTCGACTGGAAGGAAAGTTCTCTGGATCCGGTGGGCACCTATTATTCGACGACGGATCTGTTTGGTAAAGGCGGAAAGCAAGCCTACGTACAGGTACCCGAGCTGTCGCCTGCGTTCGCCGCATATCAAGGCATCGCTGCGGCGGTTCCGGGTATCGGCTTGGGTGCCGGACCCCATGGAATTAACAGTTTCATGGACGCCAACACCGGTATCTTCAAGGTGGCCAACGTTGGCAAGGATATCAAAGCCAGGGACAGTGGACAGTTTGGGATAAATCTTCACTACATAGCGCCAGCGCTTAATTACACGGATTTCGGTTTTTACTTTGTTAATTACCATACCAAGGAACCGTTGGAATCCCTCAGTCTCGCAAACTATAAAGGTATCGACCTCGCCAGCTTGTCTGGCGTGGCAGGCAGCAATGCGGGGGCGATAGCGACTCTGGATATGGTGGGTAACGCCGTGGTACAGCGCGCGTATGTGGAAGACGTCCACATGTACGGCTTCAGCTTCAATACCACCTTGGGTAATGCTTCATTGTTTGGCGAACTGGCGTATCGACCTAACATGCCCATCAGTATCAGCGCAACCAATGATTTACTGGGTGACATCCTTGGCCAGGGCATCGCAGGCACTACTAATATTTATGACTCCTCGGTGGCAGGTGGCCAGGCCTGCGTTCAGGTGTCAGGCAAGTCGCTGTGCCGTGACGGTACGTTGAATAACTATAAGAGGGTAGAGTCCTACAATGCGTCTGTAGGGACGATCTACAACTTTGGCCCCGCACTGAGCTTTGATTCGGTAATCGGCATTGCCGAGTTGGCAGGCGAACACTTGGGTGGAAACTTGACCTATACCGCCTTTACACCGACACCGGAAGTTCGAAAGTTTGCCGGTTCACCAGACTTATCTGATTCACCGATTTCCCGTAACTCCTACGGTTATACACTGGTGATCACGGGCACCTGGAATGATGTGTATGCCGGTGTCAATCTCTCGCCCTCTATTAACTATTCCGATGACGTTAAAGGCAATTCCGATCTGACCGGTAACTTCATGGAGGGCCGAAAAGCTTACACCTTTGGTGTCAAGGCAGATTATCGCGGCGGCCTGGAAACTGAGCTTCAATACACCACCTTCAGTGGAGCCGGTAAGGGCAACACTGTACGCGACCGTGACAATGTGAGTTTCGACGTCAAGTACTCCTTCTGATACACCATTTTTTAGATACTGCTTGCGGAGATTAACGATGTTTAAAGTAGCCTCATTGTTGAGCATGGCCATGATGCTCGGGACTGTTGCCGTCACCGCTCAGGCGGCAGTTCCTGCGCAGGAAGCGCAGCAACTACGTACGGTTTTAACGCCATTAGGTGGAGAAAAGGCCGGGAACGCCGATGGCAGTATCCCCGCGTGGACGGGTGCCGGCGTAACCCCACCGACCCCTTACAAATCTGGCGACCATTACGTCGATCCGTTTCCACAGGACAAGCCGTTGTTCACCATAACTTCCGCTAACCTGGCGCAATACAAGGACAAGCTGACGCCCGGCCAGATAGCGATGTTCAAGACGTATCCCGACAGTTATCAAATGCCGGTTTACCAGACTCGACGTACCGCTAGCGCCCCACAGTGGGTTTATGACAATACCCTGAAGAATGCGACCACCGCGCAATTGCAAGAAGGCGGCAATGGTTTCACCGATGCGTTCGGCGGTATCCCCTTTCCTATACCAAAGAGCGGCGTCGAAGCCGTCTGGAACCACCTCGCCCGTTACCGCGGAACCCATTTGGTCCAGCCACTTAATGAGGCTTCCGTAGAGGCTAACGGTAACTTCACTATGTACAAATTCCAGCAGGAAATTCTGTTCAATTATTATGATCAGACGTCCAACTATGCGGACTTGAAAAACGTCATGTTTCACTATTTCAGCACCGCCATCAGCCCTCCGCGAAGTGCTGGCGAGGTTGATCTGGTCTATGAAACCATGGACCAGGTCATGGAGCCACGGCTGGCTTGGGCTTATGAACCAGGCACCCGTCGAGTCAGGCGCGCGCCTACGCTGGCTTACGATACGCCCGGCGATAACGACGGTATTATGACCCTCGACAGCAAGGACATGTTTAATGGATCACCCGACCGTTTTGACTGGAAATTGATCGGGAAAAAGGAAATCTATGTTCCCTATAACAATTACAGAATGATTGCCGCCGGCGTTACCTACAAAGATCTGTTCAAACCCGGTCACCTTAACCCGGCTTACACCCGTAACGAGTTGCATCGTGTATGGGTAGTGGAAGGGACGCTTAAGAAAACGGCGCGGCATTTATATTCCAAGCGCACCTTGTACTTTGACGAGGACAGCTGGCAGATCGTCCTGGCTGATCAGTACGATGGGCGAGGGGAGTTGTGGCGCGTGTCGATTGCTTATCTGATTAACTTCTACAACCTGCCCACTATCTGGTCGGCCGTGGACGTGTTTCACGATCTGCAGTCTCGTCGCTACGTGGCACAGAAGATGGGCAGTGAAGAGCCGCGCAGCATTGACTTCGACCAGCCCAACCCCTCAAGCGATTACTTCAACCCTGCAGAATTAAGGCGGCGTGGTACGCGCTGACTGAGCGGTTGTTAGCAACGACAGTTCGCAGGCTTAACGCCCCGTTCTTGGCCCAATACCTGGGTTTGTGGGCGGCCGTGCCTGCGGGCTGATCGCATTGGGTTTAACTGGCCTTCGTCAGTGGAACAGGGATGGATATTCAATGACATTCAGAACACTTCCGTTTAGCCGCCGTGCTCATTCTTAAGTTGGACTGAAATTGAGGTTTCACGAGCGCCATAACGACCGTTGGGCACTGCTGGATTAAAGGTTCTCATCGCCTCTCGGCATACAAAACCAGGCGATATGAACCTGGCTTTCAAGAATGGATGACTCAATGAATGAATGTTTAAACAAGCGAGCTCGGCTCAGAATGAGTGGGGTATCCGGCTTATCACCAGCGTTAAACGTTCCGCCTTGCCTAATTGCTGTCTTGCTGCTCATGGTCTTCACGCTATTGGCTTTCAATGTGCCTGTTGCCGCCGCCAGCGACAGCATTGAAAAAACTCAGGGCTCGTCTGATTCCATTGAGTCCGCCAATGCATGGCGCAATTTATTGCTCGACGTGGTGCATGCTGGCGACCGACTGGTGGCCGTCGGTGATCGCGGGCATATCGTTTTTTCTGACGACCAGGGCGGCCACTGGATTCAGGCGTCGGTCCCGACTCGGCAAATGCTCACGGCGGTTTACTTCATTGATGCCAGACGCGGCTGGGCGGTAGGCCATGATGCACAGATCCTCGTGAGCGTTGACGGTGGAAGCACTTGGGCCCGTCAGTTCGAAGACCTCAAACGTCAGGCGCCCTTGCTTGACGTCTGGTTCAAGGACGCGAACTACGGCTTTGCCGTGGGTGCTTACGGGATGGCGATGGCAACCAGCGATGGCGGCCAGCACTGGAAGGACATCAGTGATCGATTCGACAACCCCGATCAGCTCCATTTCAACGCGATCACAGCAGTCAGGGACGCCGGGCTATTCGTGGTCGGAGAACAGGGCAGCATGTTTCGCTCCTACGACTCGGGGCAAACCTGGCAGCGTGTCTACGGGCCTTACTCCGGCTCGCTGTTCGGCGTAATCGGCACGGGCCAGCCGGCAACCCTGTTGACGTACGGTCTGCGCGGCAATCTTTACCGTTCCATTGACTTCGGCAGCAGTTGGGCACCGATAGCGCTTGAGGCCAACCATGGTCGCTTGGAGTTCGGCCTGTCCGGCGCGACTTTGCTGGTAGACGGTTCGCTGGTGATTGTCGGCAACGGTGGCAGCGTGATTCGCAGCACGGATGGAGGGCGGACCTTCAGCGTGTTTAACCGGCCCGACCGGATATCGTTGTCCGCGGTGACATCCGCCGGAAGCGGTCATCTGGCGCTAGTCGGTCAGAGCGGTATCCACATCACCACGCTGAACGGCGCTGAGCTGGGTCAATAACAGGAAACGCAGAAATGTCCATGAGCAGTCAAGACGGGGCGACGTTTCTCGAACGCCTGATTTTCAACAACCGTCCGGTAGTCATCTTTATTTGCCTGTTGGTGAGTGCGCTTTTGTTCTGGCAGGCCACACTGATTCGACCGTCCACCAGTTTTGAAAAAATGATCCCGCTCAAGCATCCCTTCATTGAGAGGATGATGGAGCATCGCGACGACCTGGCGAACCTGGGCAACACGGTACGTATTTCGGTGGAAGCCAAGGATGGCGATATTTTCACGAAGGCGTACATGGAGACCCTGCGCCAGATCAACGATGAGGTGTTTTACATCGCTGGCGTCGACCGCTCGGGGCTCAAGTCGCTGTGGAGCCCCAGCGTGCGCTGGACTGAAGTCACCGAAGAGGGCTTCGCTGGCGGTGAGGTGATTCCGCAGAGCTACGATGGCTCGCCGCAAAGCCTCGATCAGTTGCGCAATAACGTGCTCAAGTCCGGGCAGGTAGGGTGGCTGGTGGCCAACGACTTTAAGTCGAGCATCATTGAAGTCCCGTTGTTGGAGTCTTATCCAGACCCCAACGACCATGGCAAGTTGCTGGCCCTGGATTACCAGACGTTTTCCCATGACCTTGAAGAGAAGATTCGCAGCAAGTTCGAAGTGCAGAACCCCGACGTGCGCATCCATATCGTCGGCTTTGCCAAGAAAGTCGGTGACTTGATCGACGGTTTGACCCTGGTGCTGCTGTTCTTTGGTATTGCATTCATCATTACTCTGGTGTTGTTGTACTGGTTCACGCGCTGCGTATACAGCACTGTCGCGGTACTGATAACCACCCTCGTGGCGGTGGTCTGGCAACTGGGGCTGATGCACGCTGCCGGTTTCGGCCTGGATCCTTACTCAATGCTGGTGCCATTCCTGATCTTTGCCATCGGCATTTCCCACGGCGTGCAGAAGATCAACGGTATCGCCTTGCAATCGAGTGACGCCGATAACGCCCTGACGGCCGCACGCCGAACTTTCCGCCAATTATTTCTGCCGGGGCTGATCGCGATCTTTGCCGACGCAGTGGGGTTTATTACCTTGCTGATTATCGATATAGGCGTGATTCGGGAGTTGGCAATTGGTGCGTCTATCGGTGTCGCGGTGATTGTCTTCACTAACCTGATTCTGCTGCCGGTCGCCATTTCCTATGTCGGCATCAGCAAACAAGCTATCGAACGCAGCAAGAAGGACGCGATCCGCGAGCATGCCTTCTGGCGTCTGTTGTCCCGGTTCGCCAGCCCCGAAGTGGCGAAAGTGTCAGTTATCCTTGCGTTGATCGCGCTCGGCGTCGGCCTTTGGTACGGTCACGACCTGAAGATCGGCGACCTGGACCAAGGTGCCCCGGAGTTGCGCCCGGATTCGCGCTACAACAAGGATAACAACTTCATTATCGACAATTACTCCACCAGTTCCGATGTGCTGGTGGTGATGGTCAAGATGGCGCCCGAAGCGTGTTCACGTTACGCGGCGATGGCGCCCATCGATGAACTGATGTGGAAAATGCAAAATACTGAGGGCGTGCAATCGGCGATCTCCCTGGTGACGGTGGCCAAGCAAATGATCAAGGGCATGAACGAGGGCAGCCTGAAATGGGAAACTCTTTCGCGCAACCCTGATGTACTGAACAGCTCCATTGCCCATGCCGACGGCCTGTATAACGCCGATTGCTCCCTTGCCCCGGTGCTCGTGTTCCTCAACGACCATAAAGCGCAGACGCTTGAACGCGTGGTACAGGCCGTCAAGGACTTTGCCAGGGCGAATAACAAGGACGGCTTGGAGTTCATTCTCGCCGCCGGAAACGCGGGTATAGAAGCGGCTACCAACGAGGTGATCAAGGCGTCGGAACTGAGCATTCTTGTGCTGGTGTATGTCTGCGTGGCAACTATGTGCATGATTACATTCCGCTCCTGGGCGGCAACGCTGTGTATCGTACTGCCGTTGGTACTGACCTCGGTACTGGGGAACGCGCTGATGGCGCTCATGGGAATTGGCGTCAAGGTCGCGACGTTGCCGGTTATAGCGCTGGGTGTAGGGATTGGCGTGGACTATGGCATTTACACGTACAGTCGATTGGAAAGTTTTCTACGCGCCGGGTTGCCGTTGCAGGAGGCTTATTACCAGACGCTGAAATCCACCGGTAAAGCAGTGCTATTTACCGGGCTCTGCCTCGCTATCGGTGTCTGCACCTGGATTTTCTCGGCCATCAAATTCCAGGCCGACATGGGGCTGATGCTGACCTTCATGCTGCTCTGGAACATGGTCGGTGCGCTGTGGTTGTTGCCTGCATTAGCACGATTTCTGATTAAACCCGAAACGTTGGCGGGCAAGAAGAAGCGTTCGCTGTTCAGCCACTGAGTCATTGGGGGGCGTATCGCTGATGTGCTGGGTGAGCAGTTGCTGAGCTATACGGTCCATCCCGGACGGCTGCACGGGGATCGGTGTTCAAGGCGCGGAAATGACGGCCCAGGATTCTGCTGCGCGGCTATTTCAATTGATAGCAGCGCGCCCTGATCCTTCAATGTCTTACAGCTTGGAGCATGAGCAAGCGCAAACCCTACCTTGGTAACAGGCCAGTAATTCATGTTTGAGCGTCCGGGGTACACCCCATGCGTAGTTAAACGGCCACCCACTCATGCAGTCAGAAGTCGCGAGATGATCACCCTCTTTTCTAGTGCGCGCTTGGGTGTAACTAGCACGGGGACGAAGTCCGGCAGAGTTACGGGTGATTAATCCTAGTAAATCGGTGACCACTTGCGGATCACGTTGGCGTTGATTGCGTGATGGATGGCTACGCTGGCGCTGCAACGGCGAACTCACGTGCACGTGTAATTCTGAGTCAATGCTGACCTGAAATGACTCCCGACTGTCCCTTTGAGCAACGAGGAGGTTCTGGGTCTGGCTTTATGCTTGCCGTGCGGAACTGACAATAAGAACCACACGGTAAGGAGATTCAAATGCACATCCCTTCGCTCAAGGCGCAAGTGAGTGAGCAGGAGTGGCAGCTGCGATGTGATCTGGCGGCATGCTATCGACTGGTTGCGTTATATGGCTGGACGGACATGGTCTTTACGCACATCAGTGCCCGTGTTCCAGGCCCGGAGCACCATTTTCTGATCAACCCGTATGGGCTTCTGTTCGAGGAAATCACAGCGTCTTCACTGGTGCTGGTGGATCAGGAGGGTAATCAGGTTCGCGAATCCGGGTTCAATGTGAACCGAGCGGGTTTTGTCATCCACAGTGCGGTCCACGCCGCGCGCAACGATGTGCAGTGCGTGCTGCATACGCACACGCGCACGGGCGTTGCCGTGAGCGCACAACGGGCCGGCGTGTTGCCGGTGTCGCAGCAGGCGTCATTCGTCCTCAGCGGGCTTGGCTATCACGATTACGAAGGGGTCGCCCTGCGTGATGAAGAGAAGCCGCGGTTGCAGGACGACCTGGGCCCGAATACGTTCCTGATGCTGCGCAACCATGGGCTGCTCACAGTGGGCCGAACCATCGCCGATGCGTTCCTGGCGATGTACATGTTTGAGAGTGCCTGCCAGATCCAGATCAGTGCGCAGGCCGGTGGCGACTTGCTGAGCATTGATCCGCAGATCCTCAAAGGCGTGGCTGACGCAGCGCGGGTGCAGACCGAAGGTTTGGGGGGCGGCTTTGTCTGGCCTGCATTGCTGCGCAAGCTTGATCGCCTGGATACCCGCTACAGGGACTGATTGACGCCCTTGCACGATGTGCCGTTCGACCTCCCGGCGCAGGTCCGGGAAATCATGTTTATCTATCCCAAGTGCTTTGAGCACTGCATTGGAGTTTCAATATGGAATACCTCACCGAAGTGACCGAGAAATTCAAGTTGTCTATCGCCAGCGGCCCTGTTCCCGCTACTAGCCTGAAAGTGCACCTCAAGGACATAGGGTTCCTTTGCGTGTCGGGCAGCACGGTGTCGAACGACGATATCGAAGCCGATACCACCATCGCCATTTCACGCAAGGATTTCGAAAGCCTGGTGGCGGGCAAGTTGAATGCACCGGTGGCGTTCATGCAGGGCAAGATCAAGATCAAGGGCGATCCGGGTGCCGCCTTGCAATGGCTGCCGGTATTTCAACGCGGTTGAAGACAAGCCATGGCGATCGGAGTCGCCATAGTCCCAGGTCCTCAATAGCACCGACAGTTCGGTGATATTGAGGACCTTTTTGCTTTATGAGGGGTTTCGGCTCGCCATGCCTGCTGGGCTTTCTGCTCCAGCATAGGGGTTTGCGTGGAAGGCGGGGCGAAGGAGGGTGAAGTCACTGGCCCGTGACGCTGCTCCAGGGCGAGCGCCTGCAACGCCTGCCTGGACGCACCATAACTGGCGATCCCGGGGAAGGGTATGCGTCATGCTGCATACCGTCCCCGGTAGATGCCTGCGGAATTGAACAGAAATTCAAGCTCACGCATCTGCGGATTTTTCAGGGGTGAAGCGTTATTTCCCCAGCATCAGACGCGTGATCAAACGCGTCAGCTTCCCGTAGGGGGCTGCGATCCGATGTGACATGTTGAAACGGCTCAGTTTGAATACGCCGCGGGCATGGGACATTTGCACAAAACCATCAAAACCGTGATAAGCCCCGGTGCCGCTTTCGCCGACCCCGCCGAATGGCAAATCTTCCTGTGTGGCATGCAGCATCGTGCCGTTGATCGTGACCCCGCCGGAGCGGGTCCGGTCCAGCACATGTTCAATGCTCGTTTTGTCATGGGCAAAGCAGTAGAGCGCCAGGGGCTTAGGTCTATCGTTGATCAGTTTTATGGCGTCATCCAGCGTGGCATAACCGATAACCGGCAGGATGGGCCCGAAAATCTCCTCACGCATGACCGTACTGGTCAAAGACACATTGGTCAGGATCGTGGGTGGGATTTTGCGCGCCTGCTTTGCGTTGTCATCGTTCGGCTGCCAGACCTTGGCGCCTGTAAACACGGCCTGCTCGATCATGTCATCGAGCCGTTCGAAGTGACGTTGGGAGATGATTGATGTGTAGTCCGGGTTAGCGCTGATGCTTGGGTAAAGCGCGTTTGCCGCTTCCTGCAAAGCGGCGGCGAAGGTATCGACCAAATCGTCGGGCACCAGAACGTAGTCCGGCGCCACGCAGGTCTGGCCAGCGTTGAAGAGTTTGCCGATGGCAATGATTCTTGCCGCTTTTTCGAGAGAGTAATCGCGGCAGTACACGACTGGCGATTTACCGCCCAGCTCAAGCGTGACCGGTGTCAGGTTGACAGCGGCGGCCGCCATCACTTGGCGGCCGATGTGTGTCGAACCGGTGAACAGCAAATGATCGAAGGGCAGGGTGCTCAGATGGGCTGCCACTTTCGGGCCACCGGTGACAACGGCAACCTGATCTTCCGGGAAGATCGCGCTGATCAGTTCCTTCAATAGCTCAGCGGTATGTGGCGTCAGCTCCGCCGGTTTGATGATTGCGCGGTTACCAGCTGCCAACGCTTCGATCAAAGGGACCAGTGTCAGCGTTAACGGGTAGTTCCAGGGCGCCATGATGCCGATCACGCCCAATGGTTGATAGACCACTTTTGCGCTCGCGGGTTTGAACGCCATCCCTACCTTGCGTTTCTGGGGGCGCATCCAGCCTTTGAGATGCGCACGCACATACTTGATGCTGTTCAGAATCGGCATCAGTTCGCCTAGCTCGGTTTCGCTGAAAGAGCGGTTGCCGAAGTCCAGGGAGATTGTTTCCAGAAACCGCTGTCGGTTGTTTTTGACCATCAGCTCTAATTTTTTCAGCGCTTCGATGCGTTGCGGGTAGGACGGTGCGCCATTGACACGCACAGCGCGCTGCTGGGAATCGAATATGGACTGCAACGCGTTGGCTGGATCCAGTAGCGAGGGATTTGAAAGGGTTATCTGGTTCATTGTTATTTTCCGGTAGCGATTCGCAATGGGGCGGGGTGGGCAACTGGCTGCATGTCAAAAGAAGCTTTTTCTATCGCCTCGGTAGGTCAATACCTTATCGATGACCTTGCCATCCTGGATAAGCAACAGCTCATTGAACCGCTCGCACAACTCACCGGCCTTGGCGTGCCGAAACAAGATCGGCTCGCCAATCGAGGGCGCGGTCGCGAGAGAATGGCGCAACGGTGTCTGCACTTCACCGACGGACTCGTTGGGGATCAGGCTGCAACCCGCAGGCAGCCACGGCAGCGGCAAACGATCCAGACCCATGGGGCCGGAGGCGATGTAGCCCCCACCCGAACATGTCACTACACCTGGCTTGGGCACTCGCGTAATGGGTAATGCAAAGCCTGCCGCAGGGAGCGCTTTGAACGCTTTGTAGTGATCGAACAACGTAGGTGCATATAGCCCGGAGCCTGCAGCCAACTCGGTGACCGATGCGTCTTCACGCGTACTTTCAAAACTGCCGGTGCCACCACCGTTGACGAAACGCAGGGCATGCCCATCCTTTTTCAGAGCTGCAACCACGTCCCTGCGTCGTGCATTGACCTCGCGGATCGACTTGCGCTTGAGGTAACGGATCACCGCATTTTTTAACGCCTGTCCTGGTATATCGTCCATCAGGCCTGCGATTTGTCCTTCGTATCCCATCAGCCCCTCCAGCACTACTCCTTGGCGTTTGGCGATGAAGCGCGCAAGGGCCAGCGCGGTCGGCACGTCATGCACCGGTGAGCGGTGTACGCCGAAGTAAACACCCGGAAAACGCGAGGACATATCCAGATCCATGGCTAGCGAAATCACCACGCCTTCTTCCCTGGCGATCTGGCTGATCTTGATTACCTGTTCCGTGCAATCGACCATCAGCGTAATCGATCGGCCCTTTTTTATCTGAGCTGCAGCCGCCCTGATATCGGCCGGCTCAACGCTGGGGTAGGCCACAACAATATCGTCGAAGCCTTCGCTGGCCAGCCACGCGGCTTCACCCACCGAATAACACAGCAAGCCTTGCATGAACGGTCCGGCCTCAAGGATCCGGCGAATGATTTGTACTGAACGCACTGACTTGGTGACCAGCCGCACAGGCAGGCCGCCTGCACGCAACCGCAGTCGTTCAAGGTTGACGGAGAATTGGTCGAGATCGATGAACGCGGCGGGCAGTGGCTGATCGGCCAGGGCATCGCGGTAATAGAGATAGTCGCGAGACGGTACTTCAAGGCGTGTTGTTGTTTTTGTTTCTACACGGCTCATGGGGTGCTCTCTGGATGAAACATAGGGTTTTGGCGAGAAAATACGGCGCCGTATGGGGCAAGAATATAGGGGGCGGGTGACGACCACCTAGGCTATAGATGGCCGCCAATGGGTCGGAACAGGCCAGCCCACTCGGGCATGCATGGCCGCTACAGACCCGAAACTGGCCTTGGGGCCTGTGCGGGTATTTCCGGGCGGGCCCCTACACTCATCCCTGGCACGCAGTGCTCAATAATGGATAACAAGAACTGAGGTGGAAGGCATGCGTTACGCACTGATTACGGGAGCATCGTCTGGGATTGGCGCCGAGCTCGCCCGGTTATTCGCGCGGGACGGCATCGGCGTAGTGCTGTGTTCCAGTCCGCGTAGTCGTGACAAACTGCAGGCGTTGGCCACGGAGTTGAAACGACTGCAGTCGATCGACGCTTACGCTCTGTGTGAGGATCTGTCGTTGCCGGGAGCGGCAGAGCGCTTGATTCTCCAGGTTAATGAGTTGGCACTGCCGATCGAATACCTGGTTAACAACGCGGGTGCCGGCATTGTTGGCCAGTCTTTTCAAGACCACGACGCCACTCAGATGACCGGCATGTTGCAACTGAACGTCGTGACCCTGTCGCAACTGACCTTGCACTATGTGCAACCGATGATCGAGCGTGGTCGCGGCCGCATACTCAATCTCAGTTCTTCGGCCGGGTATGTGGTTCCCCATGGTCTGGAGGCGGCTTACGCTGCCTCGAAGGCCTACGTTATCAGTGTTTCCGAAGCCTTGGCCCATGACCTGCGAGGCACGGGCGTAAGCTGTACTCATATTGCCCCTGGGCCAACACGTACCAACTTCTTCAATGCCGCAGGGTTGATCGATGAGCGCCGTATGGCCAAGCTTGGCTACAGCCAACCGCACGACATCGCGCTGATTGGTTATCGAGCCATGCACGCGGGTCGAACGGCGGTCATACCGGGCATCAGCAATAAATTTGTCACTTGGATGGCCCGCATTTCACCGTCCAGAACCCTGACCGGGATCATTTCTGCGTACGTGGTTTCGCGCAATTTAGATTGAGCCTGACTGCGCGCCATGACTAGTCCAAGGCGTGTTCAACCAGAACGGGCAAATGCGCCGCAAAGCGCTTCTGCGCTGTTGCTTGTGGAGGAGGGCGCGCCCTAACCCGTGTGCCTTGCAGGTTCTGCGGCACTGGCAGCGCGAGCGTCATTGAAGGCGGCCAGCGTGGTCTGGATCTGCACAAACTCCCGATTAAAACCGGAAAAGAAATCAACGAGCGGCTCGGTTGATTAGGTTAAGTACTCGAACAACCAGCTCGGCTCTAGCACGGACATATAATTTAACAAGTGGGCGATGTCATATGTTCATAAGTCGCATGCATGCCTACCACTGTTGGTTGAATATTCCCGAAATGAATGTAGATGTTCATCGTTTTATGTTCATAGACTCCTTTTCAACCTGTATAGGCCTCGCCGCTCGGACCTCTGGCGGTCACACATGAAGTGAGAACGAGGCATGCTGGTCTTCAGAAAACGCGCGCTTTGGGGGCTTGTATTGGAAATCGATGGCGGGTGGCGGTGGGGTAGGTAGGAAGTTGTTCTCTTTGCAACCGAAGACCGCTGCTTCCGCTTTTGTACTAACCAAAGGGGTTTTATTTGACTGATCAGTCCGTCTGAAAAGCTTCCCGTGTCTTAAAGCAGAGCTGTGGCAACCGCGCAGCACCGAGCCATGCCGAGGGCTTCAGAATCCCCCGCAGGGCTCTAGCCATGGTGGCTAAAGCTTATACTTCGTCAGAGGCCATGCCGCGATCGCGGCTTCAGGGTTAGTACGATTTCAACGCGCGTACCCGTTGGGCAGTGGCTAAACGTCACAGCCGGCGAAGGATGGTGTAAGAACGAGGAGGGCCTAGGCGAAACCTCAGTGCGGGTGATGTCGCGTGGATTCCGACCAGGGTGAAGCATTGGCATGATGCGGCGGACACGAGCTCCAGGAGTCATGCTGCGATCACGCGAACGAGAACAGTACCGTGCTTGAGTGGTTGGAACCTGGCAGAGATCATGGCTACTATACGTCCGACTCTAAATGAGCCCAACGGCTTAGCCAGCCGATTGCGCGGTCGGCGTTACGGCCAGTTCTTGCTGCCTGTGTAATAGCTTGTTAGTGATGCGGCTGTAGTGTTTAGGGTTTCAGTTAAATTTTCATTCGTCGCTACGCATATAAGGATATTAGAAGATATGTTTCATCAAACTCACCTGCAGCGTTACATGCCCGGAGAGCGAGCACTAAAAGTCCTAGAGGACGAGGGATTGTATCTTCGAAGGACAGATGAATATCCCGATGATCCCACGGAAGGGGATCGTGAACATTTTGGGCACAACGAAAAACGCATTCTAGAAATTTTGAATATGCAGGTACCTGAGGAGCTCCGAATATCTCAGCAAGAGGCTGCGACCCTCAGTCATGGTCAGATGGTCAGTGAGAAAAAAGACCAGTTTATTCAGAGTTGGTATTGGGATAAATATATGTCTCGATTCATGTGGGATAGCTATGGGGGCTACGCAAAGTCAACCGATTGCGTCCTGTTTGTGGCTGATAGACTTAAGCTTGGGGATTATTTGGATCACGCACTGCCTATCGGATATAGATTTGAGCCCGTTAGGTATGTTGTGAACAAACAAGGTCAGAAAGAGGCGTTTTTTACAAAAGATCCTAAATTTGGTATTGAGAAAGAGTATCGTGTAGCTATTGATGTCCGACAGTTGATATTTTTTAATCAGAAAATCCTACCGGACTTCAAATGGATCAACCGGTATGAAGGGCGCGATGTTTCTAAGGAAGGCGAAAACTATCGTAATGGCGGCGTGGCCTCCGAGAATCTATTCCGGTATGTCGATGGATCTGGTTTTATTCTCAGCGCCCCATTCACCCAATTTCTAGCAGCAGTTCTTATACCAGAAGATGCAAGCAGCGAATTCGTGACTCGAATCGATGAACTACTTCTCCTTAAAGGGTGCCAACTCAAGGCCCAGCGAGTCAAGGTTCCCGAGCCGGAAGTTGCATGTAACAGCTAAGCGGATGTGTCTGCTGCTCGCATGGTAGAGCCCGAGATTGTGTTGCAGCGTCTGCGCTTGAAGTCTTACGAGTTGAGTACGAATTGGGGTAAGCGCTCCGTAAACTCCACCTGATCAAAAGTGGGGCGGTGCGCTTAGCTCGATGATACGGTTGAGCAGTTGCATGGTAGAAGGCATCGTAGCCTTCGACAGAAGTAGCTTGTGGCAGGCGCTCATCAGTAACCCAGAAGCGTATTTTTTGGTTAAAGTGTGTCAGGCGCTAACATCCATGACTCCAAAACTTCGATCACATAATCCTCGACACCAACACCATCTGTATGAAGTTTAAGAATCTCGCGAGCCAAGTTCTTATTGTTTTTTAACGTTTCGTTTGAGTAACCTCCAAAGTACGAGCCCTCGCTAACCTGCGGCGGGCGGATATTTACTAAAGTCTGCCGGAATGAAGCTGGCGCCATCTCCTCGTTATAGTGAACATTAACCTGAATGAGATAAAGCGACAATCCGTCAGGATCTGCGCTAAATTTCGAATGGAGCTTAAACCTAATTCTATCTGTTTCCTGGGGCTTGATTTCATGATGGATTTTCTTCTTTGCCAAGCTTCCGGTTTTCTCGGAGATAGAAATATCATACGTCGCTGAGACATCCACAGCCCGATGATTTCTATCCGTCAAGAGTTGCCAATGCTTAACAGTGTAGAAGGTGACTTCCTTCACAAAAGCGACTTCAGAGCCCGCATTTCTGAGCTTCAATTCGACTTCGGTAGCTGCGTCAGCCCAGTCATTTTGGTCGTCGTTCTGCACCTCGTAAAAGTCCACCACCTTGAGATTGTGAGCGGGAGGTGTAGATTCAAAGGAGTTCAACACTTGCTTTATTTGGTCGTTACTCAGCACGAACAGCTTACTTTCTAGCTGGCTTGCCAAAAACACCTCAGCAATGTCTAAGCCATGCATGCTCTTTAGTTGGTCCATCGCTTCATAAATGTGAGGAGAGATGCCTTTGAATTTATCGTTTATGACGAAATAAAATTCTCGCACAGACGATATGTGCTCTCGCCAAAGCTATGATTTTATTGAAAAAAAATGCATGTAGGCCCGGTCGATGTTCGTATAAAGAAGAAATTCCGCCAAATTATCTTAATTAAAAATCTTTAGCCGTTTGAGGAAAGGGCTTGCGAGTATAGTTTTTTATTCTCTATAAGATTTTTTCTGCTCATGCTTCGTTTGCTCAGCAAGAAAACCCATATTAATTTCTTGATTTATATGGATTATTCTTTTTAAGAATTTTTCTCTTTTTTAAGGATCGGTGACAACCAGCTCGGCTCTAGCACGGACATATAATTTAACATAATATACATTATGCGTAACACGGTGTTACGTAATCAGGAGCAGTACGCGTCAGATTTGGAATCAGCTACTCCAGGTTTTTCACCTTCTCACTCATCGCTGCCACTCGGCTGCTTAAGCGCCTCAACCTCATCTTTTTAAAGCACCACAATCTTTACTCGTCCCAACGCCACCTGTGCTCAAGGAAGATCTGCATGAAGCTCTATGCCGCCGTATTGCTCGCCGCTGCGTTGCTTGGCGGTTGCGATGTGAGCCTCAACAAACCATCGCCCAAGGTCGTGGCCTCCGATCCCGGAACCCCGCAGCAGCAACACCAGGTATTCGACAACGCCGCTGCGTTTCTCATGCTGCTTGATGCCGGCGAACCTGCTAAGACCTGGGCAGCCGCGAGCCCGGTTATGCAAGCGAAAACCTCTGAGCTTGCGTGGGTGGCCGGGCTCAAAACGTTGCGTCTCGGACTGGGTTCGTTACAGGCGCGAAAACCCGAGAGCATTGGCTTTATTGTTGATCTGCCCGATGCGCCTGCAGGACGCTACGCAGTGATCGAGTTTGCCTCGACATTTGCCACCACCAACGTCAAAGAGAAAGTCATTTTTCGAGACGACGACACGCGCTGGGGGGTCGTGGGCTACTTTGTGCATAAGAACGTCACCTTTGGCGATGATGACAAGAACGCGCCCTAGCCTTATAGCTGAGGTTTTTTAGGAGGTTGCTCCTACACGGGTGAACTAGCTTCCTCCTTTTTTATATCCGTTAGATATAACTCAACTAAATGTATATTTAGTTGAGTTATATAAACAGTCTTCAGTAACTACCCACCGCCGCCATATCCCCACCCACAATCGCAACCCCCGAGCTGCTGCCCAAGCGCGTAGCCCCGGCCTCAATCATCTTCACCGCCGTCGCATAATCACGTACGCCGCCGGACGCCTTGACCCCAACGCCAGCGCCTACTGTCTTGCGCATCAAGGCCACGTCTTCAAGCGTGGCACCACTGCGGCTGAACCCCGTGGACGTCTTGACGAATGCCACCCCCAAATCCCGGCAGATTTCGCAGGCCTGGACCTTCTGTTCGTCGCTGAGCAGGCAGGTTTCCAGGATCACCTTCAACGGCACGGCGCCGCAGGCTTTATGCACCAAGGCAATGTCTTCACGCACGGCCTCAAGCAGGCCGTCCTTCAGCCAGCCGATATTGAGCACCATGTCGATCTCCCCTGCCCCGGCGGCTATCGCCCGTTCGGCTTCGAAGGCCTTGGTGTCGCTCAGGCCGGCGCCCAGCGGGAAGCCCACCACCGCACAGATCACCACGCGATTGTCGCTCAGGCAGGACGCGGCGTAAGGCACCTGCCCCGAGTTCAGGCACACGGAATAGAAGCCGTGCGCCTGCGCTTCCTCGCACAGGGTGCGAATCTGTTCACGGGTCGCATCGGGGGCCAGCAAGGTGTGATCGATGTACTTGGCCAATGCTGCGGGTTGAAGCGTATTCATATAACGTGCCCTTGCCTGTATGTTGCCAATGGTGGTGTGCCGCGTGTTGCGGCGCTCACATTAAGCGTTACAATATTCACAATTAATGTTACTTAATTAACACAAACAATCAAGCCCTGGAATGCCCGTGGACAGTAAAAAAGCCGAGCGACTCAAGCTTATCCAGCAAGCCCTGCAGGACCAAAGCGCCATTCACCTGCGGGAAATGGCGGCGCTGCTGGATGTTTCCGAGATGACCCTGCGTCGCGACCTCAGCCACTTCAGCGAGCATTTGCGCCTGCTCGGTGGCTACATCACACGGGTCGGCAGTGAGGCCGGTGATTACCGGGTCGCCGACCAAGGCACGCGTCACGTCGAAGAAAAACGCCGCATCGGCAAACTCGCTGCGCGATTGATACAGCCCGGTGACACGGTATTTTTCGACTGCGGCACCACCTCGCCGTTTGTGATTGATTTCATTCCCGACGAGCTGGAATTCACGGCGGTGTGCAGTTCGTTGAACGTGCTGCTCAAGCTGCAGAACAAGCCCAACTGCCATATCGTGTTGTGCGGTGGCACCTTTCACCGCAAGAACCAAGTGTTTGAAAGCAGCGCCGAAAGCAGCATTCTCGACAGCGTGCGTCTCACGTGGGCCTTTGTGACGGCGGCGGGCGTCAGCCAGGAATTTGGCGTGACCTGCTTCAATTTCAATGAAGTCGAGGTCAAGCAAAAAGTCCTGCGCCAAGCCCAGCAGCGTGTATTGCTGGCGGACTTCAGCAAGTTCGACACGGTGCGCACGGCGCACTTTTCCAGCCTTGCAGACTTCCACTACGTGGTCAGCGACAAGAAAATCCCCCCAGCCTACAAAGACGCCCTCCAGGCCAGCGGCGCGCAATTGCTGGTTTAACCCAACAACATCTGGCGCTCCCGCGCATTCAAATAGCCGGTGGTCACGCTGAACGAAGCGCTGGCCCCGGGCGCCAGTACCCGCACGTGGCCTTTGGCTTTTTCGGCGGCATAACCTTCGGGTTCACAGGTTGACGGCAGTACGAACGCCGCCACTTGCTGGTCCGGCGAGTGCAGGATCCAGCGTGCGGCGTGCTCGAACTCCTTGGGGCGATAACGGGTGTAAAACGCCGCACCATTGGGGTGGTCCAGCAGAAAATGCGCATGGCCAGTGGCATCTGCGCCCACATCGTCGAAGAAAAACACGATTTCAGGGTCGTATAACGCCGGTGTATCGAGACACGCCAACTGCGTCGGATGCTCGGCCAGTTGCGCCATATACGCGCTCCAGTCCGGCGTTGGTTTAACGTGGTCCGGCACGCTGGTGCGCAGGCGCAAGCGCTGCATCCCCAGTGGCTCGACAAACTGCGCGCCGGCCACATAGGCGTAATTCATGTGGGCCATATACATCAGTTCCATGGGCTTGCCGGCCAGATTGGTGACGTCCAGGTCGATATCGAACAGGGCCGAATCGGCGCGTAGTGTCACGCTTGGGGTTGCCCTGTAGCGATCGCCAAAGCCCTTGGCATATTGGTAGGTGCCACCCAGGCGCACGACGCCCTCGCCCGTTTCCAGCCAGGCCGTGTCCATGGGCGCGCAGGGCATTTCGCCGTGCAAGGCATGGGTGTCATCCGGCGCCGGGCAGCCGTTGCGCAGCAAGCCACTGTGAAACATGAAGCAGCCGTAAGTGTCGATTATCGTCGGGCTGGGCCTTGGCTGCTCGAAGAGGTTAGTCATGGTCAGGTCGCAACCGTCGAACACCGCTGACCAGATCATCTGTCCCTGATAAGGCAACACCACCAGGCGTCCACGGCTGTTCTCCAGGCTCACGGCCAACACGCCGGACGGGTAAACCCAGGCACTGACCTTGAAGTCGTCGGATTGCAGCAGGACCTTTTCCTGCTCGCTGAACAGCACCGGATACAGCGGGATACGCGCGTTCATGAGGCCACCGCCGCGGCACCCGACGGCACGCTGTCCGACTGGCGCATACACTTGAGCGCATACATCACGATCACGATAAAGCACAGCAACGGCACGCTGTAGGCCAACTGCATGTTGCCACCGCTGGCGTCAGACAACAGGCCCTGGAAGATCGGAATCACCCCGCCGCCGACAATGCTCATCACCAGCAGTGAACCGCCGACACCCGTGTCTTCACCCAGGCCATCGATGGTCAGGCCGTAGATGGTCGGCCAGCACGGGCCGAGAAAAATGCTCACGCCAACCGCCGCATACACCGCGGAAATGTTCGGCACCAGGATGGTGTAGGCCAGCAGCACAATGCACAGCACGCCATATATCGCCAATACCCGGGCTGGGTGCAGGCGGCGCATCAGCAGGTTGGCGATCATCTTGCCGACAAAGTAGGCGGCAAACGTGGTCAGCAAAAACCACGACGCGCTGCGCTCATTCATGCCGCCCATTTGCATGGCCAGGCGAATGGTGAAACTCCACACACCAACCTGCGCGCCCACGTATAGAAACTGCGCGAGTACACCAAAGGTAAAGCGCGGGTTGCGCCACAGTCGGCCCAGGCTTTGGCGCAGGCTGCCGGATTTATTGTCGACGGGCTTATTGCCCTTGCAGGCCGGGAAGCGGGTGATGGCGATCAGGATAAACATCAGCACCAGTACGGCGATCATCCACTTGTAGGGCAACAGCGTGGACTGGATCATCTGCAACTGCTGCACCGCCGCCTCGGAGGCGCTCATTTGCGTCAGTTGCTCGGTGGTGGCATCGGTGTCCTTGAACATCACAAAGCTGCCCACGTACACCCCGGCCATGGCGCCGAACGGGTGAAAAGTTTGCGAGATGTTCAAGCGCCGCGTCCCGGTTTCCCGTGGGCCCATCAGGGTTGAATAGGTGTTGCACGCGGTTTCCAGGAACGACAGGCCCGCCGCGATCACAAACAGCGCCAGCAGGAACATGCCGTATTTGGCGGTGGACGCGGCTGGGAAGAACAGCAGGCAGCCCAGCATGTACAGCAACAGGCCGATCAGAATCGTGCTTTTGTAGCTCAAGCGGCGCACCACCATCGCGGCCGGAATCGCCACGAAAAAGTAGCCCAGGTAAAACGCCGACTGCACAAAGGCGGTCTGGAAATCGCTGAGCAGAAAGGCTTTCTTGAAGTGCGCGATCAACACGTCGTTCATGCTCGCCGCTGCGGCCCACAGCGCAAAGATGCTGCACAGCAGGATAAAGGCGAACCAGGGCGTGCGGTTCAGATAGAAGCCATCGGGTGTCTGTTGCAGCGCAGGTTTGTTCATTATTGTTCTCCGGGCTGGGTTGAATGTATTACCGCTGTTGCTGGAAACGGGCGAACGCTTCGGCGTCGGGATAGGAGGTCTGCGTACCCAGCGCTGTGACCGAACAGGCCGAATATGCCACTGCCTGCTCCATGGCCTGGCGAATAGCGCCGTCGCGGCTCCAGTGCTGGATGAAACAACCGATAAAGGCGTCACCGGCGCCGGTGGTGTCACGGGCAACTACCCGCTGGCCAGGCACCTGGAACTCGCCCTCCGCGCCCACGTAAAGCGCGCCTTGCTCGCCGAGGGTGACGATCACGTGGCGAATACCGCGGGCGACCAGTGACTGTGCGGCGCTGCGGGCCGAGTCCGGCGAGTCCACGACTTTGCCTGCGATCAACGCCAGCTCCGATTCGTTGGGAATCAGGAAATCCAACTGCGCCAGGTGCTCGGCGCTCAAGTCGGCCAGGGCCGGTGCCGGATTAAGCAGCACTGCAATGCCATGGCGGCGGGCGAATTCGATGGCGTAGTAGACCGTGTCCAGGTTGATCTCCAGTTGCAGCACGATCAGCGTGCATTCACGCAGGTCGGCAGCCGCTGCCTCGATATCCGCCGGCAACAAATGCGCGTTCGCGCCTTTGACGATCAAAATGCTGTTATGGGAATCGGCCCGCACGAAAATCGGCGCCACGCCGCTGGAGACGCCCGGCACCCGCTGCACGTAGCGGGTGTCGATACCAAACCGCTGGAAGTTGGCCAGGGTGTTGTCGGCGAACATGTCGTCACCGACCTTACTCAGCATCAGCACATCCGCGCCAAGCTTGGCCGCCGCCACCGCCTGGTTGGCGCCTTTGCCGCCGCACCCCAAGGCAAAGCCCGGCGCTTCCAGGGTTTCGCCCTGATCCGGCATGCGGTCGATGTAAGTAATCAAATCCACCATGTTGCTGCCGATGACTGCGATCTTGCCCATTGCTATCTCACCTTGTTGCGGCACGACCAGGCAGGTCGTAGCGCTCTTGTTTTGTTATTTAAATAACATTAAGTGTGATTATTCAATCTTTATTTTATGAAGATCCGTCAAGCCGCAGGAAAATGTAGCGTCTGTGTAAGCATCACCTTGTGTGCCCAGGTACAGCTCACTAAGCTGGCCGATCTTTTGCTTTGACCCGGAATCCCCATGTCTCGAAGTATTGCCCACCTGGCCTTGTTGCTCGGGTTGATCACCGCCATTGGCCCTTTCGCCATCGACAGCTATCTGCCTGCGCTGCCCACCCTGGGTGCCAGCCTGCAGGCGTCGCCGGCGGCCGTGCAGATGAGCCTCACGGTGTTCTTCATGATCATTGGCGTGTGCCAGTTGTTCTACGGGCCTATCAGTGATGTGTACGGGCGCAAGCCGCCGATTTACGCGGGCCTGGCGATTTTCGCGGTGGCCAGCGTCGGCTGTGCGCTGGCGCCGACGATTGAAGTGCTGATTGGGTTTCGTGCCCTGCAAGCCTTCGGCGCCTGCGCCGGTATGGTGATCCCGCGGGCGGTGGTGCGTGACCTGTACACCGGCCACGAAGCGGCGCGCCTGATGGCCCTGCTGATGCTGGTGATGAGTGTTTCGCCGATCCTCGCGCCCCTGGCCGGCAGCGTGGTGATTTCACTCTGGAGCTGGCGTGAAGTGTTTGCGGTGCTCGCGGTGGTTTCGCTGTTGTGCCTGGTGATGACCTTTGTGCAACTGCCCGAAACCCATCCTGCCGAACGCCGCCTGGGCAAGACCCTGGGCAGTGCGATCGGCAGCTACGGCGCCTTGCTGCGCGACCCGGTATTTACCGGCCTGTCGGTGGTGTGCGGGTTTGGCCTGGCGACGTTCTTTGTGTTTATCGGCAGCGCGCCATTCGTGTACATCGAGTATTTCGGCCTCACGCCCACGCAATTCAGCCTGTGTTTTGCAGTCAATGCCGCGTCGTTCTTCGCCATGAGCCAGCTGACCGCACGCCTGAGTGCGCGTTTTGGCCTGGCACCGCTGATTCGCGGGTCGGTGATCGGCGTGGCGGTGGTCATGAGTGCGCTGGCCGTCACCACCTTGTGGAGCGACAACCTCGCCTTGATGATGGTGCTGCTGTTTATCGGTTTCGGTTTCCTCGGCCTGCT
Organism: Pseudomonas sp. 58 R 3; assembly: GCF_900006605.1. Classification (NCBI taxonomy): domain Bacteria; kingdom Pseudomonadati; phylum Pseudomonadota; class Gammaproteobacteria; order Pseudomonadales; family Pseudomonadaceae; genus Pseudomonas; species Pseudomonas sp. 58 R 3. Next base: position 143,900 of record NZ_CVTT01000052.1, on the reverse strand, counting down.
GCTGCCGGCCGCCGGGGTGTTGTCCATGGAGGATCACGGCGCAGTCGCAGGTTCTGCGTCGGCGCTGCTCGGTGCTATCCAGATGATCACGGCGGCCGTGTCGATGACGCTGGTGGGCGTGTTTGCCGACCATACGCCTGCGCCCATGCTGGTCGGCATTGCGCTGTGCGCGGTGGCGGCGATGCTGGTGACCTTGTGGACCCTGCGCCGTTTGCCGGCTGATCTGGCGCGTGCTTGACGCGTGGCTGACGCCATTCGTCGGGGCCTTCGCCGATCCGTTACAACTATCCCGGGCGGCAAAACAACTAACTCCATAGGCCCTCAAGACCTATGGAGACTGAAATGACCGACTACCCTCGCCCACCCTTCGCGCCTCAAGCCCAGTCCGTGCCAGGCACCCAGAAGAAAATGGACCCGTACCCCGACTGCGGCGAGAAGAGCTACAAAGGCTCCGGCCGGTTGGCCAACAAGATCGCCCTGATCACCGGCGCCGACAGCGGCATTGGCCGCGCGGTGGCCATCGCCTTTGCCCGTGAAGGCGCCGACGTGGCTATCGCGTATCTGGATGAGCATGAAGACGCCCGGGAAACCGCGCGCTGGGTCGAAGAAGCCGGCCGCCAATGCCTGTTGTTGCCGGGCGATATCGCGCAAAAAGCCACCTGCCAGGCGCTGGTTGACAAGACCGTCGAGCAGTTTGGCCGCATTGACGTGCTGGTCAACAACGCCGCGTTCCAGATGACCCACGAAACCTTCGAAGAAATCGAGGATGAAGAATGGGTCAAGACCTTCGATATCAACATCACTGCGATGTTTCGAATCTGCAAGGCGGCCCTGCCGCATATGAAGGCCGGCAGTTCGATCATCAACACCAGTTCGGTCAATTCCGATATGCCCAAGCCAACCCTGCTGGCCTACGCCGCCACCAAAGGCGCGATCGCCAACTTCACCGGTGGCCTGGCGCAGTTACTGGGTGACAAGGGTATTCGCGTCAACAGCGTGGCACCCGGGCCGATCTGGACGCCGCTGATTGTAGCGACCATGCCCGACAAAGATGTGCAGAGCTTTGGCAGCGAAACACCGCTCGGCCGGCCAGGCCAGCCTGTGGAGGTGGCACCGATCTATGTGCTGCTGGCCTCGGACGAAGCCAGCTATATCTCCGGTTCACGCTACGCGGTCACCGGCGGCAAACCGATTCTCTAACTTGTTGCGACTATGTGGCAACGGCGCTCTTGTGGCGAGCAGGCTCGCCACAGGGGGGCTCCAAAATCTTTGCTGTGTTCAGAACTACAAATCAAACCGGTCCACCGCCCGACGCCGCTCGTTGTCATCGCGCACGTCATAACTGGCGGTGGTCTGGATATTGGTGTGATGCGCCAGTTTCTGCGCAATCGATAGATCGTGTTCTTCAATCACCCGCGTGATAAACGAGCGCCGAAAGTCATGGGGCATGATCTTCACGCCCACCTGCTCACCGCGTTGACGGGCGATGTAGTAAATCGCGTGCTTGGTGATGCGTTCACGGGTGATATGGCTGCCACGGCGGATACGGTTGAACAGGAAGCTATCGTCCTGCTCGCCTTCCTTGAGTTGCTCGCGACGAAACGCCAGCCAGGCCTGCAGCTTGTCAAACGCCCAGGCCGGGGCGTACTTGATCAGTTCTTTGTTGCCTTTACCAATCACCCGCAGGCTGCGTTCATCGAAGTTGATCTGCGCCAGGTCCAGGTTCACCGACTCGGACTTGCGCATGCCTGAACCATACAAAATGCCGATCACGGCGGCATCCCGCAGGCCTTGTGGGCGTGGGTCGGCGGCACAGACTTCCATCATTTCGCGAATCAGGCTGCGGCGCAGGTTACGCCCCTGGCTGAGGCGCGTGCCCGGAGTGGCCTTGACCGAGCGCATTTTCAACAGATGATCCTGGCTGATCAGGCTCATCCGCCAGGCCTCGTTCATCACCCCGCGTACCGCATTCACATACAGCGACGACGTGTTCGGCGCACAACCGTCCTCGCGCAAGGCGCCGACCAGGGCAATCACCTGTTCGGGTTGCAGCAGGTGCCAGTCGATCTCTTCCAGGTTGATGTCTTCATAGCCCAGGCGGTCGGCGGCATCTTGCAGCACGTAGCGCATGGTCAGTTGGCTGGAGGGCGCCAAGCGGGTGAGGTAAAGGGTCAGTGGGTTGCGGATAGACTCAGTCAAGGTAGATCAGCCTTTGGATTAAATACCTCGCTCAAGCCTTTGTTTAATCGAGGTATTTAGTGAATTGGCGAAGGCCGAGTCTAACCCGGGACCGGGCCTGGCACCAAATCGCGACACACATCACGGGGCCGATTCGTCGTCCTCGGTCGGGGGTTCACCCTGAGGCTGCGCCTGGGATTGGCTCCAGTCGGCGTCCTGTTTCTGCATCAGTGCAAACCAATGCTGACGCATGAACGCCAGGTAGCTGTCCGGCGCCTTGGCAAAGTCACTTTCATCGCCGTAACAGCCCGGCAGCGGCAACTCGGTGCCCTGCTCCTTGTACTGGCTGACCAGTGCCTGCTGCGCGGCAACGCTGCAGTCGGTAGGCAGCGGCATACCCCGCAGGGCACCGGCATCCTCGTCCCACCAGCTTGCGCCGACGCGATCGACACCGCGCAGGCGGTACTTCTGCGACTTGCCCACATGCATGATCAGCTTGAACTCGCGCGGGCTGACATCACTGGTGCAGGTGCGCGAATAGCCCACCGTGGCCTGGGTAATGCCATCGCCGGCAAGGTCAGTGACCTTGGTTGCCGTCATATCAAAACGCAGCCCTGCGTCGAATTCGCAATGCTGCACATCGTCATAAAGCATCCAGACCCGCTTGGGGCGGTCGCCGCCGAGCAAATACTGGGCCGCGTAGACAAACGCCGATTGGGTGCCGTCATCATCGCGTTCGCTGACCTGCTCGGCGAGTACCAGCAAGTTCTTGCCCTGGTGGTCATCCCAGGTATAGGCCGCGACCTGTTTGCCACGCACTTCCACGCCGTCCGGCACCTGCTCGACGCTGGTCAGCGCCACGCCATCGTCGGCTCGAACGGTGGTGACACAGGCCACCGCCATCAACACGCCCATCAATGCAGGCCGCAACTGGCCGCGCAAAATCCGCACACTATTCATCCGACTACCCTGGCAAGAGATGGCTTACTTTACCGGCACTTGAGGGCCAATGCAGAGAAGTTTGTTGAATTACCCTGCGCGTGAGCGCAACGGTGCAGAATCCGTTGCGGTTTTGCCCGCAGAACCAATCCCCAGGCGCCTCAGCGGTTTAGCTGAACCCTACCTGTCTACCTGTCAAATAAACGAGTTTTTCATCCGCCTTTCATATTCGTTCAACAATTTTCCGCTTAATCTTGGCCCCAGGACTTGAGAACGAACCGCGTCTTCCCCGACTAACCTGTTGATTACGCTTTACCTTTAGTAGTTTTCGTCTTTAATCTGCTAGCCCATGGAAGAAACCGTTGCCCGTCCTCAGGAAAGTCGAATGAATGCCGCATACCCACGCTACGTTGTTTAATCTTTCGGCGTTGTTTAACGATGGATTACTGCTGTTTTCACGCTCCAATTGTTCTAGCCCCGAGGTCATGAATCTTTGAAACCCTACCCTATTCATTGCGTGTCGATCGTTATCCCGGTCTACAACGAACAAGAGAGCCTGCCTGAATTGCTGCGTCGCACCACCGCAGCTTGCAAGCAACTGGCTTACGAATACGAAATCATCCTGGTGGATGACGGTAGTCGCGACAATTCCGCCCAATTGCTGGAAGACGCTGCCGCAGAAGACGGCAGCAACGTAGTGGCGGTGATCCTCAACCGCAACTATGGCCAGCACGCGGCGATCATGGCCGGCTTCGAGCAGTGCCGTGGCGAGGTGATCATCACCCTCGACGCCGACCTGCAGAACCCACCCGAAGAAATCCCGCGCCTGGTCGAGCAAGCCGCCCTGGGCTACGACGTCGTCGCCACCGTGCGTAACAACCGCCAGGATTCGGCCTTCCGCCGCTGGCCTTCGCGCCTGATCAACCTGGCCGTGCAACGCTCCACCGGCGTGGCCATGACCGACTACGGCTGCATGCTGCGCGCTTACCGTCGCACCATCGTCGACGCGATGCTGGCCTGCCGCGAGCGCAGCACCTTCATCCCGATCCTGGCCAACGGCTTTGCCCGCCACACCACCGAGATCCTGGTGCACCACGCCGAGCGTGAGCATGGCGAGTCCAAGTACAGCGCCATGCGCCTGATCAGCCTGATGTTCGACCTGCTCACCTGCATGACCACCACCCCGCTGCGCCTGCTGAGCATCGTTGGCTTCAGCCTCGCGGCACTGGGCATGCTGTTTGCCTTTGCGCTGGTGTTCCTGCGTTTGGTGTTCGGCGCCGAATGGGCCGGTTCAGGCATGTTCGTGCTGTTCGCGGTGCTGTTTGTGTTCACCGGCGGCCAATTCATCGGCATGGGCCTCTTGGGCGAATACCTGGGGCGCATGTACAGTGACGTGCGTGCCCGTCCACGGTTCTTTATTGAAAAGGTGCTGCGTAACCAACCCGCAGAACCGGCTCCGGTCGTCGTCGTCGACGGCCTGGCAACTTCCCACTCTCCTACTTCTCCTTCCGATCAGGTTTCGTCATGAATTCAAAAGCTGTTGTCTTCGCTTATCACGATATTGGCTGTGCAGGTATTGAAGCCCTGCTGACCGCCGGCTACGACATTGCTGCCGTGTTCACCCATGCCGACGACCCCAAGGAAAACAACTTCTACGGCTCCGTCGCCCAACTCTGCGCCCGTAACGGCATCCCGGTGCACGCACCGGAAGACGCCAACCACCCGCTGTGGATCGAGCGTATTGCCAAGCTGAACCCGGATTTCATCTTCTCGTTCTACTATCGCAACCTGCTGAGCGAAGCCCTGCTGGCCACCGCCAAAAAAGGCGCGTTCAACCTGCACGGTTCCTTGCTGCCTAAGTACCGTGGCCGCGCTCCGGCCAACTGGGTGCTGGTCAACGGTGAAACCGAAACCGGCGTGACCCTGCACCGCATGGTCAAGCGTGCCGACGCCGGCGCGATCCTGGCCCAGCAAAAAGTCATCATCGACCGCACCGACACCGGCCTGACCCTGCACGCCAAACTGCGTGAGGCGGCCACCAACCTGCTGCGCGATGCACTGCCACAGCTGGCCCAAGGCAAATTGGCCGAAACCGCCCAAAACGAAAGCCAGGCCACCTACTTCGGCCGCCGCACCGCGGCTGATGGCAAGCTGGACTGGAAAAAGCCGGCTGAAGAACTGTTCAACCTGGTTCGCGCGGTGACCCAACCGTACCCAGGCGCATTCTGCGCTGTCGGCGAGCACAAACTCATCGTTTGGCAGGCTGAAGTAGTCAAGGGCAACGAAGGCCTGGCCCCAGGCCGTGTGATCAGCGTCAACCCGCTGCGCATCGCCTGCGGTGAAGATTCCCTGGTGGTCAAGTTCGGCCAGCGCAACGAAAACGGCCTTTACCTGGCCGGTCCTTCCCTGGCTGACGAACTGGGCCTGGTCGACGGTTCCGTACTGCGCGGCGCCGAGTCCGGCCGCAAGCCACGTCGCACCCGTGTACTGATCCTGGGTGTTAACGGCTTTATCGGTAACCACCTGTCCGAGCGCCTGCTGCGTGACGACCGTTACGAAATCTACGGCCTGGACATCGGCTCCGACGCCATCGAGCGCCTGCGCAGCCACCCGAACTTCCACTACGTGGAAGGCGACATCAGCATCCACTCCGAGTGGATCGAGTACCACATCAAGAAATGCGACGTGGTCCTGCCGCTGGTGGCCATCGCCACGCCGATCGAATACACCCGTAACCCGCTGCGCGTGTTCGAACTCGACTTCGAAGAAAACCTGAAACTGGTTCGCTACTGCGTCAAGTACAACAAGCGCGTGATTTTCCCGTCGACCTCCGAAGTCTATGGCATGTGCCAGGACCAGTACTTCGACGAAGACACCTCCAACCTGGTGGTCGGCCCGGTCAACAAGCAGCGCTGGATCTACTCGGTTTCCAAGCAACTGCTGGACCGCGTGATCTGGGCTTACGGCGACAAAGGCCTGAACTTCACCCTGTTCCGTCCGTTCAACTGGATGGGCCCACGCCTCGACCGTCTGGACTCGGCACGTATCGGCAGCTCCCGTGCCATCACCCAGTTGATCCTCAACCTGGTGGAAGGTACGCCAATCCGCCTGTTCGACGGTGGTGAGCAGAAGCGTTGCTTCACCGACATCGCCGACGGCATCGAAGCCCTGGCCCGCATCATTGATAACGACAACGATGTCTGCAACGGCCAGATCATCAACATCGGCAACCCGGAAAACGAAGCCAGCATCCGTCAGTTGGGCGAAGAACTGCTGCGTCAGTTCGAAGCTCACCCGCTGCGCAGCAACTTCCCTCCGTTCGCCGGTTTCCGTGACGTAGAAAGCAAGGCGTTCTACGGCACCGGTTACCAGGACGTGGCACACCGCAAGCCAAGCATCGAAAACGCCAAGCGCCTGCTGAACTGGGAGCCGACCGTTGAGATGAGCGAAACCATCGGCAACACGTTGGACTTCTTCTTGAAAGAAGCCATGCTCGAAATCGCGGACAAGAAGTAATGCAGGCAGGCTTGCGAATCGACGTCGACACCTACCGTGGCACCCGTGAAGGTGTGCCGCGGTTGCTTGAATCCCTGGATGAAGCCGGGGTTAAAGCGACGTTCTTCTTCAGTGTCGGGCCGGACAATATGGGGCGCCACTTGTGGCGCCTGATCCGCCCGCAGTTTCTGTGGAAGATGCTGCGTTCCAATGCCGTCGGTTTGTATGGCCTGGATATTCTCCTGGCCGGCACCGCCTGGCCAGGCAAGCCGATCGGCCGTGACCTGGGGCACTTGATGCGCCAGGCCAAGGCTGCCGGCCATGAAGTCGGCCTGCACGCATGGGACCATCACGGTTGGCAAGCCAATACCGGGCGCTGGAGCGACGCACAGCTGGTCGAGCAGATCCGTCGAGGTGTGGACACCCTGAGCGACATCCTGGGTGAGCGCATCGACTGTTCAGCCGCCGCCGGCTGGCGTGCCGATGAGCGCGTGGTGCAAGCCAAACAAGCTTTCAACTTTCGCTATAACAGCGATTGCCGGGGCACCAGCCTGTTTCGTCCGACCCTGGACGATGGCAGCGCGGGCACCCCACAAATTCCGGTAGACCTGCCGACCTTCGACGAAGTCGTCGGGCCGGTAGTGGCTGCCAAAGATTTCAACGGCTTCATTCTTGACCGGTTCGCCGAGTCGAAGCTCAACGTTTATACGATCCACGCAGAAGTAGAAGGGATTCTGATGGCTGAAGATTTTCGCCAACTGCTCGCCCAGGCCGGGCAGCGCGGCATCGACTTCAAACCCTTGGGCGACTTGTTGCCCGCGGATGTCTCCACCCTGCCCCAGCAACAGCTGGTGCGCGGCGCGCTCAGCGGCCGTGAGGGTTGGCTCGGAGTGCAAAAGGCATGATCCGGCGCTGGGCATTGCCCCTGCTCCTGTTGGCGTTTGGCGTGTTTTACCTGTTGCCCCTGGCCAGTCATGGCCTGTGGATCCCGGATGAAACCCGCTATGCGCAGATCAGCCAGGAAATGCTGCTGACCGGCAAGTGGGCCTCGCCACACTTCATGGGCATCCGCTACTTCGAGAAACCCGCTGCGGGCTACTGGATGATCGCGCTGGGCCAGGCGATCTTCGGGCAGAACCTGTTCGGCGTGCGCTTTGCGTCGGCCTTGAGCACCGGGCTGAGCATCCTGCTGGTCTATCTGGTCTCGCGCCGGTTGTGGAACGACCCGCAAAAAAGCCTGGTCAGCAGCGTGCTGTACATGAGCTTTGTCAGCGTGGCCTTGCTCGGCGGTTACGCCAACCTGGACCCGCAATTCACTTTCTGGGTCAACCTGACGGGCGTGGCCTTGTGGTTTTGTTTCGACAGCACCACACGCAACGGCCGCTTGGGGGCCTGGGCCTTGCTGGGTTTTGCCTGCGGCATGGGCTTTATGACCAAAGGCTTCCTGGCCTGGCTGCTGCCGGTGTTGATCGCCCTGCCCTACGCGATCTGGCAGAAACGCTTTCGTGAGTTGCTGGGCTATGGCGTGGTGGCCGTGGTCGTCGCCATTGTCGTCAGTCTGCCCTGGGCACTCGCCGTGCACCTGCAAGAGCCGGACTACTGGAACTTCTTCTTCTGGCACGAGCATATCCAGCGCTTTGCCGGCGATGACGCCCAGCATGCCGAGCCGTTCTGGTTCTACCTGCCGCTGATGGTCGCGTTCTCGTTGCCATGGATCGCCCTGCTGCCGTCCACGGTCAAACAGGCCTGGCTGGAAAAGCGCCTGCCCAAGACTGCGTTCCTGCTGCTGTGGCTGTTGATGCCCCTGGCGTTCTTCAGCCTGGCCAAAGGCAAGCTGCCGTCCTACATCATGCCGTGCCTGCTGCCATTGGCCTTGCTGATGGGCTCCACTCTCAGCGACAAGCTGACCAAGGGCCATGGCCGCGCCTTGCGCATCAACGGCTGGTTGAACCTGGCTATTGGGATCGTGGCGCTGCTGGCGATCAGTTGGTTCCAATTAAAGAAGCCGGTCTACGAGCCGGGCCAGGAAACCTTCAGCCTGGTGCTGGTGTTTACCTTCCTGTTCGGCTGGATCCTGTTCAACCTGCTGCAAGCGGCGCGCCCATTGAAACTGTGGGCTGCGCCGGTCATCGGCAGCTGGTTGCTGGTGGCCCTGGTGCCGGCCGCCCTGCCCCATTCGGTGGTTTATAACAAAACCCCGGACCAATTCATCATCGACCACTTGCCCGAACTGCAACCGACTACCGCCCTGCTCAGCAATGACCTTGGCGCTGCATCGGCGTTGTCATGGCGCCTGGGTCGCCCGGACGTTGCGCTGTACAACACGATCGGCGAGGTGAAATACGGCATTGCCTATCCGGACACCGCCTATCGCAAGGTCGGCACCGCCGACGTCCAGCAATGGATGAGCGAAGCGCGTAAAAAAGGCTCGGTTGGCGTGGTCATGCGGGTCAAGGGCGACGATGAAGTAGCCGAAGTGAACCTGCTGCCCCAAGACGGCAAGCGCTACGAGCAAGGCAATATCGTCATCCTGATTTTCCCACAGGCTGCGCAATGATCACTTTGCTTCTCCTGTTGGGCGCCTGTCTGCTCACCTGCATGGGCCAGGTTTCGCAAAAGTTTGCGGTGGAAAGCTGGCGTGACCAGCCCGACGGTTGGGCACCCAAATTGCGCTCGCCGTGGCTGTGGTCGGCGCTGGTGTGCCTGGGCCTTGGCCTGCTGGTATGGCTGCTGGTGTTGCAGCGCCTGGAAGTGGGCATCGCCTACCCCATGCTCAGCCTCAATTTTGTGCTGGTCACGCTGATGGCGCGGTTTGTATTCCATGAACACATCGATGGCCGTCACTGGCTGGGTGTCGCCCTGGTGATCGGTGGCGTAGTGCTGCTGGGGCGTCACGTATGAGCCGCGCGCAAGGGTTTGCCCTGGCTTTGGGCAGTGTCGGCCTGGTCAGCGCGGCCCAGTTGGGCATGCGCTGGAGCATGACGCGCCTGCCATTGCCGACCGAATGGTTGAATGCGTTCAACAGCAACGCCATTGATCCGGGCGCCCTGGGCGTGGTGATCCTGGCGATTATCGCCTATGCGCTGTCGATGCTGTGCTGGCTTGGCGCGCTCAAACACCTGCCCCTGGGCCGCGCCTATTCGCTGCTAAGCATCAGCTACGCGCTGGTGTACCTGCTGGCCGCCAGCCTGCCGGTGTTCAACGAACATTTTTCGCTTTCAAAAACCCTGGGAGTGGCCTTGGTCATTCTCGGTGTTCTGGTTATTAACTCTCGTCGTGCTAGCGTTGCAAGCCCCAGGAATGCCCCATGAAAATCAGTGTATTTGGTAGCGGTTACGTCGGTCTGGTACAGGCCACCGTATTGGCCGAAGTCGGTCACGATGTGATCTGCATGGACGTGGACAAAAGCAAAGTCGAGTCGCTGCAAAAAGGCCACGTGACCATCTTCGAGCCGGGCCTGGCGGCCATGGTCAAGGAAAATCTGGAAAGCGGGCGCCTGCACTTTACCTTTGACGAAAAACTCGCTGTAGAACACGGTGAAGTCCTGTTTATTGCCGTGGGCACACCATCGGACGAAGACGGTTCGGCCGACCTCAAATACGTGCTGTCTGTGGGCGATGCCGTGTCCCGCCATCGCGTGGAGCCGGTGATCCTGGTGGAAAAATCCACCGTGCCGGTCGGCACTGGCGACACCCTGCGCGCCCATATCGAAAAAAACCTGCACATTGCCGGTCGCCACCTGGCGTTCGATATCGTCTCCAACCCGGAATTTCTCAAGGAAGGTTCGGCCGTTGCCGACTGCCGCCGCCCGGACCGCATCATCATCGGCTGCGAGCGCGAAGAGGTGCGTGAAGTCATGCGCGACCTCTACGCGCCGTTCAACCGTAACCATGACCGCATCATCTTCATGGACCTGCGCAGCGCCGAACTGACCAAGTACGCCGCCAACTGCATGCTGGCCACCAAGATCAGCTTCATCAACCAGATCGCCGAGCTGGCCGAACACCTGGGCGCCGACATCGAAGCCGTGCGTTTGGGCATCGGCGCCGATTCACGCATCGGCTACCACTTCATCTACCCAGGCTGCGGCTACGGCGGTTCGTGTTTCCCTAAAGACATGCGCGCCCTGATCCACAGCGCCAGGGAAGCCAACTGCTCCAGCGACCTGCTCGAAGCCGTTGAAGCGATCAACCAGCGCCAGAAGAGCAAGCTGTTCGAACGCATCAACGCTTACTTCAAGGGCGAGCTGCAAGGCAAAACCTTCGCCTTGTGGGGCCTGGCTTTCAAGCCCAACACCGATGACATGCGCGATGCCCCAAGCCGCGTGCTGATGGAAGCCCTCTGGGCGGCCGGCGCCAATGTCCGTGCGTTCGACCCCGAAGCCATGCAGGAAACCCAGCGCATCTACGGTGACGAGTCGCGCCTGACCCTGCTGGGCACGCCGGAGTCGGCCTTGAGCGGCGCCGATGCGTTGATCGTCTGCACCGAATGGCAGCAATTCAAGGCGCCGGACTTCGAACTGATTCACGCCCGCCTGAAAAACCCGGTGATCTTCGACGGTCGCAACCTGTACGACGGCGAGCGCCTGGCGCGCAAAGGCTTCAAGTATTTCCCGATGGGCCGTGGCGACTCCTGCGAGCTGCCGATTCCCCAGCAAAACTGGGTCGCGCCAGCCAAGGAAGCCTAAAGACGTGAACAAAGCTCAACCGCCGCTGCTTACAGCAACGCTGCGCAACCAGTCGCTGGGGCTTGGGCTCCTGGCGCTGGTGCTGTTTATTGTCGGCAACTGGCACCAGGCAATCATCGGCTTTGACTCGCGCTTTGTGGTGTTTGCCCAGGAAATGCTGCGCCATGGGCCGAGTTTTTTCCCCACCACCTATGGCCAGCCTTACGCTGACTACCTGGCGACCTCGACCCTGCTGACCTGGCTGTTGTCCTTGCCGTTCGGCGAGGTCAGCAGCCTGACGGCGTGGCTGCCCACGTCCATCGCCTCGGCGCTGATCGTGGTGCTGGTGTATCGCCTCACGGCGCCCTACTCCACGCGTTGGGGCCTGCTCAGCATCGCGATGTTGCTGCTCAGCAGCACCTTTATCAGTGAAACCCGCGCGGTGTCGCTGGACCAGATGCTCGCGGCCATTGCCTTGACGGTGTTCTACCTGGGCTATGCCCATGACCACTTCGGGGCGGCCAAACGCTTGCATTGGCTGTTCTTGCTGCTGATCCTGGGCTTTGCGGTGCGTGGGCCAATCGGCCTGGTGATCCCCACCGGCGTGCTGTGCAGCTACTACCTGATCAACCGCCAATGGCGCCAACTGTTCACCTTCGGCTTTATCGCCCTTGCCGTGCTGGCGGCGTGTGTCGGCCTGTTGCTGCTGTTGGCCAAGCTCAGTGGTGGCGAGGACTTCATGCAGGACGTGATCCGCATGCAGTTCCTGGGTCGCATGGACGGCACCGAAGGTTCCAGCGGCGTTTTGTATTACTTCACCAGTTCCATGGGCAACTACGCGCTGGCCTATCCACTGGCGTTGCTGGTGCTGCTGGCAGTCGCCATCGGCGGTCGCCGGGCACCCGACCCGGCACTGAAACTGGTGCTGTATTGCGCCGCGGCGGGTTTGCTGGTGATGCTCGGCCTGTCGGTCCCTCAGGCCAAAAAGGCACGTTACATCCTGCCGATGCTGCCCATGGCGGCGATTATTGCGGCCTATCCGTTCCAGGTCAGCCAAGGGCGGTTGTTCGCCTGGCTGCGCGGCTTGATGCTGGGCATCTGGACGCTGCTGCCGGCGCTGCTGGTGATCGGGCTGGTGGTGGCGCGCAAGCGTTACCCGGCGCAGTTGGACAACCTCGGGCTGATCTTCGGAGCACTGGGTGTGCTTCAAGTCGTGGCCTTGCTGTCACTGCTCAAGGTGCGTCTACGCCCGCTGGGGCCTGCACTCGCGGCGGTGCTGGCGCTGTGGTCGACCTACATTGTGGTGGTCGAACCGCTGGAACGCACACTCTACGACACCCGTACCTTCAGCCTCGGCGTCAAAGAACAGATCATGCAGCAACCGGCGCCGGTGGTTCTGCACGGATTAGGCAAAGATGCAAAAGCCATCAAGTTCATGGTCAACTTCAACTGCGATAAGGTGCCGCTGTTTACCCAGTCGGCCGCCGACCTGGCGCCGCTGCAAGGCCCGGCGTGGCTGGTGATGAGTGCTCAGGACTTCGAAAAACTGCAGGATCCGCGCTTGCGTTCGATCACGCCGACGCTCACCGGGGAATTCGACAAAGACCCGTATGTGTTGCTCCACCTGGAGAAAGTCAGCGCGCCGTAATCACGCTGACAGCGGTCTGACGGAAACGGCGCCCACTCCTTCGAGAGTGGGCGTTTTTCGTTATAACCGCCCGGAAAGCGCCTACACAGCTATGCGTAAACGCTGGCGCACTTTGCCTTCCGATGCCCGGAACCCAAATGTAGACTCCTTTTTCATGTGCGTTAACTATCTACTACCGGGCGCAGTCAGCCTTCCACGCACACCGACCTGCTTGATCAAAAGGGCAATGCCGTGCCAGAAGACCTGTTGCTTATCCCTGCGCCGAGGCTGGATCGATTGATGGCGTTGCGCGACGCCTTGGTGGCATTGAAGGGGCCGCTGGCCGACGACCCTGCACTGCAGGAGAACCTGCAAAGACAGCTGTTCAATGAGGAGACGGACAGTCGTGTACTCGGGCGCATCTGCACGCCACTGCCGCAACCGACGCATCGCATCATCTATAACGAGGGCAACTAACTGCATAATTTTTGCATTTAACCTTCATTAATATGCATTGGCGCCAGGGCAGCAAGCTCGGCACACTGCACAGGTTCCCCCAACTGTTGGAACGTTCAAAGGGCTTATCCGGGCAACCAGGCGAGCCTTTTTTTTCGCCTGCTGCTTTATGGATCGTGTCGATGCTCGCTCGCTGGTTACCCGCTGCAATCAATACCCGCCCCGCCGAATGGAGCCGCGCCGCGATTGGCATGGCCGTGGGCACGCTATTGAGCGTCTGGGTGTGTGCCCAGGTATTCGGTATGGAAGTCGCCTTGCACCTGCTCGGACCGCTCGGTGCATCGGCGGTTTTGCTGTTTGCCGTGTCGTCCGGTGCGCTGGCTCAGCCCTGGTCGATTATCGGCAGCTACTTGTGCGCCGCCGTTGTGGCCTTGCTGGTGGCACGGGTACTTGGCCGCACATTGGGCAGCGCTTGCCTGGCGGCGGGCATGAGCGTGGTCTTGATTTGCTGGCTGCGCTGCCTGCACCCGCCCGCCGGTGGCCTGGCGATGACGCTGGTACTCGCAGATCCGGCCTCGATTGCTCTGGGTTGGCAGGAAGTAGGCCCAGTGATGCTCGGTGCGGGCGCGCTGCTGGCCTGTGCACTGGCCTATAACAACCTGACACGTACGCGTTACCCCAAAGGTGCAGTCGAGCCGCCTGCCATCGTCTTGGGCAACGCCACGCCGCTGACCGACGCGGCCATCACGGCAGCCGATCTTAAGCTGGCCCTGGCTGACATGGAGCAGTTCTTTGATGTGGAGCCCACCGAGCTGGAACAACTGATCCACGCGGCGGAAGGCCATGCCCGGCGCCGTAGCATCGGCGAAGTGCTCGGCAGCCGCAGCGCTGCATAAATGCAAAAACGACCTGCATGATTCCGGGTTGTACTGGGCAAATTTGCACTGGTACGATCGCGAGATGGTTCGTACGCGAACATCTTGATAAAGAACAATAAAAGCAGGGAGTTAGTGATGACTGCTCAGGTTTCATCCGAAGCAAGCCAGGCCGTAATTCTTCAAGACGAGGTACTGGCTGAAGTCCGCAACCATATCGGCCACCTCACCCTTAACCGCCCCGCCGGTTTGAATGCCATCACCCTGGACATGGTCCGCAGTCTGACCACGCAGTTGCAGACCTGGGCGGATGACCCGCAGGTGTATGCCGTGGTGCTGCGCGGTGCCGGTGAAAAGGCGTTCTGCGCCGGTGGCGATATTCGCTCCCTCTACGACAGCTTCAAGCAGGGCGACAGCCTGCATCAGGACTTCTTCGTCGAGGAATACGCCCTCGACCTGGCGATTCACCATTACCGCAAACCCGTGCTGGCGCTGATGGACGGGTTTGTCCTCGGCGGCGGCATGGGCCTGGTGCAAGGCGCCGACTTGCGTGTGGTGACCGAGCGCAGCCGCCTGGCGATGCCGGAAGTGGCCATCGGTTATTTCCCGGACGTGGGCGGCAGCTATTTCCTCTCGCGCATCCCTGGCGAGCTGGGGGTTTACCTTGGCGTCACCGGCGTGCAGATTCGCGCCGCCGATGCGCTGTATTGCGGGCTGGCCGACTGGTGTATCGACAGCGCCAAACTCGCCGAACTCGACCAGAAGCTCGACCGCCTGCAATGGCAGGATTCGCCGCTCAAGGACCTGCAGGGCGTACTGGCCAAGCTTGCGGTTCAACAATTGCCCGACGCCCCACTGGCCGCGCTGCGCCCGGCGATCGACCACTTCTTCGCGTTGCCGGATGTGCCGAGCATGGTCGAGCAACTGCAGCAAGTCACTGTCGCCGACAGCCACGAATGGGCGCTCACCACTGCCAGCCTGATGCAGACCCGCTCGCCGCTGGCGATGGCCGTGACCCTGCAGATGCTGCGCCGTGGCCGCCGCTTATCGCTGGAGCAATGCTTCGCGTTGGAGTTGCACCTGGATCGCCAGTGGTTTGAACGCGGCGACCTGATCGAAGGGGTTCGCGCGTTGATTATCGACAAGGACAAAACCCCGCACTGGAACCCCGCGACGGTCCATGAACTGGACGCCAGCCATGTCGAGAGCTTCTTCAGAAACTTCACGCAGAGCGAGAAATAAGCCATGCAAGATATTGAATACACTGAAGAACAAGTGATGATTCGCGACATGGCCCGCGACTTTGCCCGTGGCGAAATCGCCCCGCATGCGCAAGCCTGGGAAAAAGCCGGCTGGATCGATGACGCCCTGGTCGCGAAGATGGGCGAACTCGGCCTGCTGGGCATGGTGGTGCCTGAAGAATGGGGCGGCACCTATGTTGACTACGTGGCGTATGCCCTGGCCGTCGAGGAGATTTCCGCCGGTGATGGCGCCACCGGCGCACTCATGAGTATCCATAATTCAGTCGGTTGCGGGCCAATCCTCAACTACGGCACCGATGCGCAAAAACACACCTGGCTGGCCGAACTGGCCAGCGGCCAGGCCATTGGCTGTTTCTGCCTCACCGAGCCCCAGGCCGGTTCCGAAGCCCATAACCTGCGCACCCGCGCCGAATTGCGCGATGGCCAGTGGGTAATCACTGGCGCCAAGCAGTTTGTCAGCAACGGCAAGCGCGCCAAGTTGGCCATTGTGTTTGCGGTGACGGACCCGGAGCTGGGCAAGAAAGGTATCTCGGCCTTCCTGGTGCCCACCGACACGCCGGGCTTTGTGGTCGATCGTACCGAACACAAGATGGGCATTCGCGCTTCGGACACCTGCGCCGTCACGCTCAACCAATGCACAGTACCCGAAGCCAACCTGTTGGGTGAACGCGGCAAGGGCTTGGCCATCGCCCTGTCCAACCTTGAAGGCGGGCGTATCGGCATCGCCGCGCAAGCGTTGGGCATCGCCCGTGCGGCGTTTGAGGCGGCGCTGGCGTACGCGCGTGATCGGGTGCAATTCAACAAGGCGATTATCGAGCACCAAAGCATTGCCAACCTGCTGGCCGACATGCAGACCCAACTCAATGCCGCCCGCCTGCTGATCCTGCACGCCGCACGCCTGCGCAGCGCCGGCAAGCCGTGCCTGTCGGAAGCCTCCCAGGCCAAGCTGTTCGCCTCGGAGATGGCCGAAAAGGTCTGCTCCTCGGCGATGCAGATTCATGGCGGGTATGGGTACCTTGAGGATTACCCGGTGGAGCGTTACTACCGGGATGCGCGGATTACGCAGATTTACGAAGGCACCAGCGAGATTCAGCGGATGGTGATTGCCAGGGAGCTGAAGAACTACCAGCTCTGACTGCCAGTTGCTCGTTCCCACGCTCTGCGTGGGAATGCATCCGGTGACGCTCCGCGTCACGCCTCAAGAGCTGACGCAGAGCGTCAAGGGCGGCATTCCCACGCAGAGCGTGGGAACGAACATCTTCAGGGTTTTCGGGTTACTGGTCCTTGAACTCAGGCGCGCGCTTGGCCACAAACGCCGCCATGCCTTCCTTCTGGTCCTGGGTGGCAAACGCGGCATGGAACACCCGCCGCTCAAAGCGCACGCCTTCAGACAAGCTCACCTCAAACGCACGGTTCACGCTTTCCTTGACCATCATGCTGATCGGCACGGACTTGCCGGCAATCAAGGCCGCGGTTTTCAGCGCCTCTTCAAGCAGATCATCGGCCGGCACGATACGCGCCACAATCCCGCAACGCTCCGCTTCGACGGCGTCGATAAAGCGCCCGGTCAGGCACATTTCCATGGCCTTGGCCTTGCCCACGGCGCGGGTCAGGCGCTGGGTGCCGCCCATGCCCGGGAGTACGCCGAGGTTGATTTCCGGCTGGCCGAATTTGGCGCCGTCACCGGCCAGGATAAAGTCGCACATCAAGGCCAGTTCACAACCGCCGCCCAGGGCGAAGCCGTTGACGGCAGCAATGATCGGCTTGCGGCGGTTGGCCACGCGGTCGCTGTCACTGAACAGGTCATCAAGGTAGATCTGCGGGTAGGTCAGCTCGGCCATCTCTTTGATGTCGGCGCCGGCGGCGAAGGCTTTTTTCGAGCCGGTCAGCACGATGCAGCCGATCTGCGGGTCGGCTTCCAGGCCGTCCAGCGCCTGGTTCAACTCGCTGACCAGCTGCGCGTTCAAGGCGTTCAGGGCTTGCGGGCGATTAAGGGTAATCAGCCCGACGCGGCCCTGGACTTCAAGCAAAAGGGTTTCGTAACTCATTATCGGCTCCTTAAAGGTTGCGTGAGATGACCATGCGTTGAATATCGCTGGTGCCTTCGTAAATCTGGCAGACCCGCACATCGCGGTAGATCCGCTCCAGTGGGAAGTCGCTCAGGTAACCGTAACCGCCCAGGGTTTGCAAGGCGGCCGAGCAGACTTTCTCGGCCATTTCCGAAGCAAACAGCTTGGCCATCGACGCTTCGACCAAGGCCGGCTTGCCGCTGTCACGCAGAGCCGCGGCGTAATGCACCATTTGCCGGGCCACCGCGATTTGGGTCGCCATGTCGGCCAACCGGAAGGCCACGGCCTGGTGTTCGATCAACGCCTTGCCAAAACTTTCGCGCTCGCGGGCATAGTCACGGGCGGCTTCGAAGGCGGCGCGGGCCATGCCCACCGATTGTGAGGCGATACCGACGCGGCCGCCTTCGAGGTTGGCCAGGGCGATCCTGTAGCCTTCGCCCTCCTCGCCCAAACGGTTGGCGAGCGGCACTTTTACGTCTTCGAAGAGGATCTGGCAGGTGTCGGACGCATGTTGGCCGAGTTTGTCTTCCACTCGCGCCACCGTGTAGCCCGGCGAGTCGGTGGGCACGATGAACGCGCTGATCCCGCGCTTGCCTGCGGCCGGGTCGGTGACCGCAAACACAATCACGATCCCGGCGTTCTGCCCGGAGGTGATGAACTGTTTGCAGCCATTGAGCACGTAATGGTCGCCCTCAAGACGGGCGCGGGTTTTCAGGCTGCTGGCATCAGAGCCGGCCTGGGGCTCGGTCAACGCGAAGGCACCGAGCATGGCGCCGCTGGCCAGCGGCGTGAGGAACTGGTGTTTCTGCTGTTCGTTGCCGAATTTAAGGATCGGCACGCACCCCACCGAGTTGTGCACGCTCATGATGGTCGAGCACGCGCCATCGCCGGCAGCGATTTCTTCCAGGGCCATGGCGTAGGCCAGGTAGCCGGTGTCGCAACCGCCCCACTGTTCCGGCACCAGCATGCCGAAAAAGCCCAGCTCGGCCATTTCGCCGATGGCTTCCTTGGGGAATCGGTGCTCGCGGTCCCACTCGGCGGCGAAGGGTTTCAGGCGTTCCTGGGCAAATTGCCGGGCCGCATCGCTGATTTGCAGTTGTTCGTCATTGGGCAGCATGTTGAGTCCTTAATACAGGCATTCGACGGCCATGGCCGTGGCTTCACCGCCGCCGATGCAGATGGCGGCAACCCCACGCTTGAGGCCTTTCTGGCGCAGGGCCGAAAGCAACGTCACCAGGATACGCGCGCCGGAAGCACCAATCGGATGGCCCAGGGCACAGGCGCCGCCGTGAATATTGACCTTGCTGTGGGGGATTTCCAGCTTGCTCATGGTCACCAGGCTGACCACCGCGAAGGCTTCGTTGATTTCAAACAGGTCAACGTCGCCCAGGTTCCAGCCGGTCTTGCTCATCAGCTTGCGAATCGCGCCCACGGGTGCCACCGGGAACAACCCGGGCTCATCGGCAAACGCCGCGTGCCCGTGGATCACCGCCAAGGGTTTGAGGCCACGCTGTTGCGCCTCGGACTGACGCATCAGCACCAACGCCGCCGCCCCATCGGAAATCGAGCTGGAGTTGGCCGCCGTCACCGTGCCGCCCTCGCGGAACGCCGGTTTCAGGCTGGCGATCTTGTCGAGCTTGGCCTTGGGCGGCTGTTCGTCATGCAGGATGGTCTTTTGCTCTTTGCCGACGGTGACCTGCACCGGAACGATTTCGGCGGCAAAGCTGCCGTGGGTGATGGCCTCTTGCGCGCGGGTCAGCGAGGCAATGGCGAAGGCGTCCTGGGCTTCACGGGTGAAACCGTTGTGCTCGGCGCAGTCTTCGGCAAAGGTGCCCATCAGGCGGCCCTTGTCGTAGGCGTCTTCGAGGCCGTCAAGGAACATATGGTCGAGCACCTTGCCGTGGCCCATGCGGTAGCCGCTGCGCGCGCGGTCGAGCAGGTACGGCGCGTTGGACATGCTTTCCATGCCGCCGGCGACCACCACGTCGACACTGCCGGCCAGCAGCGAGTCGTGGGCGAGGATGGTCGCTTCCATGCCCGAGCCGCACATCTTGTTCAAGGTGGTGCAGCGCGTGGCCTTGTCCAGCCCGGCGCCCAAAGCGGCCTGACGCGCGGGCGCCTGGCCCAGGCCTGCGGGCAGCACGCAGCCGAACAGCACTTCGTCCACGGCATCCGGGGCAATCCCGGCCCGTTCGACGGCGGCGCGGATCGCGGCAGCGCCCAGTTGCGGCGCGGTCAGGCCTTTGAGGTCGCCCTGGAAACCGCCCATGGGCGTGCGCGCGGCGCTGACAATGACAATCGGATCGTTCATGCGGTGTTCTCCTTACTTGGCGGCCATGCGCAAGGCGCCGTCGAGACGGATCACCTCGCCGTTGAGCATGCTGTTTTCGATGATGTGGCGTACCAGCGCGGCGTACTCGCACGGTTTGCCCAAACGCGGCGGAAATGGCACGCCCGCGGCCAGTGAATCGCGCACTTCGGCGGTCATGCCGGCCATCATCGGGGTTTCGAAAATGCCCGGAGCAATAGTCATCACGCGAATGCCAAAACGCGCCAGTTCGCGGGCGGCGGGCAAGGTCAGGCTGGCGATGGCGCCTTTGGAGGCGGCATACGCCGCCTGGCCGATCTGCCCGTCAAACGCGGCCACCGAGGCGGTGTTGATGATCACGCCACGCTCACCGTCGGCATTCGCCTCGGTTTCAGCGATGGCCGCCGCCGCCAGGCGCAGCAGGTTGAAGCTGCCGATCAGGTTGACGTTGATCACCTGGGCAAAGCTGGCCAACGCGTGTGGGCCGTTCTTGCCGAGGATCTTCTCGCCACGTACCACCCCGGCGCAGTTCACCAGCCCGTGCAGGCCGCCAAAGGCTGCAACGGCGGCGTGTACGGCCGCTTCGGCGGCGGCTTCCTGGCTGATATCGGCCACGGCGCTGCGGGCGTTGTCGCCCAGTTGCCTGGCTTTGGCCGCCACGGCGTCGGCGTTCAGGTCGACCAGCATCACTTTGGCACCGGCGGCAATCAGCATTTCAGCGGTGGCCGCGCCGAGGCCCGAAGCACCGCCGCTGACCAGGAATACCTTGTTTTCAATCTGCATCATTGTTTCCTTAAAAGTGGATCAGGCGATGGCCTGTGCCTTCGCAATTTCCTGATTACGCAAAATAAAGCGTTGCAGCTTGCCGCTCGGGGTCTTGGGCAAGTCGCTGACAAATTCGATTTCCCGTGGGTAGGCGTGGGCCGCCAGGCGCTTGCGCACGTGCAAACGCAGCTCCTCGGCCAGCTCCGGCGTGGCGCGGTACTGTTCGTTGAGCACCACAAAGGCTTTGACCAGTTCGGTGCGCTCCGGGCAGGGTTTGCCGACGACGGCGGCTTCGACCACGGCCGGGTGTTCGACCAGTGCGCTTTCGACGTCGAATGGCCCTACGCGGTAGCCGGACGTGGTGATCACATCATCACTGCGCCCGACGAAGCTGATGCTGCCGTCCGGGTTCAGCTCCACGGTGTCGCCACTGAGGTAATACTTGCCGACAAATGCCTTGGTCTTTACCCCGTCGTAGCCGGCGAACCAGCACATCGGCGACTGTTCACGGTCAATGGCGAGGATGCCCGGCTGGCCCGCCGGCAGTTCCTGGTACTCATCATTGAGCACCACGATGCGGTGGCCCGGTGAGGCAAAGCCCGCCGAACCGACGTGCACGGAGTGCGCCAGGCCATGGTGGTTGCACAGCACCATGCCCAGTTCGGTCTGGCCGTAATGGTCATGGATGACCACGCCCAGGTTGTCGGCAAACCAGCGGATCACTTCCGGGTTCAGCGGTTCGCCGGCACTGCTGACGATACGCAGCTTGCCCTTGATCGAGCGCGCGAACTGTTCGCCGCCGGCGATCAGCAGGCGGTATGCGGTGGGCGAACCGGTGAGGTTGGTAATCCCGTATTTATTGATCACCCGGCAGGTGCTTTCCAGGGTGAACGGCCCATCGTAGAACGTAATCGGGTGGCCCATGGACAAAGGCCCGGTTACGCCAAAATAGATACCGTAAGCCCAGCCCGGGTCGGCGACATTCCAAAAGGCGTCCTCGGGGCGCAAGTCCACCGCGTCGCGGGTGTAGCTCTGGAACGCGACGATGGCCTTGAGCGGCACCGACAGCGCTTTTGACGGGCCGGTGGTGCCCGAGGTGAACATCAGCAGGAACGGGTCTTCTGCGCCCAGTAACACCGGCTCGCATGTATTCGAGTAATTCGGCAGTTCGGCCCAGAAGCTGTAGTCGCCGCGCACGATGCCTTCGCCCTTGTCCCCGGCCACCGTGACGATGGTCGGGCAGCCCTCGACGTCTGCCAGCTTGGGGCGGTTGACCGCATCGGTGACCACCACTGCGGCGCCGGAGCTGTTCAGCCGATGCTCGATGGCCTTGGGCCCGAAGGCGGTAAACAGTGGCTGATACACCGCGCCGATACGCCACGTGGCGAACACCACCACCAATAACTCTGCCGTGCGTGGCAGCAGCCCCGCCACCTTGTCGCCGCGTTGCACGCCTTGGGCCAGAAGGAAATTGGCAAAGCGCGCCGCCTGGTCCTGCAATTGGGTGAAGGTCACGCTGGCACTGCGCCCGTCCTTGCCTTCCCAAAACAACGCAATGCGACCCGGCAGCGCGTGGCGGTCGCAACACTCCACGCAGGCATTCAAGGCTTGCAGGTTGCCGGACAGGGCGGCGTCGACGGTGTGCTGGTAATCGAAGGCAGTGGTGGCAGCCAAATACTCACGCATGGTTCCAAATCCTTGTGTGTTTTTATTTTCAGGACATTTTCACGACGAGAATCGTGGAAATAATCGCCCTGGCGCGCGGTGGCGGCAATGGTCAAAGCCTTCAACTTGGCTGACTGGTTTGGCTAATCATTGATCCGGCCTATCAGCCGGTCAGCCGCAGTGATTGGACGCTCGGGGCGCAACCTCCTAATCTCCAGGCCTGTGCCGCCGAAGAAGCCGTGTCCCGATGATCGTCCGTCCCAAACCCAACCTCATGGGTATCCTGTTTTCCCTTAAAGGTTCGATTGCCAAGCGCATCGCCTTGCGCAGCCTGATGGTCACGTTGCTGGCGTCGGTGATCGTGCTGGTGGAGACTCTGCACCCGGCCTACTTCTCCAAGGTCAATGCCACGCCGTTTACCTTGCTGGGGTTGTCGCTGTCGATCTTCATGAGCTTTCGCAACAACGCCTGCTACGACCGTTGGTGGGAGGGCCGCAAGCAGCTGGGGCAGATGGTCATTGAGGTGCGCTCGCTGATTCGCGAAACCCAGGTGCTGGGCGACTCACCTGAACGCGCCAGCCTGCTGCGTGGGCTGTGCGGGTTTGCCCACGGCCTGGTCGCGCACCTGCGCCGTGAAGATCAAGCCCGCGTCATCACGCCTTGGATGGCTGTCGACCCGGCGCATCCCAATCTCCCCGACCACGTGCTGCAACAATTGGGCGCGCGCTTTTCGCGGCTGGCCGAACAGGGCGTGATCAGTGAATGGCGCTACACCCAGCTGGAAACCCGGCTGGTCAGCCTCAGCCTGGTACAGGCCGCCTGCGAGCGGATCAAAACCACGCCGCTGCCCTTCCCGTACACCTTGCTGTTGCACCGCACCATCTACCTGTTCTGCATTTTGCTGCCGTTCGCCATGGCCGAGCCGTTGGGCTGGTTGACGCCGGTGTTCACCGCCATCGTCAGCTACACGTTCTTTGGTTTGGATGAAATCGGTGATGATCTGGAAGACCCGTTCGGTTTCGATGAAAACGATCTGCCCTGCAATGCGATAGTGCGCACCCTGGAGCGCGAGATTATCAAAGCCCTGGGCGAGATCGACCTGCCCCCTGCCCTGGAACCGGTGGATTACGTGCTGGGCTGATACGGGTTTGACACTCGTCGTGGTCTGGCCGAAGCTTGAGGCTTTGCGATAGCTGCCCCCAGCTTTTGGACGCCTGCATGTCAAAGTCACGCCGTTATTCCATCCTCGGCCTGTGCGCCCTGTTGTTGCTTGTGTTGGTCACCTGGTTTTTCTCCCGTTCCACTCCGGTGGCCGTGCCGCCGGCGATTGCCCATGGTTACGCCAAGGCATTGAAGCAGGCGCGCAACGGCGAACCCGGCGCCGCCCGTGTGCTGTATCAGCAGCTGGGTCGCCCGGACCTGTCACCTGAACGCCGCGCGGCGTTACACGCGGAACTGCCCAATTACCCAAGCCCTCAGGCGTTGAAGCTGGCGGATAAAGACCTGGCCGATGAGTCGCCGTTGGTTCGCGAAGCGGCGATTCACAGCATTGTCGGCCTGGTACCCAGCGGCCAACGCACCTTGCTGCTTGGCCCGGCGCTGGATGACCCAGAGCAGGAAGTTCGCTTTGCCGCCGCCAACGCCCTGCTCGGCCTGTCGCCGGATACCCTGGGCCTGTATTTCGGGCCTTTGCAGCAAGTGCTCGATGAGTTTGTGAAAAAGCTCAAGGCTCAGCCCGAAACCGCCGAGGGCTGGATTCAGCTGGCGCGCCTGTACATCCACAGCTCCTTGCTGCCGGACGCACAACATGCATTGGAGCAGGCCATGCGCCTGCAGCCGGACAACCTGCAAGCCGTGGTGGCGCAGATCGAATTGCTTGATAAACAGGGCAAGACCGACGAGTCCCGCCAGTTGCTGGCGCGGCAGTTGGCAGCGCATCCGGAGTCGGCCTACCTGCAACACGCTCTGGGCATGTGGCTGTTGCACCATGGGGAGCGGCCGTACGCGTTGCTTGGCCTGTCCAAAGCCGTGGAGCTTGAGCCCGACAATCAGGATTACCGTTTCGACCTCGCCACCACCCTGCACGCCCAGGAAGAAGTGGACGCCGCCCAGCGTCAACTGGAAGAAATCGTTCAGCGCCACCCCGCCAATCGCAAGGCGCGTGTGTTGCTGGTCAACTATTGGAAAGAAACCGGGCAGTTGCAGAATGTGCAGGTATTGCTGGCGCAGCTGGAACAACAGAACCCGGATGATCCGGCGTTGCAGCAAGGGCTTTAGCTCCCACACAAAAACAGCGCTTTGGCACAGGTCACAAATCCACCACGATTTATACGACAGGTTGAACCGCCACAAACCGCCACGGTCAAGTAAATATGGCGCGCCCGAGGTGACGCGCCCCCATTACATGTACGTGACCCGAGGGCACTTCTTGTCTACATCCAAAGAGCTGTTCAGTGAAAAGGCGGCCACCGGCATCGAAGGTCTTGATGACATTCTTTCCGGGGGGCTATCACGCGGCCACCTGTTCCTGCTGGAAGGCGAACCCGGCACCGGCAAAACCACCGTAGCGCTGCACTTCCTGCAAGCCGGCGCAAAAAACGGTGAGCGATCCTTGTACATCACCCTGTCCGAAACCGAGCGCGAGTTGCGCCAGGGCGCCAAGTCCCACGGCTGGGACCTGGACGACAACATTCATATCTTCGAGTTGACCCCACCGGAAAGCTTGCTCAACCCCGAGCACCAGCAAAGCCTGCTGTATTCCTCCGACCTGGAACTGGGTGAGGCCACCCGGCAGATTTTTGAAGTGGTGGAACGGGTCAAACCCACCCGCGTGGTGCTCGACAGTCTTTCGGAAATCCGCCTGCTGGCGCAAAGCTCGCTGCGCTATCGGCGCCAGATCCTGGCGATCAAACACTATTTTGTGCGCTATGACGCCACCGTGCTGCTGCTTGACGACCTGACCACCGAGTCCCTGGATAAAACCGTGCACAGCGTGGCCCACGGCGTAATTCGCCTGGAAGAGCTGACGCCCACTTACGGCGCCGAACGCCGCCGCATCCGCGTGGTGAAGTACCGTGGCCAGAAATACCGTGGCGGCTTTCACGACTTCACCATCATGCAAGACGGCATCCACGTGTTCCCACGCCTGGTGGCCGCCGAACATCGTGGTGGTTACGTGCGTCAGACCTTGAGCAGTGGCATCCGCGAAATGGACGCCTTGATGGGCGGCGGCGTAGAAACCGGCTCCAGCACGCTGATCCTCGGCCCTGCCGGTACCGGCAAATCCCTTATCTCGATGATCTTCGCCGCCGCTGCCGTGTCGCGCGGCGAAAAAGCCGCGCTGTTCATTTTCGATGAAGAGCTGGGCCTGTTGTTCGAGCGCATGAAAAACATGGGCATTGACCTGGCCGCGCTGCAAGACACCGGCAACCTGCTGATCGAGCAGGTGGACGCGGCGGAGCTGTCGCCTGGCGAGTTCTCCCACCGAGTCAGGCGTTGCGTCGATGAACGTGGGATCAAAACCGTGGTCATCGACAGTATCAACGGCTACCAGGCGGCGATGCCTGAGGAAAACTCTCTGATCCTGCATATGCACGAGTTGCTGCTGTACCTGAACCGTCGCGGTGCGGCGACGTTCATGACGGTGGCTCAACATGGGTTGGTGGGCGACATGCAGGCTCCCGTCGACATTACTTACCTGGCTGATACTGTGATCCTGCTGCGTTACTTCGAAGCACTCGGCAAGGTCCGCCGGGCTATTTCGATCATCAAGAAGCGCACCGGCACCCACGAGTCCACTATTCGCGAATACCGTATTGGCAGCACGGGTTTGACGGTGGGCGAGCCTCTGGACAACTTCCAGGGCGTACTGCGCGGTATCCCGACTTATATGGGCGCCGGTTCCCCCCTGCTCAAGGAAGAGGGCGTGTGACCGGTCTTTCTCCCGTCTCCGAGCGCGCAATTATCCTCGCGCCACTGGGCCGTGACGGCTCCCTGGCGCTGATGATGCTCAAGGAAGCCGGCTACAACGGCATGGTTGCCGCCAACCTGACCGTACTCTGCGAAGCACTTGAGCACGGCGTCGGTATGTTGGTGATTGCCGCCGAAGCCCTGCGCGGTGTCGATCTGGAGCCGCTGCTGACCTACCTGCATGAGCAGCCGGCCTGGTCCGACTTGCCCATCGTGCTGCTCACCCACCATGGCGGCAGTGAACAGAACGGCTCATCGCACCTGAGCGGTTTGCTGGGCAACGTGACCTTCCTGGAGCGCCCTTTCCATCCGGTGACCCTGATCAGCCTGGTGAGTGCTGCCCTGCGTGGTCGGCGCCGGCAATACGAAGCGCGTGACCGCCTGATCGACCTGAGCGAGAGCGAACTGCGCCTGCAACGCACCCTGGAAACCCTTGAGCAGCAGGTTGAAGAGCGCACGGCGCAACTGCGCAACAACGAAGAAGCGTTGCGCCAGTCACAGAAAATGGAGGCCGTCGGCCAGTTGACCGGTGGTATCGCCCATGACTTCAACAATATGCTCACCGGCATTATCGGCAGCCTGGAGCTGCTGCGCAGGCGGGTGGCCCGCGGCAAACTGGACGACCTCGACAGCTTGATCGACCTGGGCGTGACCTCGGCCAACCGCGCTGCCGGCCTGACCCACCGTTTGCTGGCGTTTTCACGCCGTCAGTCGCTGGACCCCAAGCCCGTGGAGATCAACCAGCTGGTCAGTTCCATGGGCGAATTGCTGCAACGCAGTATCAACGAAAGCATCGCTTTGGACATGCGTCTGAGCGATGAACTGTGGACCGCCGAGGCCGACCCCAATCAGCTGGAAAGCGCCCTGCTCAACCTGGTGATCAATGCGCGCGATGCCATGCCCAGCGGCGGTAGCCTGACTGTAGAAACCGCCAACCGCCACCTCGACAATGTGTTTACGGCCGCCTATGGCACCTTGCTGCCAGGCGATTACGTGGAACTGAGCGTCAGCGACACCGGCTGTGGTATTCCCGAAAGCCTGTTGGGCCGGGTCTTCGACCCGTTCTTTACGACCAAGCCGATCGGCCAGGGCACCGGCCTCGGCTTGTCGATGATCTACGGCTTTGCCCGGCAATCCCATGGCCATGTGACCATCCACAGTGAAGTCGGCAAGGGCACGACGGTCAGCCTGTTCCTGCCGCGCTTTATCGGTGAGCGCATCGCGGACGCCGTCGTCAACCCGGCGCTGCTGCCCTTCGCCAATGCCGGCGAAACCGTACTGATCGTCGAAGACGATGCCGCCGTGCGTCTGTTGGTCAGCGCTGTGCTCAAGGAATTGGGCTATGCCTTTGTCGAGGCCGGCGATGCCAATACCGCCGTGCCGATCATCCAATCCGACCAGCGTATTGACCTGCTGATCAGTGATGTGGGCCTGCCCGGCATGAACGGGCGGCAACTGGCAGAAATCGGGCGGCAATTGCGCCCGGAACTCAAGGTCTTGTTTATCACTGGCTACGCCGAGCATGCGGCGGTGCGCGGGGGGTTCCTGGACCCGGGAATGCAGTTGATCACCAAGCCGTTTACCTTCGATTTGTTGACGGCGAAGGTGCGGGAGATGATCAAGCAATAGGGCTGCTGCCAGGCAGCCCTGGTGATTCAGGCCAGCAGGCGCTGGATATGCTCGTGCAAGGTATCCAGATCAAACGGCTTGGCCAGAATCGGCGCATTGCGCGTGATCGGGCTGTTGCAGTCGAGGATCTCCTGCGGGTAACCGCTGATAAAGATCACTTTCAATTCAGGTCGCAGCTTGATCGCAGGCTCAGCGATCTGCACGCCGGAAATCCCGCCCGGCAGGCGGTAATCCGTGACCATCAGGTCCAGGTGCGGCTTGGTGGCCAGAATCTCGAAGGCCTGCTCCCCATCGATCGCCTTCAGTACCCGGTAGCCAAGGCCTGCCAGGTATTCACCCAGCACAAACATAATGGATTCGTCGTCTTCGACGATCAGTACGACATCTTGTGCATCTTCACTCATGGGAAGCCTTTGTCCGGTCAGTTGCTGCAAGTACGACCATGGGGTCACGCAGAGGTTGCGTCGAGCTGACGATTGATTTCATTGCGGCTCTCCAAGTGGCAGGCACACCCGGAACAGCGCGCCCTCGCCTATCTGGCTCTCGACCTCGATGGTGCCGCCATGGGCCGTCACGATCTGCTCGGAAATAAACAGCCCCAGGCCCAGACCCGCCGCGACGTGGCTGGCCGAAACGCGTTCGAATTGCTGGAAAATACGCTTCTGGTTGTCTGCGCTGATGCCGATGCCACGGTCACGCACCTCGACGCGCGCCTCACCGTGTTCGGTGTACACACGCACATCCACCGGGCTTTTGGCACCGTAACGCAGGGCGTTGGTCAACAGGTTGGTGACCACTTGTTCAATACGGAACTCATCCCAATTGCCCTCCACCGGTTCATCGGCCACCAAGTGCATCGAAGAACCGGCGGATGCCACTTGCGGCTCGAAGTTTTTCACCAGGTTGCGCACCAGTTGCGCCAGGTCGAAGCGCGCCGGACGAATCGACAGTTTGCCGGTGCGGATGCGCGACACGTCGAGCATGTCTTCGATCAGGCGGATAAGGCTCTGGATCTGGCGCTCGTCGCGGTCGACCATGGCGTGCATCTTGTCCAGGGTGAACGCGGCGGCGTTATCCCGCGCCAGGTGCATCTTGCGCAACTGGGTCTCGAGGATCAGCCCGTTAAGCGGCGTGCGCACTTCGTGGGCAACGATCGACATGAAGTCGTCACGCATGCGCACGGCCTGCTCAAGCTCGGCCTGGGTGGCCTGCAGGCGCGTCAGCAGCAGCTCCTGCTCCCGGCGGCTGCGCTCCAGGGCTTCGACTTGCTGTTTCATCGCCTTGCTCTGGCGGTACAGGTCGACGAACACATTGACCTTGCTCTTCACCGCGTGGATGTCCAGCGGCTTGTGCAAAAAATCCACTGCGCCGCTTTCATAGCCTTTGAAGGCATAGTTGAGTTCGCGGCCGGCGGCGCTGACGAACACAATCGGGATGTTCTTGGTCTTTTCGGTGCCGCGCATCAGTTCGGCCAGCTCGAAACCGTTCATGCCGGGCATCTGCACATCGAGAATCGCCATGGCGAACTCATGCTCGAGCAACAGTGACAAGGCCTCGTCAGCGCTCAATGCCTTGAAGACCTGGCGATCTTCGCGCTTGATCAGCGCTTCAAGGGCCAGCAGGTTTTCCGGCAGATCGTCGACGATCAGCAGTTTGGCCTGGACAGTACTTAACATGGGGAAGATTCCAGGGAAGCCAGCAGTGAACCAATCTGGCTCAAGGTGAGAATATGATCAGGTGTGTGCAAGGCCAGCGCCGCCAGGGGCATCACGGCGATACGCGCTTCTGTGGGCTCTTGGACGATGGTGGTGCCACCCGAGTCTTTGACGTGGGCAAGGCCACGCGCGCCATCCTGGTTGGCGCCGGTCAGCAGAATCGCCAGCAGGCTGTTGCCGTAGGTGTCGGCAGCCGAAGCAAACAGGTAATCGATGGCCGGCCGCGAATGATGCACGCGGTCTTCCTGGCTCATCGACAGGCTGCGGTCGCTTTCTACCGACAGGTGATAGCCGGGGCCGGCGAAATACAGGGTGCCTGGCGCGATCGTTTCCTTGTCGCGTGCTTCTTGCACCGGAATGCTCAGGCGCCGCGCAAAAACTTCGGCCAATTGGCTGCGACGCTCATCCGGCAGGTGCAGCACGGCGATGATCGGTAAGCCGAAGGTGTCAGGCAACGTACCAAAAATCGTCAGCAACGCCTCAACACCGCCGGCGGAGGCGCCGACGACGATGGCTTCAATCCCGCGTGGCGGGTTAGTTGCGGCGTCGCTCATGATTTTCGGTAGATCCGTTCCTGTTTGACCAAGGGTTCGAATTGCTTGCTGTAGGCGGAGAAATCCAGGGTTTCCTTACTGCCCAGCACCAGAAAGCCGCGATGGCAGAGCGACTCATGAAACAACCCGAACGCTCGATCCTGCAACTTTTTATTGAAATAAATCAATACGTTGCGACATGAAATTAATTGAGTTTCTGAAAAGACGCTGTCGGTTGCCAGGCTGTGATCGGCAAAAGTCACGTTCTCGCGCAGCGTCTTGTCGAAGATCGCGTAATCGTAAGCCGCTGTGTAGTAGTCGGCAAATGAACGTTGGCCGCCCGCCTGCTGATAGTTGGCGGTGTAGGCACGCACGTTCTCCAGGGAAAAAATCCCTTGCTTGGCTTTGTCCAGGGACGCCGGATTAATGTCGGTGGCATAAATGATGGTGCGGTCGAGCAAGCCCTCTTCGCGCAGCAGGATTGCCATGGAGTACACCTCCTCGCCCGTGCTGCACCCGGCGATCCAGATTTTGATCGAGGGGTAGGTCTTGAGCAGCGGCACTACTTCCCGGCGAATCGCCAAAAAGTGCGACGGGTCGCGAAACATCTCGCTTACCGGAATCGTCAGAAACTGCAGCAACTGCATAAAGGCCGTCGGATCATGCAACACCCGCTCCTGCAGCGCAGAAATGGTCGCGCAATCGAACTGGCGCAGTGCGTGGGCCACGCGGCGCTTGACGGACGCGCCGGAATAATCGCGAAAGTCGTAGCTGTACTTGAGGTAAATCGCCTCAATCAGCAGGCGCAGCTCAATGTCGCTGCTTTTTTCCAAGAAAACGTGCTCCACTTAAATGCGTTCCATCTTCGGCAGCCATACGCGAATCAGCGAGAACAGCCGGTCCAGGTCGATCGGCTTGGCCAGGTAATCGTTGGAGCCTGCCGCCAGGCAGCGTTCCTGATCGTCCTTCATGGCCTTGGCCGTCACCGCAATAATCGGCAGTTTCTTCCAGCGCGGGTCCTGGCGGATCAAGGCAGTTGCCTCGTAACCGTCCATCTCCGGCATCATCACGTCCATCAGCACCAGGTCGATGTCCTCGACTTCATTGAGTTTGTCGATGGCTTCATGGCCATTACGCCCGATCACCACCACCGCGCCTTTGTGCTCCAGGGCACTGGTCAGGGCGAAGATGTTACGCACATCGTCGTCGACCAACAGGATCTTGCGCCCCTCGAAGACCTTGTCGCGGCTGCGGGCGGTCTTGAGCATCTTCTGGCGGTCATGGGACAGCTGGGATTCGACTTTGTGCAGAAACAGCGTCACTTCGTCCAGCAAGCGTTCAGGTGAGCGTGCGCCTTTGATGATGATCGAGCGCGAATACTTGCGCAGCTCGGCTTCTTCGTCACGGGTCAGGTTACGCCCGGTGTACACGATCACCGGCGGGAACGAGCAGATATCTTCGGTGGCCATGCGCTTGAGCAGCTCATTGCCGAGCATGTCCGGCAGCTTCAAGTCGATGATCATACAGTCGTAGATGTTGGTGCGCAGCAGGTCCAGGGCCGCTTGGGCGTAGCCGACGTCGGTGATTTCGATGTCATCGTCGCCGATCAGGCGGGCAATGCTGTCGCGCTGCAGGTCATCGTCCTCCACCAGCAGCACGCGCTTGACCTTCTGGGTCAGCTTGGCTTCCAGGCGCGCAAACACGTCCTTGAGCTCTTCGCGGGTGGTCGGCTTCACCGCATAACCGATGGCGCCCATGTGCATGGCGGCTTCGACGCGGTCTTCGACGGAGATCACGTGCACGGGAATGTGGCGGGTATTGGCGTGTTCCTTGAGGCGTTGCAACACGGTCAGGCCGGAATGGTCAGGCAGGCGCATGTCCAGCAGGATCGCATCCGGGATGTACTCCTCGGCCAGGCTGTAGCCTTCGTCTGCGCCGTGGGCGACCAGGCAGTGGTAGCCCAGTTCGTGGGCCAGGTCGAAAAGGATGCGGGCAAAGTTGGGTTCGTCTTCCACCACCAGGATGCAGCGCGTGGCGAACGGTGCCTTGTCGCGGTCGTCGGCAAAGCGCGGAATCTGTTTGGCATCGGCCACCGGCAGCGGTGAAATCGCCATGGGCTTGGGCGCCGGCGCCGCCACCACCTGGCGTGGCGCCTCGATCGGCGCGGCACCCTCCTCACGCTCTACATAATGTTCCGGCAGTACCAGGGTGAACACGCTGCCCTTGCCCGGCTCGCTGGTCACGCTGATATAGCCGCCGAGCAAACTCGCCAGGTCACGGGAGATCGACAGGCCCAGGCCAGTGCCGCCGTAACGGCGGTTGGTGGTGCCATCGGCCTGGCGGAAGGCTTCGAAGATGCTTTCCTGCTGGTCCAGCGCGATGCCGATGCCCGAGTCGCGCACGGTAAAGGCAACGCCCTCCCCTGGCGCACCGGACACCGACAGGCTGACATCGCCCTGCTCGGTAAACTTGACCGCGTTGGACAGCAGATTTTTGAGGATCTGCTCCAGGCGCTGGCGGTCGGTGAACAGCATCGGCGGCGCGTCCGCTTGAATGTCCACCTGAAAACCCAGCTTGCGATCGGCGGCCAAGGGCTCGAACATCCCGCGCAGGCCATCGACCAGGCGGGCCACGCTGGAGTTTTCCGGGCGCATTTCCAGCTTGCCGGCTTCGACCTTGGAAATATCCAGAATATCGTTGATCAGGTTCAGCAGGTCGTTGCCCGCCGAATAGATCGACTCGGCAAACTTGACCTGCTCGGCGCTGAGGTTTTCCTGCGGGTTCTCGGCCAGCAATTTGGCCAGAATCAACGAGCTGTTGAGCGGCGTGCGCAGCTCATGGGACATGTTGGCAAGGAACTCGGACTTGTACTTGCTGGAGCGCTGCAGCTCGTCGGCACGGTCTTCGAGCTCCAGTTGGGCCTGGTTCAGCTCGACGTTCTTGCGGTCCATGGCATCGCGCTGATCGGACAGGATTTGCGTCTGTTCAGCGAGTTGCTCGTTGGTCTGCTCAAGCTCCGCCTGTTGGGTTTCCAGGTGGGCCTGGGACTCCTTGAGGATGCGCGACTGTTCTTCGAGTTCTTCGTTGGCGGTCTTGAGCTCTTCCTGCTGCACTTGCAGCTCTTCATTGAGCTGCTGGGTCTCGGCCAGCACTTCCTGCAGGCGCTGGCGATAGCGCGCGGCTTCGATGGAGGTGCCGATATTGCCGGCAATCAGTTCCAGCAACTCAACGTCACGTTCATCCAGTGGGCGCAGGAACCCCAGCTCGATCACGCCATTGACGCGGTCATCATCACTGGTGGGCACCACCAATACACTGCGGGTCGAACCTTCGCCCAGGCCGGAGCTGACCTTGAAGTAATCCACCGGCACATCGTCCAGACGGATCAGGCGATCAAGCTGGGCCGCCTGGCCGACAATGCCCTCATCGCTGTAGATCGCCTGTTCTTTTTGCTCTTGCTCGCGGGAAAACCCGTAGGTGGCCACGCGCTTGAGGCCGCCGTGTTCTTCGCGCACGTAGAGTGCTGCAACCGCCGACCCCATGTATTGGGCAAAAAACTGCAGGATATTGCGCCCCAGCATGTTCAGGGTCAGTTGGCCGAGTACCTGTTCGGCCAGTTCGGTCTGGCCGTTACGCAGCCAGGCCTGTTGCTCCAGGCGCCGGGCAATCTTCTGTTGCGACGCGAGGTTTGCGCTGTAACTGTCTGAAAGTGCTACTAAATTTCTTCTTCCGATATAAGCCAGGAACCCGCTCAACCCGAGTACAAAAACCAGGTACAAGGTCACGCTGATAATCGTGGTGCGGGTCACATCGGCATTGCGGCTGACGCGAAATGCCTGCTCCATCGCGACTGCATCCACGTATTCATTGCGGATCGCGTCGGTCAGGCTCTTGCCGCGTCCGGCCTTCACCGCCCCGCGGTAATCGCCGCCGTTGCGCTGCAAGTCGATCATCGACTGGGCGTACTTGTTCCACTCGTATTGCATCGACTCCAGGCGCTTGAGGCGATCGACCTGCTGCGGGTTGTCCGCCACCAGCTCCTGCAGGTTGTGCAGGTCACCAATGATGCGCGGCTTGGCCACTTCGTAAGGGTCGAGGAAATGCTCGTCGCCGGTGATCAGGAAACCGCGCAGGCCGGTTTCCAGGTCCACTGTGAGCTTGGACGACTCATTGAGGTTATTGATAACCCGGTCGGTGTGCTCCACCCACTGGATCACCGACAGCAAATAAGTGATCAGGCAAACGAAAAACACCGCGCTGAGCACGCCGACGCCCAAAGGTAACGCGACATTTCGGCTCAGCAGGGTACGGAAGCTCTTTTCATCGACGGACGACGCGGGAGTCATGGGCATGCCTTGGCCAAGTGCGGAAAAAGGGGGAGTTTGCCCGAATAGCAGTGGCCAAGGCTATGTTTGTGCGTTGTTTTGAAGCGTTTGCCTACAGGTCGCGACTGAATTTCGCGCCAATCCTGTCCGGTTTCGTCAGGCCACATACACACGTGCACACAGATGCGGCGGAACGTAGGTGAAGGGGGGCGGCACTCAGGATAGCGCCTCAGGAACACGGAAGATCTTTTGGAAGGCGTCTTTTTTGACCCACCAAGGTAACTCCAATGAGTATAACCGCCCCTACCCGCACAATTGCAGACAACCCCAGTCCTTTTGTCCTCGAAACTCCCGCACCTGCCCCAGCCCCCATTAACACCTTGCCGGCAAACACCCATCCAACCACTCAAACACGGCCCGCATCAACCCAAGCTCACGCGCCTGCATCCCACCCGCCGTCAGGCGACCTTAAAACGGAACTTGGACGCAAACAGAATTTGCAGTCTTTAGGGCAAAAGCTGCGTGACATCGCCACACGTCTGGGCATCGACGCCACTGTGCCTGCAATCCTGACGGCATTGCGAACCACACCGATGGATATTCATGCCGATTCAGGCTACCCGTCAGAGGCTGGCAGTACCGTTACCCTGGAGACCTACATCCAATCGATGGGTTTGTCTGCGCCAAGCACCCATACTGGCCTGGTCGGCCTTGCCCATGCGGTCCTTAACCGGGCTCAGGAACACCCTTTAGGCAACTTTGGCGGTGGCCTGTCGTGGCCGCAGCCCCTGAGTGGCACTGAGCAACGCGCGCTGCAGAACGCCGCTGTTCAGTACGCCAACCGCCATCCAAACCCACCTCATTTGGGCGCAAGCCAGGGTGTGCTGGAATATTTGAACAGCAACCAGCCGCTCACGGGTCAGGCGTCAGACGATCCCGCCAAAGCCCTGGAAGCCATCGTCAGTTCGCCTCGCGCACAGGCGTTCGGGCTGGCATTGCAGACCCGATTGAACGGAATCGCCACACAGACCAGTGTGAATGACTACACATTGGCCGCGATCAATGCGCTGCTGGACCCGGAATCCGTCACTGCACCGCATCGAAACAAGGTGGCCGGCTTTGATCTGGCGCAGCGAGCGCATTGGGGGCAACCACTCTCGGTTGTAAAAGAGGGGTTGACCCAACACTTGATTGAAAGCGGCAAAACCACCCCCGAGATGGCCAAAGCGGGTGCCTACTTGCTATTGGCAAGAAAGGCACCCGCGCTGCTGGTCAAGGACATCCCCGCCAATGTCACCTACGGCAGCGTGGCATGGGTCAACTTGTCGATCGCAGTGGCGGCTATTGAAGCCCAGACGCCGGGAAAAGTATCGAGCATGACGTTTGCCCAGGTCATGCTCGCAGCTGAAAACGCCACGTTGCAGGATCCTTCCGTCACCGCGCAGGCCCAGCAAGCGGCGTTGCTCGATTGGGGCGTTGTCAATAATGTGATCAGCCTTAAAACAGAGGGTGATTACAGCCATGACGACGTTGAGACGGTCAGAACCGAGTTCAACCGACAATTAACCCAGCGGGTAGCAGGTTCCAACGAGGTAGGCGCCGAATTTCCCAGTCGCGAACAAATGGCCCGAGCCTTGATAAAGGAGCGGTTTGGCGACACGGTGCCTCTTGAAGAAAAGCTCTTGAAGGTCAAGGACTCCAATCAAACGCTCTCGCAGCCGCTTTACGATCCGAATCGAGCGCCAGCGGGTATGTTCTCGCTGTTGGATATCGTGATGAGCGGGCTGCACGCCTATAAATGGGAAACTGAAGACCCGCGCATTCTCCAAGCGACTAAAGGCAAATCCCTCACCTTCGACGTGAATAAGACATTCAACGCACAATTAACCCAGACGATCGACACACGCAAGCAAGGCGTGGATAAGTTGATCAAATCCCTGGTGGCCGACCTTCCGCTCGCTGACAGGCAGAATTTCGAATATGGAAAGCTCGAGTTTTATCAAGATAAAACCTACCAGATACCCATCACGCCAACTAAAAATAAACTGATACACACCAGTAAAACATTGTGGGTAAAAGTCACAGGCGGGACGGACGATAAAGTCTATGAGATCGACCTGAGTAAAGGCGCCATCACCGTGGTGCCCGCTAGCGTATTGACCGAACAGCGTGAGCGCCATGCCAACAACATCTTCAGGAAAGAGCCGTTCACGCCGACCAGGGATCCTAAGCCAGACTTCAGCCAGGACAAGTCCGCCGGCATTCCATTACCCGTTCCTTCGAGTTTCTCAAGCGTTCGGACGCAGGCCCTCGCCGATGCCTTTGTCGAACATCTCGATCTTGATAATCAGGATGTGATCAAGCGGGCCAGAGGTTTCACCAGCTTCGACCAGCAGAGAGAAAACGATTGGAAGGTGACCGACTTTTTCCTGAATTTCATCCCGCTCAGGTCAGCGATCGTTAACGCCAGGAATGGTGACTACCTGGAAGCCGGGTTAGACCTGGCAATGGATGCTTTCGGTTTCGTGACGCTGGGCGCGTCGACGGCAGCGCGCGTGGCTACCACCAGCATCAAGACCGTGACGGCCGTTTCGAAGGGTTTGCGGGCAGCACGCATCATCGGTGCAGCGGCCATCAGTGCGTTCAACCCACTGAGCGGAATGGACGACTTGGTGAGAGGCATAGGCACAGGGGTCAAGTTTCTGGCCTCTAAAAGCGCTCGGGGCATCACTATGCTCAAGGGAGCTGCCGGCAGTTATGACCTGCTCAAGGCGGCCAGCAAACAGCATGGCGTTGTGGCAACAGGCACCTACAAGATCGCCGGGCAGACCATTGAAAGCGGTGCCGCCTTTCAAAACGGAAAATGGTATGCCTTTGATCCGATCAGGCAGCAGCCCTACGGTACAGGACTACTAGACTTCAAACCTGCAACCGTCGCCGCCAACGGTGAAATAAACAACAACTTCATAGATTGGCTGGCCACTTATATCGCTCCCGTACCAAAGGCAACCGGAGAACAGTTCAGGCAAGCCTTACAGGCAGCGCGACAAAGCGATCCAGCCGCTTACGCTCGAGGTCTTTCCGGGGTTATCGACGATATTCCGGGCTATCACTCGAGCATGAGGGTCTCGGAGATAAAAAGCCTGGCCGTCAGCAAGGTCGGGAATCCCGAAGCCATCGGCACATTGGCCAAAGAGATAGAAAGGCGCATGGCCATTCAAAGTCTTGAGAGCTTCAAGACTTTTGAAGCGGAAGTACTGGCCGAAGGTGGCAAGGCCACCATGATGCCGCAGAACTTTTACCTCAGCCAAACAGACCTGGCGTCCAATGGTGAGTGTGCAGCCCTGGTGAATATGATGGCGCTGGCCATTCTGAACAACCAGCGGGACACCTTCATCAATAACTTTTTCAAAGCCGCCAGGAATGCTAACGACACCAAGGTTCAGGCCTTTCGTAAAGAGCTGAACCAAATGCATCAGGTGCTCCGTGAGCAGTTTCACGGTACTCAACGCGTCAGCCAAGTGCCGTATACCGACATTGCTGAGCGGTTAAGCACCGCAACCCCTCCCATGTCCCTGAAGATCAGCACCCAGAATCATGGGCTTATCGCGGGCGTCACGCTCGATAAAAACAACCAGAAGGAATGGTTTTTCTTTAATCCGAACTTCGGTATTGCAACCTTTCCTGATGAAGCGTCAATGCGAAAAGGGTTAGAAGTCTCCTTGAACAGCGGGAAGACGGCGGGCACGCTTGATCCGGTGGCCATTACCAAAGGCGTGCCGGAGTACAACATCAGCGAATTCAGCGAAGGAAACTTTATTATGACGGTGCCCTACAACAAACCGTATGCCCTGTTCAACACCACACTTTGACTTGACGCCCGTGGCGTCAATGGCCCGCTTGTAGCCTGTCATTGACGCTTTGCGCGCTCGGCGCGCCGCCGTGCATGCCACGCGACATTTGCATCCATTCCCTTCACAATGCCCCGCCAATGGAACTTGCCGAGAGGGCCGTGACTCAGTAGAGAACGGCCTTTCACCGCCAGACACCTGCCTTTCCATTTTTCAGGAATTCCCCTTATGTGCGCTGCCCCCTCCACCATCCTTGTAGTCGAAGACGACGCCATCGTGCGCATGCTGATCGTCGATGTACTTGAAGAGTTGGAGTTCTCGGTGGTTGAAGCTGCCGACGCCGAAGAGGCCCTCAAAATTGTTAAAAACACCGACCAGCCCATCGACCTGATGATGACCGATGTGGGCCTGCCGGACATGGACGGCAAGCAACTGGCCACTAACGTGCGCGAGCTTCGCCCCGCCCTGCCGATTCTGTTCGCCAGCGGTTATGCCGATAACATCGATGTGCCCGCAGGCATGCAAGTGATCGCCAAGCCGTTCTCCATTGACCAACTGCGTGACAAGGTCAAATCGATGTTGCCCGCTGCTTGAGCCCGAAACCAGCGGCGCTTTCGCCACGCGCAAAACCGTGAACATCCCCACACCCACAAACTGATGCGTTTGGTCAGCCGGCAAGTCTGAATGCCTGCTACCTTCCCATCGGCGTGGGCGCAGGCAAGGCCTGGAAAGCCGGCAGCACTATCGTCAATGCCTTTGTCGAGCCGCAATGGACGGTGGCACGCAAAGGCGATGGATTAGCTCGGTTCACGTTGTTTGCAGGGATTAACGTGACGTTCGGCCAATAAAACAGGAAACTCGGCGCTTTGATCCCACGCCCTCTATAAAGCACTCAGGAAGGACGCAACAACATGATTGGAAAACCGACGCGCCTGCTGTTGGCGAGCCTCTCGATACTCATGAGCACCGGCGCCTGGGCCGACTTCACGGCGACCCCGACTGAAGCCCGGGCCATTGCCAAGGAAGCCTACCTGTACGGCTACCCGGTAGTGGAGATGTACAAGACGCTCTACACCCAAGCCGTCGACAAAGGCGGTGCCAACTACAAGGCGCCGTTCAACCATATCGGCAATACCGCCCAGGTGTTCACGCCCAGGGACACTGCCTTCGTCACCCCGAACGCGGACACGCCCTACTCTTTCGTATGGATGGACCTGCGCAAAGAGCCGCTGGTACTGACCCTGCCCAAAATCGACGACAACCGTTACTACTCGGTGCAGTTGATCGACCTCTACACGCAGAATATCGCCTACCTGGGCACTCGCAGCACCGGCAACAATGGTGGCCACTACATGATCGCCGGGCCCGACTGGAAAGGTCAGCAGCCTGTCGACGTCGACCGCGTGATCTACAGCGAAAGCAACATCGCCTATGCGCTGTACCGCACGCAGCTGTTTGATGAAAAGGACCTGAACAAGGTCAAGCAGATCCAGAATGGCTACAAAGTGCAGCCGCTGAGTGCCTACGTGAAGCAGCCTGCGCCGGCCAAAGTGGCGAAGATCGAATGGCCCAAACCCATGGCAACCATGACCGAAGGCCCGCAGCTGTTTCGCTACCTGAACTTCATGCTGGCCTTTGCCGCGCCCCAGGACAGTGAAAAAGACCTGATGGCGCGCTTTGCCAAGATTGGTATCGCCCCCGGCGCGCCCTTCAAGGTCAAGGACCTGACCACTGAACAGCGTAAAGCCCTGGAAGACGGGATCGCCGATGGCCGCGCCGAATTTGCTGCGTTCAAGAAAGACAAGGTCGATACCCACCAAGTCACCAGCAGCGACCTGTTCGGCAGCCGTGACCGCCTGAAAAACAACTACCTGTACCGCTACGCCGGCGCCAACCTGGGGATTTTCGGCAACTCCACCGACGAAGCCATCTACATGACCTACTTCGTCGACAGCGAAGGCAAACCGGCCAACGGCGCACGTCACAGCTACACCGTACATTTTGCCAAGGACCAACTGCCACCGGCCGATGCGTTCTGGTCGCTGACCATGTACGACGCCAAGACCAAGCTGTTGGCGCCCAACCTCAAGAAGCGCTACCTGATCAACTCAGCGATGCTGCCCAACCTCAAGCGGGACGCCGACGGCGGCCTGACCCTGGCCCTGCAGCACCACGAGCCGCCAAAAGCCGAACAGAGCAACTGGTTGCCGGCCCCACCCGGTCCGTTTTACGCCGTGCTGCGGATTTACCTGCCCAAGCCTGAGGTGGGCAATGGTCAATGGAAGTTGCCGCCACTGACACCGCTTAAGTGATGCTGCGGCACGCGCCTCAAAATATCAGGCCGACAAGGGAGCATCACGTGCACGACTAAAACCTGTGGCGAGGGAGCTTGCGCCCTTGCCACAGCCAGTAGTCAGGGCTTTTTGAGCTTCACAAAGGACTGATGCAAGTCCGACGCCCAGCCGTCGATCACGCTTTTCACGTCATCGGCCTTCATCACCTGCGAGTCGTTGGACAACGGCTTGCCGGTGCCTTTGCGCACCACTTGGGCAATCACTTTGCCGCTGCCACCGTCGAGGAACTGCGCCTCGGTGCCCAGGGTGGTTTCCTGGTCACGAATGCCGGTGCCGGTGCTCACTGCAGCTGCCACCAGCGCCACGGGCACGTACTCGTAGGGCTTGAGGCTTTCAGTCTTGCTGCTGACGGCGGTAATGGCCGCGCGCACCACGATCACACCTGGGCCCGGCGCGCTGGCCAGCGGCAGCGACTTGGCCAGCTCACGCTTGAGCGCCTGGTTGTAATAGGTGTTGATGCCGTTGAGGGTGCTGTCGGGAATTTTCGCGGTGGCTTGGGGTTTGGGGTAGAACTGCGTCGGTTCAATGAACACTGCCGTGTAGTTACTCAGGTTCAGGTCGGGGTCAACCCAGCGCATCACCGCAGCCCCTGAAGGCGACTTCGCCTCTTTGAGGTGGCTGTAGTCCGAGAGAAAGCCTGAATACTCGTCCGGTTGCGTTACCTTGCCGGCACAGCCGACCATTGCGATTGCAACGCACAGCGTGCTGATTATTAGCCTTGATTCCATCATTGAACTCCCTGGCAGTCATCGTCGAGACACTGAGCTGTAGGTATAGCCAACTCTGGGAAAATCGCTGTTATTTCAAGCGAGCTGTTTGACAGCGTTGCAACCTGCGTCAAAGCCGCGATCGCGCGGGATCAGGCTCTGCAGCTGCGCAGCCAGGAAGTTGGCATCGAAGGCAAAGGTGTCCGGGTCTTTCAAACCGTTGGTTTTCTTCCACAGCCAATCGTTTTTGTCCGCCGGCAGCACCAGTGACACACTGCCGTGTCGCGCGGCTGTCAGGCCCATTACCGACACGGCTATCGAGCCGCCTGCCCCCATCACTTCCGGCACAAATTCCACGGCCTTGCCAGTGATATGCACGGTGAGCTTCTCGGTCTTGAAGGTCGAACTCTCGGCCGGCAGGCCAGGGCCGCTGGCGACATAAGCTTCACGTTGGACTTCAAGCAAACCGACGCTCTTGACCGGCTCCAGCCACTGCTCAATGTGCCCGAACAGCTCACCCAGCTTTTGTGCCCAGCGCGCCGATTGCAGATCAAATTGCTGTTTTTTATGCGCTTCGCTGTCGGCGTAATGACGAAGCATCTCGCCCAGTTGCTGTATATCGTCCATTGCCAATTTCCTTGGGTGAGCCAGGTTGCGAGGCATGATCATGGCAGATGCGGCGGCCGGCCGTATGATTACCGCCCGCGAAACTGCACCGGTGATTTGGCCGGCAACTGCGTATGACTAATGCGTGGCCGATGGGTAAGGTGAAGCAACATTCCTTGTCCGGAGTATCGCATGCGCACTATCGGCCTTATCGGCGGCATGAGCTGGGAGTCCAGCGCCGAGTATTACCGCATCATCAACCAGCGCGTGCGTGACCAACTCGGGCCGCTGCGCTCGGCGCAACTGTTGATGTACAGCGTTGACTTCGGCCCGGTGGAGCAGGCTCAGCATGCCGGGCGTTGGGACGACACCGCGCTGATCCTTGAAGACGCCGCGCGCCGCCTGCAGGCCGGCGGCGCGGACTGTGTGGTGCTGTGTACCAACACCATGCATCTGGTGGCGCCGCGTATCGAAGCGGCGGTGTCGATTCCATTCCTGCATATTGCCGACGCCGCAGGTACGGCGGCGGTCGACGCCGGTACGTTGACCGTGGGTTTGCTCGGCACTGCGTTCACCATGGAACAGGACTTTCTCAAATCCCGCCTGGCCGCGCAGGGCTTGACCGTGCTGGTACCGGAAACACACGAGCGCCAGGCCGTACACCGCATCATCTATGAGGAATTATGTGTCGGGGTGATCAGCGAGGCTTCACGCCGGGTCTACCAACGTGTGATCGAATCACTGGCGGCGCGAGGTGCCCAGGCGATCATCCTGGGCTGTACGGAAATCGGCCTGCTGATCAAGCCGCAGCACAGCCACCTGCCGCTGCTGGACACCACCGAGCTGCATGCGCAGGCTGCGGTGGCGTTTGCACTGCAGGATTAAGCCGACTGGCGCAGGCGCGCCATGCTCACGGTGTCGACAAACCGGCCGTCACGCAGGGCGTAATCGCGCAGCAGGCCTTCAACCTCGAAGCCAAACTTTTTGTACAGGCCTTGCGCGGCTTGGTTGTCGGCATACACCCTGAGTTCCACACGGTGCAGGTTCATCCAGTTGTCGGCCACCTCCAGTGCGGCGCTCAAAAGCCGCGAACCCACGCCTTTGCCCTGCCAGGCCGTCGCCACGCCCATGCCGAATGAGCCGACGTGGCTGCGCCGCACGCGCAGGGTCTGTTCCAGGCCAAGCTGGCCAATCACCTCGCCGCCATGCACCGCCACCAGCTGTAGCCGCCGCTCATTATCGAGAGCCAGCTTGTTGCGCCAGGACTCCACCGACTGATAAGGCATTTGCAGCACCTGACGGCATACGGCCGGGTCGTTATAGAGCGCAGCGACGCCTTCCAGGTGGGCTTCGGTAAAGCGCTGGATCACGATATGGGGTTCAGGTGCGTGCATTGTGTTTCATCCTTTGAAAGACAAGTGGCCGGCCAGTGTAGGGGCCGAGGCGGCATGCTGGCTAGGGGCTGACGGTTGTGGAAGCCAGCTCCCACATGTCAACCACGCTGGCCGAGCGCCGTGCGCCATGCCCGCGCAATGTCCACCGCGCGCTCACGCAGCAAACGCGGCGCCTCGCTGCACGCCTGCTCCAGGCTCATGGGGCCGCACGGCAAGGCGAACGCGGCGTCCACACCATGGGCGTACATGTGTTCATAGCCTTCGCCCAGGGTGCCGGCGATCACGATGACCGGCACCCCATGACGCTGAGCAATCCGTGCCACGCCAAAAGGTGTTTTGCCACGCAGGGTTTGGGCATCAAAGCGGCCCTCGCCGGTGAGCACCAGGTCCGCGCCACGCACGGCCGCGTCCAGGCCCACCAACTCGGCGACCACCTCCACGCCCGCACGGAACTGCGCCCCGAGAAAGGCCTTGGCGGCAAACCCCAGACCGCCGGCCGCACCGCTGCCCGGCTCATCGCGTACGTCTTTGGGCAGAACCTGGGCACAGTGATCGGCAAAGTGCCCGAGCGCCGCGTCAAGTTGTTCGACTTGCTGTGGGTCAGCGCCTTTTTGCGGGCCAAAAATGGCCGACGCGCCGTGCGGCCCGCACAGCGGGTTATTCACGTCGGCGGCGATTTCAAACCGCACCTGGGCCAAACGTGGGTCCAGGTGCTCCAGGCTGATACGCGTCAGCCCGGCCAAGGCCAGGCCGCCCGGTGCAAGGGCCTGATCCTGGGCGTTGAACAACTGCACGCCGAGCGCCTGCATCGCGCCTGCCCCACCGTCGTTGGTGGCGCTGCCGCCGATCGCCAGGATGATGCGTTGCGCACCGGCATCCAGGGCTGCGCGGATCAGCTCGCCGGTGCCGAATGTGCTGCTGATGCACGCATCACGCTGGCCGGTCGGTACGCGTTGCAAGCCGCTGGCTTCGGCCATTTCGATCATTGCGGTGTGGC
Organism: Pseudomonas sp. 58 R 3; assembly: GCF_900006605.1. Classification (NCBI taxonomy): domain Bacteria; kingdom Pseudomonadati; phylum Pseudomonadota; class Gammaproteobacteria; order Pseudomonadales; family Pseudomonadaceae; genus Pseudomonas; species Pseudomonas sp. 58 R 3. The sequence continues at coordinate 99,515 of NZ_CVTT01000052.1, read as the reverse complement.
TGTCTGCAAGCCAGCCCCAGCGTGCTTCGACTGCCTCCCCCAGGGGCCCGCGCACCGTTTCGCGACGCAGTTCGCCGTTGCAGGCGGCGAGTACCGCATCCACCGTGCCCTCACCGCCGTCGGCCATTGGGCACTGGATTAACTGTGCATCCGGCCATACCTGAACGAGCCCGTCGGCAATCGCCTGGGCAACGCCTTCGGCACTCAGGCTGTCCTTGAATGAGTCGGGGGCGATGATGATTTTCATGGGCTTTCTCCGGTTTTTATAACGCCCATGCTGCCAGTTGCCATCGGCAATGACGCCGGTCCGATGCACAAGTGCCGGTGAGGTTTGTTGTTCATTCCGACAAAGCCTGGGGCAATAGCTGTACGCCGAGGTACAGCGCGAGCATGCCGTCGAGGGTCAGCGGGTCGACGCCGCTGAGTTCGGCAATGCGTTCCATGCGGTAACGCAGGCTGTTGCGGTGAATGCCCAAGGCATCGGCACAAGCCTGGCTTTGGCCGTCGTGTTCACACCAACTGCGCAAAGTAGCCAATAACTGGCCGTTGGCGTCCTTGGCCAGGACTTTGCGCAAGGGGTTGAGCAATTCGTCCAGGGCGTCGTCGTTGCGGTGGCGCCAGAGCATCACCGGCAGGCGGTAGCGATTGAGGGTCAACAGCTGCGTTTGCGGCAGGATATCGCGACCATAGGCCAGCAAGTCTGTGACGCGGCGGTAACAGCGGCGCAACCCGGCCAGGCCATCGGCCTGCCCGCCAACCGCCACGCGCAAGACCTTCCAGCCCAGGCCCTGAAGTTTTTCCAGCAGTTTTGGGTTATCCACTGGAGTCGCCGCAGGCCTGCACCACAGCAAGGAAAACTGTGCAGAACTGACGCACCAACTGTCCGGGAATCGGCTGCTCAACCAGGCACTCAAGGCCTCCGCTGATTGGCCTGCACCCAGTTCGAACAGGTAGGGCGTGCGGGCCAGCTGGGGTTTGAGCCCCAACTGCCGGGCTTCATCGACCAGGCGCGGTGAGTCACCGCTGTCGGCCAGCAGCAAGGCCAGCAGATCATCACAGCGTTGGCGACGCCACTGCTGCTCGGCTTGTTGATGCCGATGGCTGACCAGCATTTCGGCAGTCATGCGCACCAGTTGCGCGTAGGTGCGCAACAACTCAGGCTCGCCGGTGATGCCCAGCACGCCGATCAGGCGCTGGTCGTGCATCAACGGCAAATTGATGCCGGGCTGCACACCTTTCAGGTGTTTGGCGGTCTGGCCATCGATTTCCACGACCCTGCCGTTGGCCAACACCAATTGCGCGCCTTCATGCCGGGTGTTGATTCGCTCCGGTTCGCCACTGCCGAGAATCAGGCCCTGACTGTCCATGACATTGACGTTATAGGGCAGGATCGCCATGGTGCGATTGACGATATCCTGCGCCAGGTCATGATCCAGCTCGAACATGGGGCTAAGTTCCTTTAAAGGCGTGGTTGTACAGAAGCACAGCGCAAAGCCCGCTTGACTGTGCGCGGGCACAAAGACAGCACCCAGCAAGGTGGCCGAGACTCTTTGGGCGATCAACGTTACCCTCGCATCGCGAAAAATCATAATAAAGAGAGACTGCCATGTCACAGAGCGCCGCTGCCACACTGGCCACCGATGACGATAAAAACGCCATCTACAAGCGCATTACCCTGCGCCTGATCCCCTTCATTTTTATCTGCTACTTGTTCAACTACCTTGACCGGGTGAACGTTGGCTTTGCCAAGTTGCAGATGCTCGATGCGTTGAAATTCAGCGAAACGGTATACGGCCTCGGTGCCGGGATCTTCTTTATCGGCTACGTGCTGTGCGGCGTGCCGAGCAACCTGGCGCTGACCAAATTCGGCCCACGGCGCTGGATTGCGCTGATGATGATTGTCTGGGGCACACTTTCCACGTGCCTGCTGTTCGTCACCACCCCCAGCCACTTCTACGGCTTGCGCCTGCTGACCGGTGCCGCAGAAGCCGGGTTCTTCCCCGGCGTGGTGCTGTACCTCTCGCAGTGGTTCCCGACCTTTCGCCGTGGGCGGATCATGGCGTTGTTCATGTCGGCAATTCCGGTGTCCGGCCTGCTGGGCAGCCCGTTTTCCGGCTGGATCCTCAACCACTTCGCCGCGGGCCAGGGCGGCCTGGCGGGCTGGCAGTGGATGTTCCTGCTGCAAGGCATTCCCACCGTGATACTCGGCGCCCTCGCCTACTTCCTGCTCAGCGACAGCTTTGCCAACGCCAAGTGGCTCACGCCCCATGAGCGTGCGGTGCTGGAAGCCGATCAGGCGACGGATTTGGCCAACAAGCCGAAAACCACCACCGATTCGCTCGGCGAAGTGTTCAAGAACCCGGCGATCTGGGCGTTCGGGCTGATCTACTTCTGCATCCAGAGCGGCGTGTACGCCATCAACTTCTGGCTGCCATCGATCATCAAGAACCTGGGCTTCAGCGATAACCTGGTGATTGGCTGGCTGAGTGCGATCCCTTACCTGCTGGCCGCCGTGTTCATGCTGCTGGTCGGCCGCTCCGCCGATTTGCGCAAGGAACGTCGCTGGCACTTGGTGGTACCGATGTTGATGGGCGCGATTGGCCTGGTGATTGCAGTGAACTTCGCCACCACCCCGGCCCTTGCGATTCTCGGCCTGACCATCGCCACCATGGGCGCCCTTACCGGCCTGCCGATGTTCTGGCCGGTGCCCACTGCCCTGCTCAGTGCGGGTGCGGCGGCTGGCGGTTTGGCGTTGATCAACTCCATGGGCCAGATGGCGGGGTTCCTGAGCCCGTATATCGTCGGCTTTGTGAAGGATGCCACCGGGTCGACGGACATGGCGTTGTACTTGCTGGCGGCGGTGATTGTGGCCGGCAGTGTGCTGGCGTTGCGCATGACGCGTACCTTGAAGGTATAGCGCGGCCTCTGTGGGAGCTGGCTGGCCTGCGATGCAGACACCTCGGTGTATCAGGTACACCGAGTTGATGCCATCGCAGGCAAGCCAGCTCTCACACAAGCAGGTCCCACATTTCTATTCTGTGTTTACAACAGGCCGCCGCCGTCGATATCCAACACGGCGCCGGTTATAAAGCCATTTTCCATGGCCAGCACATACCCTGACGCGACCTCCTCTGCTTGACCCACTCGCCCCACCGGCAACGCCCCTCCGGCCTTGGCGAACATCGCCAAGCGTTGCTCTTCTGCCAGCCCGGCATACGCTGGCGTGTCGATCACGCCGGGGCTTATCACGTTGACGCGCCGTGGTGCCAGTTCTTTTGCCAACTGCTTGCCCAACGCTTCAGTCGCAGCATTGATACCCGTCTTGATGAACTGCCCTGCCATTAACTTACGGCCCAACTGGCCCGAGGTGAGGCTGATGCTGCCGTGCTCAGCCAAAAATGGCAGTGCCTGCTGAATCGCGCGCAATGCGCCCCAGAGTTTCACGTTGAAATTATCCTGGGCCTCGTCCAGGTCCGTCTCGATCAACGGTTTGGCCCGCACCGACGGGCCGGAGGTAAACACCAGATGATCAAAGCGCCCGACCGTTTCGAACAACCGTTGCAACGAAGCGCTGTCGGTGACGTCGACGGGTTCGCTGCGTACGCCATTGTCGACACCGGAGGTCAAACGGCGCCCGGCCAGCACCACCTGTGCGCCACGGGCGGTGGCGGCCTTGGCCACGGCGGCGCCGATGCCGCTGCTGCCGCCGATCACGATGACGGTTTTACCGCTGAGGGAAGATGTCATGGGGTTGTTACCTGGCTAAGAAAGTGAGCGTTGATCTTCTCAGCTTGGCAATCGGCGAAAAATCCCGGTAAAACGACAAGATCTTTAAAGGATTTTTACAAATGAGCTCGACCCTGGACCTTGAAGTGTTCGTGCGTACCGCCGACACCGGCAGCCTGTCGGCGGCGGCGCGCAGCCTCAACCTCACCCCGGCGGCGGCAAGTATTGCGCTCAAGCGCCTGGAAACCCGGCTGGGCATTCGCTTGCTCGCCCGCTCGACGCGCAGCATGCGCCTGACCGAAGAAGGCCGACGCTACCTGGACAGCGTGCGGGTGGCCCTCGAAGCGCTGGCCGAAGGTGAACAGGCGATCAAGCAACAAGGCCAGAGCTTGAGTGGGTTATTGCAACTGGCGGCACCTTCGGACTTCGGCCGTAACGTACTGCTGGGGTGGCTGGATGAGTTCAAGCTCGAACACCCGACTATCCGCCTGCAGTTGCTGCTCAACGACAGCAACGCGGATTTGTTTCGTGACACCGTCGACATCGCCCTGCGCTTTGGTGTGCCAAGGGATTCCAGCCTGGTGGCGTTGCCTGTGGTGCCTGGCCACCATCGCATCCCCTGCGCCAGCCCCGACTACCTGGCGCGCCATGGCACACCGCGCACGCCGGCTGACCTGGCGCAGCACAGCACGTTGCGCTACATGCGCCGTGGGCAGGCGAATAGCACCTGGTATTTTCGCCAGGGCGCCTTGCTGCAGGAGGTGGAGGTGTCGGGCGACTACCTGAGCGATGACGGTGAAATCGTGCGGCGCTGGGCGCTGGCAGGCCACGGCATCGCTTATAAGGCCAACCTCGATATTGCCGGTGATATCAAGGCCGGGCGGCTGGTGCCGTTGCTGCCCGACTGGCAAGGCGAGCCCACGCCGTTCAACCTGATGTGCCCACACCGCCTGCAAGTGTCGGAACGGGTGAAAGTGCTGCATGGCTTTTTACAGCAGCGTTGCCAGGCCTTGCTCAATCCATGAAGAAACACGCGCAGGGCTTGTTCCAGAGCTGCCGACTCTGGTATTGCATGGGTAACGTTTACCTGCCATGAGGAGCTTTGCATGATTTACCGCACATTGGGCCAGTCCGGGTTGAAGGTCAGCGCACTGACCCTGGGCACCATGATGTTTGGCGAGCAGACCAACACGCAAGACTCGCTGCGCATCATCGACAAGGCCTGGGACCAGGGCATCAATTTTATCGACACGGCCGACGTCTACACCGGCGGGCGCTCCGAGGAAATCGTCGGCGAAGCGATCACCCGCAATCGGGCGGATTGGGTGGTGGCGTCCAAAGTCGGTTTCGGCCCGGCAGACGGTTTGCCCAACCGCAGTGGCTTGGGCCGCAAGCGCATGTTCAATGCGTTGGAAGCGAGCCTGACACGCCTGGAGACCGACTACCTGGATATCTACTACCTGCACCGTGAGGACCACGGCACACCGCTGGAGGTCACCGTGTCGGCGATTGGCGACCTGATCCGCCAAGGCAAAATCCGCCACTGGGGGCTGTCCAACTACCGGGGCTGGCGTATCGCCGAATTGATTCGCCTGGCCGAACGCCTGGGTGTCGACAAACCTGTTATCAGCCAGCCGCTGTACAACATCGTCAACCGTCAGGCTGAAGTCGAGCAGATCACCGCAGCCGCTGCCTATGGCTTGGGCGTGGTGCCTTACAGCCCATTGGCACGCGGGGTACTCAGTGGCAAATACGCGCCCGACGTGACACCCGAAGCCGGCAGCCGTGCGGCGCGCCAGGACAAACGCATCCTGGAAACCGAATGGCGGGTGGAGTCGCTGCGCATCGCCCAGCAGATTCAGCAGTACACCCAAGGGCGCGGCGTGGGGATTGTCGAGTTTGCGATTGCCTGGGTGCTGAATAACGCGGCGGTCAGTTCGGCCATTGTCGGGCCGCGTACCGAGGCGCAGTGGGACGCGTACACCGGGGCGCTGGACGTGAAGATCACGGCAGAAGATGAAGCGTTTATTGACTCGCTGGTGACGCCGGGGCATTCGTCTACGCCGGGGTTTAATGATGTGAGCCATTTTGTCTCGGGCCGCATTGCGCGCGCGTAGCAGATAAAAACCGTTCGCCCTGCCCTTGTGGCGAGCAGGTAAACCTGCTCGCCACTGTTTCAAGCAAAGCCCTGCCCGTGAGTAAATTTCTGCAAAACGCCCCTAAACAGTGCGACCAACCATCACCAAAAGCACCATAATCACCTGCTGAAACTCCCCTTCTTTGTGTATCAGACAGTTTTCGCGAGGACAGTGTGTCTAAAGGTGTTGTTTTATCGGTCTTGGCCTCGGTGTTGTTTGCCGTGATGTACTACTTCACCTCGCTGCTCACGCCCTTGAGCGGCCTGGAAATTTTTGGTTGGCGCATGCTGCTGACCGTGCCGTGCATGACTGTGTTCATGATCGTCAGCGGTGAATGGCGGCGTGTGTGGGAGTTGCTGCAAATGCTGGCGGCGAAGCCGCGATTGATCGGCGGCGTGGTGCTTTCGTCCGCGCTGCTGGGCGTGCAATTGTGGCTATTTATGTGGGCGCCGCTGAACGGGCGCAGCCTGGATGTGTCGGTGGGGTATTTCCTGTTGCCGCTGACCATGGTGTTGACCGGGCGCCTGGTGTACGGCGAACGCTTGTCGCGCTTGCAGCAGATCGCGGTATTTTTTGCCGCACTCGGGGTGCTTAATGAGCTGTACCAGGCCGGTGGTTTTTCCTGGGCCACCCTGGTGGTGATCATCGGTTACCCGGTGTATTTCGTGGTGCGTAAATACCTGCACACCGATCATCTGGGCGGCTTGTGGCTGGACATGGCGCTGATGCTGCCGGTGGCCTGGTGGTTTGTGCAGCATGGCGAACAAGGTTTTGCGGTGCTGGATGTGCATCCCAAGCTCTATGCCTTGATCCCGATACTGGGTTTGATCAGTGCTTCAGCGCTGGTGAGCTACATCATCGCCAGCCGTTTATTGGCCTTTAGCCTGTTCGGGTTGCTCAGCTATGTGGAGCCGGTATTACTGCTCTTTGTGGCCTTGTTGTTGGGCGAAGGCATCAAGGGCGGGCAATGGCTGACGTATATTCCGATCTGGCTGGCCGTGATGGTGCTGGTGTATGAAGGCTTCAAACATTTGGTGCGTCAGCGCAAAGCTTAAAAGGTGCAGGCACTAAAAAGCCCGGCTGAAAACCTTCTCGCCGGGCTTTTTTGTTGCTGACGCTTAGTCGGTGGTCAGTACACCGCGACGTACCTGGTCGCGCTCGATCGACTCGAACAGCGCCTTGAAGTTGCCCTCGCCAAACCCATCGTCGCCTTTGCGCTGGATGAATTCGAAGAACACCGGGCCCATCAGGGTTTCCGAGAAGATCTGCAGCAGCAGGCGCTTGTCGCCCTCGATCGAGGAGCCGTCCAGCAAAATACCGCGCGCCTGCAGTTGGTCCACCGGCTCGCCGTGGTTTGGCAGGCGGCCTTCGAGCATTTCGTAGTAGGTGTCCGGCGGCGCGGTCATGAAGCGCATGCCGATCTTCTTCAACGCATCCCAGGTCTTGACCAGGTCTTCGGTGAGGAACGCCACGTGCTGGATGCCCTCGCCGTTGAACTGCATCAGGAACTCTTCGATCTGGCCGGCGCCCTTGGACGATTCCTCGTTCAGCGGGATGCGGATCATGCCGTCCGGGGCACTCATGGCCTTGGACGTAAGGCCGGTGTATTCGCCCTTGATATCGAAGTAGCGTGCTTCACGGAAGTTGAACAGTTTCTCGTAGAAGTTGGCCCAGTAGACCATGCGGCCGCGGTACACGTTGTGGGTCAAGTGGTCGATGACCTTGAGGCCCGCGCCTACCGGGTTGCGGTCGACACCTTCGAGGTACACGAAGTCGATGTCATATATCGAGCTGCCTTCACCGAAGCGGTCGATCAGGTACAGCGGCGCACCGCCGATGCCCTTGATGGCCGGCAGGTTGAGTTCCATCGGGCCGGTTTCGATATGAATCGGCTGGGCGCCCAGTTCCAACGCGCGGTTGTAAGCCTGCTGCGAGTCTTTGACCCGGAACGCCATGCCGCACACCGACGGGCCGTGTTCGGCGGCGAAGTACGAGGCCAGGCTGTCGGGCTGGTTGTTGAGGATCAGGTTGATCTCGCCCTGGCGGTACAGGTGCACATTCTTGGAGCGGTGGGTCGCGACTTTGGTGAAGCCCATGATCTCGAAGATCGGCTCCAGGGTGCCCGGAGTCGGCGATGCGAATTCAATAAATTCAAAGCCCATCAGGCCCATTGGGTTTTCGTATTGGTCGGCCATTTCGGCACCTCATCATTCTTGTAAGTAGCAAGCAGTCAATTACAGGCAAGGATGAGGTTGCAGGGTGGCGCGCACGAGAGACCCCGCACGCTGCGGGCGAGGAAGTCACCAAAGATCAGGGGGGAGCCGAGTAGCTTCATGATTACATCAGTCTCTGACGGCCGAGGCTTGCGTGAGCGCAAGTCCATATTCTTGTATGCGTAAATCGATTCTACACAGCGTAACAGTATTTGTCCGCACTCTCATCAAATCCCTATTGCGCTGGGCTGCGCAAGGGGTTTGTTGCACAGATAGATGCCCAACAGGATCACCGCGCCGCCGAGCGCCATGGGTAACGTTAGCTGTTCGGCAAGCAGGAGCGCGCCGCAGATCACCGCCGTCAGCGGGTTCAGCGCGATAAACACGCCTGCGCGGGTCGCGCCGATACGCCGGATGCCATCGTAATAGCCGATGTACGCCAGCGCGGAGCCGAGCACGCCCAAATACAACAGGCTCACAACCTGCGGCAGGTGCAGGCTGCCAAGCCCTGCAAGCGTGAAGCGCCCGGCGAGCGCGGTGACAGCCGTCAGCATCAGGGTGCCCAGCAGCACTGACCAGGTGACCGTTTGCAACGGCCCCAGGCTTTGATTCAATGCGCGGGAAAACAACGAGTAAATCCCCCACCCCAGCACACAGCCGAACACCAGCACGTCGCCCTGCCAGGTACTCGATGCACCTTGCAGCAACTGCGGGTTGCGACTGACGATCACCGTCGCAGCGCCGGCCAGGCACAACGCGATACCCAGTACCCTGGCAGTGCCGAGGCGCTCTTTGAACAACCACCAGGAAGCCAGGCCGATCACCGCCGGATTCAACGCCACGATCAACGAAGCGCGCGAGGCGTTGATGTACTGCAGGCCAAAGAAAAAACACAGGTTGTAGAAAAAGATCCCGAAAAACCCCAGCACCGCCAGATGCAGCAGTTGCCGGGGACGTGGCCGCGCCAGCGGGATGCGTGCACACAGCATAAACAGCAGCAGCGCCAGGCTGGCCAGGATAAACCGCAGGCTGGCAGCCAGCAGCGGGTCGACTTGATTGGCCAGGTAACGTCCGGCGACAAAAGTGCCACCCCAAATCATGGTCACAGCGGCCAGCTTCAGGTAGGTGAGGCGATCAGACGGAGGTTGCATTAGCAGTTGCTCGACAGGCGACAGGATGGGCATATTCTTCGACTAATGATCAGTAATCGTAAAATGAGCCTTTACTCATGACATTGACCCAACTGGAAATTTTTTCTCTGGTGGCCGAGCTGCAAGGTTTCACCAGTGCGGCGCACCGCCTGGGCATCAGCCAGTCGGCGGTGTCCCATGCCGTCAAGGCCCTGGAACAGGAGCTGGGCGTGGAATTGTTTCGGCGCCACCAGACGCTGGTGGAGCTGAGCGATATCGGCGCGCAATTACTCGGGCGCGCCCGTGCCATGCTGGGTCTGGCCGCGACCTTGCAGCAGGAAGCCGCCGATGCCCGTGGGATGAAGCGCGGTACCTTGCGCATCGGCTCCTTCGGCCCCACCGCGTCGGTGCGTTTGTTGCCGGCAATTCTCCGCCATTTCCGGCTGGCCTACCCCGGCATTGAAGTGCATGTGGACGAAGGGCCAGACCGGCAAGTTATCCAGTGGCTGGACGAGCGGCGCGTCGACGTGGGTTTTGTGGTGCTCGCCGACACGCCAACAGACAGTGAACGCTTCGACACCGTGGCGTTGTTGGAGGATCAGTTGGTCGCGTTGTTGCCGGCCACCCATGCGCTGGTTGCCAGCGCGTCGGTGCCTTTACAGGCACTGTGTGATGATCCGTTCATCCTCACCGAAGCCGGCTCATCGGAGCTGGTGATGCGCTTGTTCAGCGTCGCCGGTTTGCGGCCCAACGTGCGTTATCGTTGCGCGCAATTGCTCAGCACGCTGGCGGCCGTCAGCCGTGGCGACGGCGTGAGCATCGTGGCGCAGGCATCGCTGCCCGATCACGCCGACGGCCGTTATGTCGAGCGGCCGTTATCGCCGCCCGTGCCGCGCCGCATCGGCCTGGCGGTGCTGGATCGCCGCCAGGCCTCGCCTGCCACACTGGCTTTTCTCGCGCTTGCGCAGAAGTGGGTCACCGATAGACCAGGGTAAATGTCGCCAGGCCATTGGCCGTGCCGGGTTCAATCGTCGCGGCAGTCTGGATGTAGTGCGCCGTCAACGGCAGTTCGAAGGTGCCATTGGCGCCAGCGCGGCCCAGGGGTTGATCGGCAGTACGAGCGCCCGCAGCGGGGCCATAAGTGATCACGCGACCACCAAACAGCACCTGCAAGGCCACGCCCTTGGCGGTAGAACTGGCGGTCAGCGAAAGCCGATCACTGCGGTTGGCCGGTTGCGTCTGGTCGACCAATGTCACCCGCACGTGCTGCTGTGGACTGCCGACGGGGCATTGCAAAGTGATCGTCCCGCTGCCATTGCCGGCGACGCTGTGAATGCCCTTGAAGGCTCGGCTTTCCACGGCCCCCAAGGCAATCGCCACGGTGGAGGTCGACACACTGCAGGTGGGCCGGCTGGGTTCGCCGATTTCGATGCTGCCGAAGTTAAAGGCATGATACGTAGGGTTGGTGTACAGGTTTAGGCCCGAGAATGTTCGAGGTGTGACCGTGCCGCCCTGGATGGGGCCCGTGACCACAAAAAACACCCGCCCACGTACACCCCAAGTCGCCAGGCCGGGGTGGATGGGCCCGCGCAAAAGCGTGTTGCCAGTGGTCACGATTCGCATCGGGCCGCCGTCACGGTCCTGCGCCATAAACGCAAAACCGACGCCCTGCACGCCGGTCTGATACACCGGCATGGCGAGCGACGAGTGGCCCAAATATTGGCCGGTCCAACGAATGTCGCGGGATATATTGATGTACGACCAGTATTTGATGATGACGTCGGTCGTGTAAGTGCACCTGAGTCCATGCGCGGCTTCAATGGGATAGCCATCCGGGCTACCCAGTACCTGGCCGACCACCGGGTTGGCCGGGACGTTGATACGCGGCACCGAAAGTACCGTCGGCGAGCCGGGATCGCAGGCGACGCCGGCCTGGGCGCTTGCGGTGAGCATGATGACTGCGCAGGCCAGCACGGCAAGCATCACCCGCCGCGTGCGGCAAGGAAGCTTCATCAACTGTTTTCCTTGTGTGTAGAGGTGTCGAGGGTGCATCGGCTGACCAATTGGTCCGCACTTTGCTGGCGCCGGTCGGGGTCTCGGGGCGGCAACCGGTAATGGATAAAACAACGATCGCGCGCCGCTTGCGCCCACTGCACGGTCAACCTGCCGTGGTCGGCAACCCCGCGCACAAAGGCCTTGCCCGCCTGGCCGACTACCCCCACTTCGTTGCCCTGTTCATCCAATACCTGGGCGGCGAACGGCAACGGCTTGCCATTCGGATGGGTCGCCTTGATCACCACCGCCCGGCCGCTGACGGTCTCGAACTTGACCAGCGATATTGCGCCCAAGGTCGGTACCACGGAGCGGTTCGACTCCTTTAATTCCACGTCCATGGGCATGCCTTGCGGGTCGATGTCCACGGCGTTGGGCTGGTACGCCCGCAAAGCAGGCATGACCCCATAACCCTGCTTGTTGATAAGCACCCCGGAACCGCCGAGCTGCGCTCCCTGGGCACCCGGCGCATGCACCAGCGCCGACGCTTCACCGAGGTTTTGCGCCAGGGTGACGCCACCGCTGTGGGCGATCAGGCCGCCGTCGACGCTCACGGACACTTGCGCATTGCGCCGGCTCTGACCATACCCGCCGCGCAGGTTGGCGGCGTGACTGCGATAGCCTGCATAGGCGTTGAAACTTGAACCGCCGTGATCGCCGCTGCCACGACTGCCGACCAGGCCGTAATGGGTGTGCGCCTTCTCCCCCAGCAAGCCATTGATGCCGAGTTGTTGCTGACTGCCGCGTGAATCACCCGCGTCCCGCGACAGTGAACTGCTCAGGGTCGGTGCGCGCGTGCCCTCGCCCAATGGCATGGAGAGGCTCAATACCCAGTGATTCTCCACGCGTTCGGTGCGCGTCGAGCGGCCGAAGAAAATGTCCTCGGCGCGTTCATGGTCGCTCGCCCGATATAGTTCGCTGACCCTCGAACGCTGCGCCGAGAGGTTCCAGCTCAGTGACTTCCAGTTGGCCCCATAACTGGCGGTGAACGACGTCTGGCGCCCTTGCTGCCCGGCCCAGTAGTCAGTAGAGCTGCCATACACACTCAGGGTGCCCTCCCCCAACTGCTGGCTGATCGTCAGGTCCAGGCGGCTTTTTTGCCGCGCATAGCTGTCCAGGTTCCCGCCGTGACGGCCCAGATCGCGCACATTCAAGGCGTCCGGCAGGTTCAGGTAGCCGGCGGTCGAGAAGCGATAGGCGCCGAGCGCAAAATGCGTTCCCGAAAACGGCAGGTTCTTGTTATAGGCCAGGCCAAGGCTTTGTCCGCGCGCTACCGCCTGCCCCTGCACCTGTGTGCGCGAGTGGGTGGTGTCCAGGGCGAACGCGCCAACGGCTGTACTTAGCGCCAGGCCCGCCTTGCCTTGGCTATAACCCTGGGAAAGGGTGGTGCCCCCGTAAACGGTGAGGCTATCGATCAGCCCATGTTGCAGCGTGCCTTGAAACACCGAGGCGTTGGCATCGCTGACGCCATGCTGCTGCACCTGTCCCACCGTTGCGCTGTAGTGCGTGGCGCCGTAACGCAATAGCTGCGGGGCCACCGAATAAGGCACGACAAAGGTGCTGCGCCGCCCATCTACCTCGGTGACACTGACGTCAAGGTCGCCTCCGTAGCCCGTGGGGTAGAGATCATCGATCACAAAAGGCCCGGGCGCCACCGTGGTTTCGTAAAGGGTGTAGCCGTTCTGGCGCACCGTCACCGTGGCATTGCTGTCGGCAACGCCGCGCACCTGAGGCGCATAACCTTGTTGCGACGGCGCCAGCATCCGGTTATCAGTGGCCAGCGTAACGCCGCGCACGCGCACGCCGTCGAGGATCTGGCCGCTGCTGAAACTGTCGCCCACGGTCAGTTGCGACTGCCAGGCGGCAACGGCGCGTTGCAGGTAGGTGGCCGTGGCTTGATAAGGCAAGTGGCCGCTTCGTGAAGCCCAGGCTTGCCCGCCCTGGTGGCGCAGCCGCCAGTCACCCAGGTTGACCCCGCCGTCCAGGCCCAGGTAACCGCGATCTTCACCCGCACCCGAGGTCACCGCCGCGGCGCTGAAGGTGTAATTGAGCAGCGCGGCATCAATGCCTGCGTCCCATTGGGCGGGGTCAACGTAGTCGCGAGCAGAGCGATTGATGTAGACCTGCGGGATACTCACGTCCAGGGTCAAGGACTCGACATCGACATGGCTGCTGGCCATGGGAATCCATGCGGCGAAATCGCGACAAGCCTCCTCGACGGCTGCCTCGGTGTTGCGCAGTACCACCCCGAGTTCGGCCAGTTGTTGCGCGCTCACACAGGGGTGCGCAGCGTTCTGTTTGTCCACGTTTACGAAGGTGATCGGGCGACGGCCCAGTGATTGCCCGTTGAGTATCACGTCAACGCGATAAACCCCAGGCGTCAACACATTGCCGGTATTGAAGCGCGAGAGATCCGCCGGGCTGGACACACCGCTGGTAAAAGCCTCCAGATCAAACAACAACGGGGCAGCCTCGGCCGATAGCACAAGCGTGCTCAGCAAGCCGAACAGCAACAGCAGTCTAGGATGAGAAAGCAGCCAGGCAGCGCCTTGGCAGAATGTGAGTGGCAACAAGGCTGGCATAGTCAGAACTTCAGAGGAGCACGCTGCGGCGCGGAAAACGTGCCGTAGTCATTGATGAATTTGAAATGCACTTGCGCATCGGCGGGGATGGTCTGCACGGCCTTGTGCACCCTCAGGGTCAGGTTGCCGCCAGGCGGCACCATGCCCTCTTGCGCCTGCAGCAGCGGCGCGTCTTTTTGCGGGCCCATGGCCAACGCCACCTCGTTGAATGTCACGTGATAGGCCGATGGGTTGTGTACCTCCAGCAGCGCCACCTGGGCACTGCGGCGCAAGGTCCAGCGTAATTGCGTGGGCGCTTCGTTCGGGCTGCCGGGCAGATCGGCCGGGCGAAAAAACACTTTGGTACGGATACGAAAGGCGAACTGCAGGTGGTTGGCCGGGGCATCATCGGCCTCGGTGTTGACCTTGGGCGGGATCTCCAGCGCATTGAGCCAAAACAACGATTCCCGATCCGCCGGCAGTGGCTCTTGGGTGTAAACCAGGCGCACGGCCTGGCTTTTCTGCGGGTTCAGGCGAAACACCGGCGGCGAAAGGCTGAAAGGCACCTCGCTGTTAGAGGGGTCTGACGCCGGGTCTCCCTGGTCCAGCCACACCTGTACCAGGCGCGGAGCGCGTTCGTCGTCGTTGGTCAGGCGCAAGGTGATTTCGCGACGCTGTTGCGGGTAAATGTGCCGCGTACCGTCGATCACTACGCCGGCATGGGCAATGGATGGCCATCCGCTGCACACCGAAATGGCGAGCAGCAAGGCAATTGCGAACAGGAGTCGAGCAAACATGGGGCGGTCCTCCAAGGCGCTGTCCGAAGCCTGGCGAACCGCCAGGCTCCGGGCCCTGATCAGGGGAACGTGACGGAGTACAGCACCTGCGTGCTTACTGGGCCTGGGGTTGCGGCGCCGGTGGCGAAGTACTGGGCCGCAAACGGCAGCGACGCTTCACCGTTTTCAGGGACTTTTGCGCTGCTCGAATTGAGCGCCAGGCGCAAGTCCATAGGCTTATGGGTTGTGCCGTCGACAATCTGCACCTCAACGAGGCTGGCAGGCGCGGGTTTGGCCGGCGCTTGATTCTTCAAGTTGCCGGTAGCCGGGTTGATCGCCGGGCTGCTGCTCTCAAACAACACCGCCACCGTCGTATCCTTGGGGCACGCCCCCACACGCACGACAAACGGGGTGGTGCCGGCTGTCTGGCCTTTTGCCGCCAGCGCGCTGGCCTGAACCTTGTTGAGTACAACGGCAAAGTTCGGGCTGGCACCAGGCGCCGAGCCTGCCCCGCCACTGATACTGCAGGTGGTACCGGTGATTTCACCGGTCAAGCTGATGGTACCGTCTGCGGCAAAAGCAGGCAGCGTGGCGACGCCGGTAGCAGCCAGGAAGGCCGCGGCCAGTCGGAGGTTATTCATTGCAGGTAGTTCCTTATCAAGTCGCGTTAACGGGTTACGAAACGAATTTCAACAATTGAAAGACGAGGGTCGACCGTCCCGCCAGAAGTGGGCTGAAACGGCTGAGAGAGAGGCTGGAAGGGGCGGTGCTTCGAAGTCTCTTACTTTTTGCAACGATGTTTATCTTGCCAAGCAGAGACAATCGCAACAACTGACCGAACGGCTAGGTCAAGGCGTACCAAACAAGTGAGCGACACTGCGCAATGCCAACTATCATCGGCACACACCCGTCTTTTTATTCCGTTATTGGCTGCCTCTATGCCCCTCACTGCCAAAGGCCCCCGAAGCCGAACCGCACGCGCGCTCATCAGCAGTGCCTGCGGCCTGATTCCCGTTTTATTGGGGGTTGTGATTCTTCATTGGCAAGCCGAACGCACCCTTGAGCAAAGCACCGCCCAAACCGCGCTGGAGGCTGTGCGCCAGTTCGATTTAATGCTCGACAACACCGCCCTCGCCGCCCAGACATTACTGCCGCTGGCTGGCCAGCCGTGCGACAACGGCGCGCAACTGGCACTGCGCGAGCAGGTGACGCGGCGCCCTTTTGTGCGGGCAACCACCTTGTCCTGGCAAAAAAACATCTATTGCAGCTCGTTGTTCGGCGACAGCTACCAGTCACCGGTCAACCCGGACGACTACGTAGCGGGCACGCTGTGGTTGATGAACGGCAACCCGGTAACGCCCGATACTGCGTTATTGGTTTACCGCCGGGTCGATGGCGATAAAGCCGCGTTTGCCTCGGTTGACGGCTACCATCTGACCAACGCCTTGCGCCTGATCAGCCGCTACGCGCACCTGATCCTGCAAGTGGGGCCCAACTGGCTGGACGCTGACGGTAAGGTGCACACCACTGCGATGCCGCAGTTTGCGGTGGCCCATCAGCACCTGGCCTCTGAGCGTTACCCGTACAGTGTCGATGCCGGCATGCCCGTCGGTGAGGTGTGGCGGTACATGGAGGCGCGTTACCCGGCGCTGTTCAGTCTGTTGGTGTTCTTTGGGGTACTGGCGGGCGCGCTGGCCCACTGGCTGCAAAAGCGCTCGTCCGCGCCGACCCATGAGTTGCAGCGGGCACTGGGGGCCAATGAATTCATTCCGTATTTCCAGCCAGTGGTGCGTGGCGACACCCGCGAATGGGCCGGTTGTGAAGTGTTGATGCGCTGGCGGCACCCGAAGGAAGGCCTGGTTCGTCCTGACCTGTTTATCCCGCTGGCCGAACATTCGGGCCTGATCGTGCCGATGACCCGCTCGTTGCTACGCCAGACCGCCGCACAACTGGCCCCGCATGCCGGACGCTTCAGCCCGGGCTTCCATATCGGCGTGAACATCACCGCCAGTCACTGCCAGGACCTGGACCTGGTGCAGGACTGTCGGGAATTTCTCGCTGCGTTCGCCCCCGGCCAGGTGACGCTGGTACTGGAGTTGACCGAACGTGAGCTGATTCAGCCGACCGACACCACCGCCCGGCTGTTCGACGCCCTGCATCAACTGGGGGTGATGATCGCGATTGATGACTTCGGCACCGGCCATTCCAGCCTGGGTTACTTGCGCAACTTCAATGTCGACTACTTGAAAATCGATCAAAGCTTTGTCGCCATGATCGGCGCCGATGCACTCTCACGGCATATTCTGGACAGCATCATAGAACTCAGCGGCAAGCTGGACCTGGGTATTGTGGCCGAGGGCGTGGAAACAGCAGAGCAATGCGAATACCTCGCGGCCCAAGGTGTGGACTTCCTGCAGGGCTACCTGTTCGGTCGGCCGTTACCCTGTGAAGCGTTCATTAAGTCGCTGACCAGCCATTGAATAGCCATCTAGTGCGGAGGATGAAATAATCTTATTCAGGTAACGCCGTGATTTACTCGTGCGGCATTAACTACTACAATTTTTCCTGCCTGTGCTGAACTCGCAGAAAGGCCTCTTTCTTTGAGTTACCTTAAAGCTCTCGGCTTACACGCTTTATCTGCAGTTGATATCAGCCAACTACACTATTGGAGTACAGATTTTGTCCAGACTTGCCGAATTTCGCGCAGCAGAAAAAGCCCTTCAAGAGCAGCTGGCTCAGCTGGAATCCTTGAAGAACGACGCCGGCCTGAAAAAAGAAATCGAATTCGAAGAAAAGCTGCAAGGCTTGATGAAGCACTACGGCAAAGGCCTGCGCGACATCATCTCGATCCTTGATCCCAACCCTGGCAAAGCCAGCGCCGCCGCCGCCGCACCAAAACAGCGCCGCGCACGTGTAGTCAAGGTTTACCACAACCCGCACACCGGCGAACTGATCGAAACCAAAGGCGGCAACCACCGCGGCCTGAAAGCCTGGAAAGAACAGTATGGCGCTGCCACTGTAGATTCCTGGTTGCGCGGCTGATCGAAAGACGCGTACAAAAAACCCCGCGGATGCGGGGTTTTTTTTGCTTCGAAAACGAACTTGATTAACCGATCACTTTGTTCAGAAACGAGCGAGATAACCCGTTCAAAGTTTAAGGCTATCTCGCACCGAATTGACTTCGTCCTTACTGGTTTCATAGGCTTCGGCCTGGCCGGCAAAGGAAAAGACATAGGCTTTATCGGTATCAACTGCGCCGACCAATGTTTGTGACAATATGTGCCGGCCGTTCTCGGTAATCACGCAAGTAGTTTCCAGCGCGTCAAGACGGCTCAATGTGCTGGTGTGCATCTTTGTGCACACGCTTTGATAACCGCTGCCGGCAAAATCCTTCTGGATGGATTTGCGCATTTCCAGCAGTACACCTTCAAGATTAACTTTGTGACCTGCCTCAATCGGTGTGCCGGTCAACTCCATGACCATCAAGGTGTTACCGTTTTCATCATTCTTGATGGCGCGCTGACGGGACACCGCCTGAGGTTTTACCGGCGCGTCGTCGTCGGGCACGACTTCCTCGACTTGCCAGCCACTGGGCCAATGAATTTCCGGATCGGCCGCCAACACAAAGGGGCTGCTCAACAACATACAGACAGCGCTCAACAGCGGTTTACGAAATTCAATCATCAAGACAAACACCCAAGGTTCAAGCGTCGAAGTTTGAGCCTGGCACCCTTGACTCGCAAGGCCTGAGTGACCTTTTTCATTTGGCTCGCCCGGCCACGCTTGCGTATCATGACGGTGCGGCACGGATGCCGGCCGCAAGCCAAGGGACCGCTCAAGTCACGAGTCGCGTTTGCCCCATTTTTTCTGGAGGGCCCATGAGCCTGCACGATCTGAACACTTTCCCGGGCGTCACTGCCCAACCTGACGCCGCCACTTCGAACTTCGTGTTCAACCACACCATGCTGCGGGTCAAGGACATCACCAAGTCGCTGGACTTCTACACCCGCGTCCTGGGCTTTTCCCTGGTTGAAAAACGCGACTTCCCTGAAGCCGAATTCAGCCTGTATTTCCTCGCTCTGGTGGACAAGGCCCAGATCCCGGCCGACGCCGCTGCGCGCACGCAGTGGATGAAGTCGATCCCAGGCATCCTGGAACTGACCCACAACCACGGCACCGAACACGACGCCGACTTCGCTTACCACAACGGCAATACCGACCCGCGCGGCTTTGGCCATATCTGCATCTCGGTGCCGGATATCGTCGCGGCCTGCGAGCGTTTTGAAGCGCTGGGCTGCGATTTCCAGAAGCGCCTGAGTGATGGCCGCATGAAAAGCCTGGCGTTCATCAAAGACCCGGATGCTTACTGGGTTGAGATTATTCAGCCAGCACCGCTGTAAGCGTTCTGCGTGACGCGGAGCGTCACCGGATGCATTCCCACGTAGAACGTGGGAACGAGAAAACCCCATGATCACTCATGGGGTTTTTTATTTTCGGTACCTGATTTTATGCCGGTGCTGACGTGCGGATCAGGTGATCAAAAGCACTCAGCGAAGCCTTCGCGCCCTCGCCCACCGCAATCACAATCTGCTTGTACGGCACGGTCGTCACGTCACCGGCAGCAAACACGCCCGGCAGTGAAGTTTCGCCACGCGCATCGACGATGATCTCGCCGCGCGGGGTCAATTCCACCGTGCCTTTGAGCCAGTCGGTGTTGGGCAGCAAGCCGATCTGGACAAAAATGCCTTCCAGTTCGATGGTCTTGAACTCGCCGCTGTCACGATCCTTGTACGCCAGGCCGGTGACTTTCTGGCCATCGCCTTTGACTTCACTGGTGAGCGCACTGGTGATCACGTCCACGTTCGGCAAGCTGTGGAGCTTGCGCTGCAACACCGCATCGGCGCGCAATTTGCTGTCGAACTCGAGCAAGGTCACGTGGCTGACGATACCGGCCAGGTCAATGGCCGCTTCAACGCCGGAGTTACCACCGCCGATCACTGCCACACGCTTGCCCTTGAACAACGGGCCGTCGCAATGCGGGCAGAAGCACACGCCGCGGGCCTTGTATTCCTGCTCGCCCGGCACACCCATTTCGCGCCAGCGGGCGCCGGTGGCCAGAATCACGGTTTTGGACTTGAGGGTCGCACCGCTTTCAAAGCGAATTTCGTGCAAGTCACCGGCGTTTTTGGCCGGCACCAGGCTGCTGGCACGTTGCAGGTTCATGATGTCCACATCGTACTGACGCACATGGGCTTCCAACGCGCTGGCCAGTTTCGGCCCTTCGGTCTCCTGCACGGAGATGAAGTTTTCGATGGACATGGTGTCCAGCACCTGGCCGCCGAAGCGCTCAGCTGCCACGCCGGTGCGGATGCCTTTACGTGCAGCGTAGATCGCAGCAGCAGAACCGGCCGGGCCACCACCTACAACCAGTACATCAAAGGCGTCTTTGGCGCTGATTTTCTCGGCAGCCTTTTCGATACCGCTGGTGTCGAGCTTGGCGAGGATTTCTTCCAGGCCCATACGGCCCTGGCCGAAGTTCACGCCATTGAGGTACACGCTGGGCACCGCCATGACCTGGCGCTCATCGACTTCAGCCTGGAACAGCGCGCCGTCGATGGCGACGTGGCGGATGTTCGGGTTAAGCACGGCCATCAGGTTCAGCGCCTGAACCACGTCAGGGCAGTTCTGGCACGACAGCGAGAAGTAGGTCTCGAAGCTGAACTCGCCTTTCAAGGCACGAATCTGTTCAATCACTTCGACACTGGCCTTCGACGGGTGGCCACCGACTTGCAACAGGGCCAGCACCAGCGAAGTGAATTCATGGCCCATGGGGATGCCGGCAAAACGCAGGCTGATATCGGCACCCGGGCGGTTGATGGAGAACGACGGCTTGCGCGCATCATTGCCATCGGTGTTGAGGGTAATCAGCGTGGTGAGGCTGGTTACGTCCTGCAAAAGGGCCAGCATTTCCTGGGATTTCGCACCGTCGTCGAGGGAGGCGATGATCTCGATCGGCTGGGTGACCCGTTCCAGGTATGACTTCAACTGAGCTTTAAGATTGGCATCCAACATACGGGCGATTTCCTGTTAATTCGGTTTATTGCAGACAAAAAAACGCCCGAGCGAATCTCGCCCGGGCGTTTTGAGGGCGGTGCAGCTTACTTAAGGTGCGGCAATCCGCCCTTGATGTTTCACAGACTTAGATCTTGCCGACCAGGTCCAGGGACGGAGCCAGAGTAGCCTCGCCTTCTTTCCACTTGGCTGGGCACACTTCGCCTGGGTGAGCAGCAACGTACTGAGCAGCCTTGATTTTGCGCAGCAGCTCGGAAGCGTCACGGCCAACACCGCCGTCGTTCAGTTCAACGATTTTGATCTGACCTTCCGGGTTGATCACGAAAGTACCGCGGTCTGCCAGGCCGGCTTCTTCGATCAGTACGTCGAAGTTGCGCGAGATGGTCAGGGTTGGGTCGCCGATCATGGTGTACTGGATTTTGCCGATGGCTGGCGAAGTGTTGTGCCAGGCAGCGTGGGCAAAGTGGGTGTCGGTGGAAACGCTGTAGATCTCGACGCCCAGTTTCTGGAATTCGGCGTAGTTGTCAGCCAGGTCTTCCAGTTCGGTTGGGCAAACGAAGGTGAAGTCGGCTGGGTAGAAGAAAACTACCGACCATTTGCCTTTCAGGTCAGCGTCAGTCACATCTACGAAGTTGCCGTTTTTGTAGGCGGTCGCTTTGAACGGTTTTACTTGGCTGTTGATGATAGGCATCGGTGACTCTCCGTCAGTGGTTGAAAAGTTGATGAGATGAATCCTACTCACTCTTTCCATCGATGGCTCATTGGCAAACCTGATGCTGACGATTGGTTTTCTCTATCAGGTCTGCGTATTAATAGAAGAAATCTCAAAGCAGCGGTTGGGTCGCCAAGGTCATGCCCAAAAAGGGTGTCGCTTCAACATAGCGCATGGCGGATTTCATGTCGCTCCAGCCGACGTAACTCATCAGCGACTTCAAATCCCAGCCGCTGCGGTGGGCCCAGGTGGCAAAGCCACGGCGCAGTGAGTGGCTGGTGTATTGATCGGCAGGGATGCCCGCGCGCTCCAGGGCCTGGCGCAGCAACGGGATCACGCTGTTGGGGTGAAGCCCCTCCCCGCCCAGGTTGCCCCAGCGGTCTACCCCACGGAACACCGGGCCGCGCACCAGGGCCGAAACGCTCAGCCATTCGCTGTAGGCCTGCACGGGGCACAGGCGCAGCAGTGCCGGGGTCTGGTAGGTCTTGCCGAGGTTGTCGCGGTCACTTTTGCTGCGCGGCAGGTACAGGCTGATGCCGGCGCCGGGCACCGCTTGCACGTGTTCGATGTTCAGGCGGCACAACTCGTCGCTGCGAAAGCCGCGCCAGAAGCTCAGCAGGATCAGCGCAGTGTCGCGCTTGGCGCGCAGCAATCGCGGCTGATCCTGCGCCTCGCGCGCTTGCCTGGCTTCAACTTCAAGGGAGGCCACCACCTGCTCAAGGTGCTTGAGCTGCAAAGGCTCGGCCTGCTTCTCCTGCGCCGGGTGCACCGCCCGGATGCCCTTGAGCACCTTGCGCACCACCGGCGCCTTGGTCGGGTCCGGGAAACCCTGGCTGGTGTGCCACTGCGCCAGCGCCGAAAGCCGCAGCTTCAGCGTGTTGACCGCCAGCACCCCGGCATGGGCCACCAGGTAGCGCGCCACGCTGTCGATGGTGGCCGGCAGGAACCCGCCCCAGCTCACTTCAAAATGCTCGATCGCCGCGCGATAGCTGCGCCGCGTGTTATCGCGGGTGGCGGCATTGAGGTAACGGTCCAAGTCGCTCATGAAAGGCCTATTCGTACTGCTGGCGGGTGTCTTAAGGGTTAAAACGCGTATGACACGGGATAATACGCCAATATCCCATCTGTTAATTCATGAATTTTAACGGAATTTTATTCGTGATATAGTATGTATCTACATACCACGTACCACAGTACTAAATCGACGGAGACCCCATGGCGCGCGGCGGCATAAACAAAGCAGTGGTTCAAACGGCACGCCTGGCGATCCTGGCCCGTGGCGAAAACCCCAGCATCGATGCGGTACGCATCGAGATGGGCAATACCGGCTCAAAAACCACGATTCACCGGTACTTGAAGGAGCTGGATGACAGCGAAACCCGGCTGACGATCACCCAGGCGCCCATCGACGACGAGCTGGGCGAGTTGGTAGCGCGGCTGGCCCAACGCCTTAAAGACAAGGCCCAGGAGCCGATTGACTTGGCGCTGGCGCAATTCGAACAGCAAAAAGCCGCCCTGCTCGCTCAGGTGCAAGCGCTTGAAGAAGCCCACGGCCAGCTCAAGCAGCAATTTGATATCCAGGCCGCCGCACTCGCCGAAGAAAGCGCCGCCTTGCAGACCGCCAGCACCAGCCTGCAAACCGAACAAACCCGCAATGCGGGGCTCAGCCAGGCGTGCAGCGATTACGAGTTGCGCATCAATGACAAGGACGAGCAGATTCGCTCACTGGAAGACAAGCACCTGCACGCCCGCGACGCGCTTGAGCACTACCGCAATGCGGTCAAGGAGCAACGCGAGCAGGAACAACGGCGCCATGAAGGCCAGTTGCAGCAGGTGCAGGCCGAGCTGCGCCAGGCGCAACAAAGCGCCATGGTGCGTCAGGACGAGATCACCCAGCTGCATCGCGATAATGAGCGACTGTTGATCGAGCACCGCGTGACCAGCAAGGAATTGACCGCCTTGCAGGAGCAATCACGCAAGGACCAGGCGCAACAGCAAACACTCAGCGAACAGCTTGGCCGGATAGACAGCGAACGCACCCTGCTTCAGGAGCGTTTGCGGGTTGCGGTAGAGGACAGTCAAGCGCGCCAGGCGGCGCTGAGCGAGCAACAGCAGCTCAGCAAAACCCTGGAGCTGGACCTGATCAAGGCCCAGGCCAGTATCGAGGCATTGCGCCTGGCGGCCGTCGTTGCAACGCCGCCAGAGGCAACCGCCGAGGCCTGATCAGCCCGCCACAGGCGTGCGCATGGTGACGAACTCTTCCGCCGCTGTGGGGTGCACGCCGATGGTTTCATCGAAATGCTGCTTGGTCGCGCCCGCCTTGAGCGCGATCGCCAGGCCCTGGACGATCTCACCCGCATCCGGCCCGACCATGTGGCAACCCAGGACCTTGTCGGTGTCGGCGTCGACCACCAGCTTCATCAAGGTTTTTTCCTGGCAATCGGTCAACGTCAGCTTCATCGGCCGGAAGCGGCTTTCGAAGATCTGCACGTTATGGCCGTTTTGCTTCGCATCTTCTTCGCTCAGGCCCACGGTGCCGATATTCGGCAGGCTGAACACCGCGGTCGGGATCATCGCGTAATCCACCGGACGGTATTGCTCAGGCTTGAACAGCCGACGCGCAACCGCCATGCCTTCGGCCAGCGCGACGGGCGTCAATTGCACCCGCCCGATCACATCGCCAATCGCCAGGATCGAGGCTTCGGCGGTCTGGTACAGGTCGTCGACTTCGACAAAGCCACGCTTATCCAATTTGACCCCGGTGTTTTCCAGCCCCAGGTTGTCGAGCATCGGGCGGCGGCCGGTGGCGTAGAACACGCAATCGGCTTCGAGCACGCGGCCGTCTTTGAGGGTGGCCTTGAGGCTGCCGTCGGCCTGCTTGTCGATGCGCTCGATATCGGCATTGAATTGCAGGTCGAGGCCGCGCTTGGTCAGCTCTTCCTTCAGGTGCGTGCGCACCGCGCCGTCAAACCCGCGCAGGAACAGGTCGCCGCGATACAGCAAGGTTGTCTGCGCGCCCAGGCCATGGAAGATGCCCGCAAACTCGACGGCGATGTAGCCACCGCCAACGACCAGCACGCGCTTGGGCAGCTCTTTGAGGAAGAACGCCTCGTTGGACCCGATGGCATGCTCACGCCCGGGAATTTCCGGGATCTGCGGCCAGCCGCCCGTCGCGATCAGGATGTGTTTGGCCGTAAAGCGCTCGCCATTGATCTCTACCTGGTGCGGATCAACCAAACGCGCGTGCCCTTCGTGCAGGGTCACGCCGCTGTTAACCAGCAGGTTGCGGTAGATGCCATTGAGGCGGTTGATTTCGCGGTCTTTGTTGGCGATCAGGGTCGCCCAGTCAAAGTTCGCTTCACCCAGTGACCAGCCGAAACCGCTGGCCTGCTCAAAGTCTTCGGCGAAATGCGCGCCGTACACCAGCAGTTTTTTCGGCACGCAGCCAACGTTCACGCAGGTACCGCCCAGGTAACGGCTTTCAGCTACCGCCACTTTGGCGCCAAAGCCTGCGGCAAAGCGCGCCGCGCGAACACCGCCGGAACCGGCGCCAATTACATACAGATCAAAATCGTAGGCCATTTCACTCTCCTCGGCAGCTCATCAGCATACCGACTTACATGGGGCTGAAAAACGAAAAAGCCACCCGAAGGTGGCTTTTGGGCGAGCTACTGTGAATCAGTAAGCCTTACCGGTCTTGTAGAAGTGCTCGTAGCAGAAGTTGGTGGCCTCAATGTAGCCTTCAGCGCCACCGCAGTCGAAGCGACGGCCTTTGAATTTGTAGGCAATCACGCAGCCATCTTTGGCTTGCTTCAACAGGGCGTCGGTGATTTGAATCTCGCCGCCTTTGCCTGGCTCGGTTTCTTCGATCAGCTTGAAGATGTCCGGCGTCAGGATGTAACGACCGATGATCGCCAGGTTCGAAGGTGCATCTTCCGGCGCCGGCTTTTCAACCATGTCGCGCACACGGATCAGGCCATCACCGATGTCGTCGCCGGCGATCACGCCGTACTTGTTGGTTTCCTGAGGGTCGACCTCTTGAACCGCAACGATGGTGCAACGGTATTTCTGGTACAGCTTGACCATCTGGGTCAGTACGCCGTCGCCTTCCAGGTTGACGCACAGGTCGTCCGCCAGGACCACGGCGAACGGTTCGTCACCGATCAGCGGGCGGCCGGTGAGGATGGCGTGGCCAAGGCCTTTCATCTGGGTTTGACGGGTGTAGGAGAACGAGCACTCGTCGAGCAGTTTACGGATGCCGACCAGGTACTTTTCCTTGTCGGTGCCCTTGATCTGGTTTTCCAGCTCGTAGCTGATGTCGAAGTGGTCTTCCAGCGCGCGCTTACCACGGCCGGTAACGATGGAGATTTCGTTCAGGCCGGCATCCAGTGCCTCTTCGACGCCGTACTGAATCAGTGGCTTGTTCACCACCGGCAGCATCTCTTTGGGCATGGCTTTGGTCGCTGGCAAGAAGCGAGTGCCGTAACCGGCTGCTGGGAACAAGCATTTCTTGATCATATAAGTCCTTACAAAGGGCTGTGCGTACGGAATTCGGCGCAGTCTAATCAGGCCGCAGTCACCTTACAATGGGTCCTGCTGGCGTTGCGATGTCAACATAGAGAAAAAATGTGCGCGTAAGTTCCGCTGATCCTACGAAGAGCATTTATTCGGGAGGCGATATAACCCGTCATCGCCCCTTCGCTTACGAGCGCCTCAATGGTTTTAGCACGCTTTTCGCTGCACGGCACTGGCCTGCAACAACTTGCGCGCCTTGGGGCCAATTGGCGCTATCATTGTTCGCCTGAACCACACCACGAGATTGATAGATGTCAGAACCCAAAGGCGTAAACGGCTACCTGATCACCAAGCGAGCGGACGGCTGGCACCTGATCAACTTCCACGGCGACAGCGTCGCCGGGGTATTCGCGAGCGAAAGCATGGCCGTTGCGGTGGCTGAAGTGTTTGTGGACGAAGCCGGCCACGCATCGAGCAAGCGCCCAAAAGATAAAAAGTGAGCGTCATTGCTTGCGCACAAAGCCCCGGTCGACGGGGCTTTTTTGTGTTTGTCTGTACCTTGATGGCCGTTCGCTATAATCTTGCTGAAAACGCCCCACGACAGTGTCTGCGCCCCACCTACACCCTCAACGACGACCCAACTCATGAACAAGATTCTGGCACTGACTGCGGCCCTGGCGCTGATGACCGGCTGCACCACCACGTCCGACACCTACCTGAAAAACGGCGAGCAAGGCCTGACCATCGACTGCTCGGGCGAGGCCAATTCGTGGGCCAGTTGCTACGAAAAAGCTGACGCTTCGTGTGCAGGCACCGGCTACCGCATCGTCGGCACCGAAGGCACGCCGGCACTCAAGGAAAGCGACAAGACTCTGGGTAAGGACGTGGGCAACTTCAAAAGCCGCAGCGTCGTGGTGGTGTGCAAGTAACCCTGCGCGCTACAGATGAACTTCGGCGAACTTGATCCCCAGGCCACGCAAGGTCTCGATCAGGTCGTCCAGGCGCGGGAATGACTCAACCTCGTCCTGATCGTCAACCAGGAAGTAACTGCGACCGCCGCTCTTCTTGAAAAATACGATCCACTCGCCCAGGTCGGCGGGGTTCTGGATGACATGGGTGGCCGTTATCTGGCCTTCGGCATGTCGGGCTTTAACGTGTTCTCGTTTCATGACGGGCTTTCCAGGAAGGACAAATGCCGCGCAAACCCAGGGTTTGAGCGGCATCTTTGCATTGAATGGCGCATTGAGTGGCCGACAGTTTAACGGATGCCCTGCCCGATCAGCACGCCCTCTACCGTCTGACCGTAAAGATTGACCCCGTCATTGGCGTGAAACTTGACCCGGATGAACGACGCAGCCGTGTTGATTCGATGCATGCCGGCGTCCCAGCTGTGGGAATCCTTGCCCCACAGCGGCCGCATCACATAGCTGTCACCGACCTTCTGCCCCTGCCCTTCGCCGCCGCGGCAAGCTACGCAGGGCATGGCGCCGGGCTGTGAGTCGCCTTCGGCAAAGACCTTTTTTCCCGCCAGCGCGTGGGCATTGCCCACTAGCAACAGCAACGCACTGCCTATCGACAGTCGTTCCAGAAACATCATCACGGCTCCTCCCTTAATAGTTATAGGCTTAGACTACAAACGCATAGGCCTACAAACAGTAGGGCAATGATCCTCAGGCGAGAACACTCCAATAGACGCAAAAAAAAGCCTGACGCTGCAACGGCAGGGTCAGGCTTTTCTATCGGGTTCAGTACGCGGATAAACCAGGGGCTCAGCCGGAGATGCAATCCTCCCCGGCTTTCTTGATGTCGCCTGGGCGAATCGGCACATTTGACATGCTTTCATAGAGCTTGATACTGCTGCCGCTGGAGCGCTCTTCGATCTCGAAGATTGCCGAAGGGTCGGCCGAGAATTTCTGCGGCACAATAACCTGTACACCGTCCTTATGCGGCTCAATCTGCGGCGGCCGGCGCGTCGCTTCCAGTTTTCGGACCACACACGCGGCATATTCAGGCGGTTTTTTGCCTGAAATAACCACTAAGGTTGGCGGGGTCTGCTTGATATCTGCAACCGAAGCACATCCACCTAACGCCAAGGCCAGAACCAACACACTCCACTTCATACTTAAACCTCCGATAAAGACCCTACGACAGCGTAGAGAGGAAATTTCTCCCGCATATGTAGGATTTATCTCTGAAAACCCGGGAAATAACTGTTTTAAATTGTCGAAGTCGTCGACGACGACCCGATAATAATCGCGTCAGGGCTGATAAACTCTATCTTAACCTACGTATCATTCTGATTTTTCAGAAAAAGCCCTTCTGGAGACACCCCCATGAAATTCATCCACCAGCGCGAGCACCTCAACGAGGGCGACATCGTTGTCATCGAATGCTCGCAGACCTGCAACATTCGCCTGATGAGCGATGCCAATTTCCGCAGTTTCAAGAACGGCGGCCGCCACACCTACCATGGCGGCGCGTTTGACAAATTCCCGGCGAAAATCACCGCCCCCAGCACCGGGTTCTGGAACATTACCCTGGATGTGGTCACGCGCCGCGCCATCAGCGTTACCCGCAAACCTGCGTTGTCCCACAAGATTCGCATTGTTCGCCGCACCAGCACCAAACTAAGCTGAGCCGAACCCTCGACAGGAAAACCGCTGTGACTAAATACGTTATGAAGTACAAGCTCAATGGCGAACGTCGCTTTGAATTCGCCCTGCTGCAATCGGGAAGCGTTGAAGAAGCCAAGGAAGCCCTGGCAAAAATCCACGATGCCACCGATGAAATCACCGACATCACCGTGAGCAAGGCGCTGTAAACCATGCCAGGCCCGACGGCTGATCTGTTCGCCGAGGATGCCTTGCAGCAACCGGCGGGGCGCGAGCAGATTGGCGAAGAGTCCTACGTGCTAAAGGGCTTCGCTCTGCCCTGGATCGACCGCCTGCTGCCCGAGTTGCGACGTGTGTTGGCCCAATCGCCGTTCCGGCAAATGGTCACGCCCGGCGGTTTCACCATGTCGGCTGCGCTGAGCAGTTGCGGCGCATTGGGTTGGACCACCGACAGCGCCGGCTACCGCTACAGCCCCATTGACCCACGCAATCAGCAGCCCTGGCCGGCTATGCCCGAGACGTTGCGTGAATTGGCCACGCTTGCCGCAGCCGAAGCTGGCTTCAGCGCGTTTGCCCCGGACGCCTGCCTGATCAACCGCTATGTGCCCGGCGCCAAGATGTCCCTGCATCAGGATAAAAACGAACGCGCCTATAGCGCGCCTGTGGTTTCAGTCTCCTTGGGCCTGCCGGCGATCTTTCTGTTTGGCGGCCATGAGCGCAGCAGCAAAACTCAAAAAATCTCACTGTTCCACGGCGACGTAGTGGTCTGGGGCGGTGTCGATCGCTTGCGTTTTCATGGGGTGATGCCAATCAAGGAAGGCGTGCATGCGGTCATGGGCCCGCAGCGCATCAACCTGACCTTTCGCACCGCCGGCTAATTTGACCGCAAGCTTCAGAGTGTCGGCCATCAGCAACGCGGTTAATCTGGCCGTGATCCGTCAAGAGTGCAGGCCATGACCACCGAACAAGACCCACGCTGGGCCGCTATCGTCGCCCGCGATGCCAAGGCCGACGCCGTGTTTGTCTACGGCGTTAAAACCACCGGCGTGTATGGCCGCCCCAGCAGCGCCTCGCGGTTGCCACGCCGGGAAAACATCGAGTTCTTCGACACCCCGGCACAAGCTGAAGCGGCCGGTTATCGCCCGAGCAAACGCGCGGCCGGCGACCAGACGCAATTGGCGGCCCATCACGCCCAGCTGGTGGCCGAGGCATGCAGGCAGATCGAGCAGGCCGAAACCGCGCCCAGCCTGGAAGCCCTCGCCCATGGCGCCGGGCTAAGCGTGTTCCATTTTCACCGCGTATTCAAAGCGGTGACCGGGCTGACACCCAAGGCCTACGCCAACGCCTTGCGTTCGCGCAAAGTCCGCCACAGCCTCAAGGGCGAGCATTCGGTGACGGATGCGTTGTATGACGCGGGTTTTAATTCCAACAGCCGCTTTTATGAATCCGCCAATCAAGTGCTTGGCATGAAGCCCAGCGACTACAAAGCCGGCGGCACCAACAGCACGATTTTGTTTGCCGTGGGCCAATGTTCGCTGGGGGCGATTCTGGTGGCGCAAAGCCAACGCGGCGTGTGTGCGATTTTATTGGGCGATGACCCGGACGCCCTGCTGCGCGACCTGCAAGACCAGTTCCCCAAAGCCGAACTGGTCGGTGCAGATCATGAATTCGAACAGTTGATCGCCCAGGTCGTGGGTTTTATCGAAGCCCCTGCCCTGGGTTTGAATTTGCCCCTGGATTTGCGCGGCACTGCCTTTCAGGAACGGGTGTGGCAAGCACTGCGCGACATCCCGGTGGGCAGCACCGCCAGCTACGCGCAGATAGCTGCGCAGATCGGCGCGCCCAAGTCGTTTCGTGCGGTGGCCCAGGCGTGTGGCGCCAACAGCCTGGCGGTGGCGATACCCTGCCACCGCGTGGTGCGCAGTGATGGAGAGCTGTCGGGCTACCGCTGGGGCGTAGAGCGCAAACGGCAACTGTTGGAGCGCGAACAGTCGGTGAAACCCTAGGGAATACCGATATAGACACCGGCTGTTATTTGATCGCTTGCAGCGCCCGCGCCGTTAAAGCCCCAGTTTTCGTTTACGGAATTCGGCCACCTTATGCCGATTGCCACACAAGGCCATGCTGCACCAGCGGCGCTTGTGAGCCTTGGTCCGGTCATAAAACCACAGGATGCATTCCGGATGCTCGCAACGGCGAATCAGGTTGAAGTCGCCTGCCACCAATAAATTAGCCGCGGCCTCGGCAAGCGGCGACAACAATTGCTCGGCGGTCTGCACTTTGCGTTGGCGCTCCAATTGCGGCGCGCCGGATGCCGGCCAAAGCAGCTGCGGGTGGCTCACCGCCTTGCGCAAAAAGCCATTGAGGGCCGCCGGGTTGCCCGCCTGGCCCTGCTTGCGTGCGGCGACCAATTCACGAATCACCTCACGCAGCTCCCGCGCGGCGCGCAGCAACGCACCGTCTGCAAATACCGGAATGCCGCCCGCCTCGGCCCACTGCAAACGCACCAGCCAACGCTGCACGTCCGCGTCCGCCTGCCAGAAGTCCCACGGCACGCCGTCGATAGTCGCCAGGGTATTGAGCATGTCCAGCACGGGCTCATCGGCCAGGACATAAGGTTCGAGCGGTGCAACTGAGGGCGTAGAGATGGCCATGGTGAATCCTCTTGATCACGGCGCGATCGTAACCGTTATTTTCATTTTTGTGTAGTTACACCCGGCAATTTTATAACCGGTATAAAACGTTTGACAGGTTACAAATTTGAGCGCAGATTTTTAGAGGATGTAACCACTAAAACAAACCAATCAAGTTACAAAAGGCGTACTGATCATGTCTATCCAAGCCCCTGTCGTTCGCTACCACCACGTTGACGCCGACGGCGTGCGCATGTTCTACCGTGAAGCCGGCGACCCGGCGGCCCCGGTGATGTTGCTGCTGCACGGCTTTCCGAGTTCCTCGCATATGTACCGCGACCTGATCCCGCTGCTGGCCACGCGGTTTCGGGTGATCGCGCCGGACTTGCCAGGTTTCGGCTTTACCGAAGTGCCTGCAGAACGCGACTACCACTACAGCTTCGACAACCTGGCAACCACCGTGGGGCATTTTGTCGATGCACTGAAACTCACGCGCTACGCCCTGTACGTCTTCGATTACGGCGCACCGGTTGGCCTGAGGCTGGCGGTGGCGCACCCACAGCGGGTCAGCGCGCTGGTCTCGCAAAATGGCAACGCTTACCTGGAAGGCCTCGGCGATGCCTGGGCACCGATTCGTGCCTATTGGGCCGAGCCCAGCCAGGCCAACCGCGAGGTGATCCGCAACGCGGTGATCAGCCTGGAAGGCACGCGCTACCAATACCTGCACGGCGTGAGTACACCTGAGTTGATTGCGCCGGAGTCCTACATGCTTGATGTGCTGTTGATGCAGCGCCCCGGCAACGACGAGATCCAGTTGGACCTGTTTCTCGACTACCGCAACAACCTCACCCTGTACCCGCAATTCCAGGCATTTTTCAAAGCCACACAGTTGCCAACGCTAGTGATCTGGGGCGAGCACGACCCGTTCTTCATTCCACCCGGCGCCCACGCCTACAAGGGCGACAATGCCAATGCCGTGGTCGAGTTGCTGGACACCGGCCACTTCGCGCTGGAAACCCACGTCGCGCATATCGCCGAACGCATTCATACGGTATTGGGGCATGCCATCGACTGACGCCAAGGCACGAAACCGCTACCTCGTCCAGTGAATAAAACAGACTGGCCGGGTACCAATGGCCCTGCTAAAACAGCGCAAAGTCTTACTCACGCTGGAGACGCATCCCATGAGCACCTGGCCAGACACCCGCATTCTCGACCTGCTGGGCATCGACGTGCCGATCATCCAGGCGCCGATGGCCGGCGCCACCACCACCGCGATGGTCATTGCCGCCAATCAGGCCGGCGCCTTGGGCTCAATGCCCGCCGCCGCGCTGAGCATCGAGCAACTGCGCGAAGCCTTGAGCACCATTCGCCAAGCCAGCAATGGCCCGATCAACGTCAATTTCTTCTGCCACCAACCGCCACCGGCTGATCAAGCGCGTGACCAGCGCTGGAAGGCGTTGCTGGAACCCTACTACCGCGAACTGGGCGCCGATTTTGATGCACCCACCCCGGTGTCCAACCGCGCGCCGTTCAACGAAGCCGCCTGCAAAGTCGTCGAAGAGTTTCGCCCCGAGGTGGTGAGCTTTCACTTTGGGCTACCCGAGAAAGCCTTGCTCGATCGGGTTAAAGCCACCGGTGCCAAGGTGCTGTCCTCGGCGACCACCGTTGAAGAAGCCATATGGCTCGAACAGCATGGCTGCGATGCAATCATTGCAATGGGCATTGAAGCGGGCGGGCACCGAGGGATTTTCCTCAGTGACGACCTCAACACCCAAATCGGCTTGATGGCGCTGGTGCCGCAAATGGTCGACGCGGTGAAGGTGCCGGTGATCGCCGCAGGCGGCATTGGCGATGCACGCGGCGTCGTCGCGGCATTGGCCCTGGGTGCCTCGGCGGTGCAAATCGGCACCGCGTACCTGTTTACTCCCGAAGCCAATGTCAGCGCGTCCCACCACCATGCACTGCGTCACGCCCAGGCCAGCGAAACCGCGCTGACCAACCTGTTCACCGGCCGCCCGGCGCGCGGCATCGTCAATCGGGTGATGCGTGAACTGGGCGCGATCAACCCAACGGCACCGGCATTCCCCACCTCTGGCGGCGCCCTGATGCCGCTCAAGGCCAGGGATGAAGCCGGCTTCAGCAACCTGTGGGCAGGCCAGGCACTGCGTCTGGGTAGAGATATTTCCACGTATGACCTGACCCGTCAGCTGGCCGAACAGGTGCTGGCCAGGCTCAAGCGCGACTGACACTTGGGGCAACTTTGCACTGTACCGGCAATGGCCAACCGCTATATATTCTCATACATAGCGGTAAAGCCTTTTACCTAGAGCATGCCGTACACCCCCAAGGAGCTGCTTCATGATGATCCGCGCTTCACGCCTGGCCCCCCTTATTGCCGCCTTTGCCTTCGGCACTGCCCACG
Organism: Pseudomonas sp. 58 R 3; assembly: GCF_900006605.1. Lineage (NCBI taxonomy): Bacteria > Pseudomonadati > Pseudomonadota > Gammaproteobacteria > Pseudomonadales > Pseudomonadaceae > Pseudomonas > Pseudomonas sp. 58 R 3. The sequence continues at coordinate 65,950 of NZ_CVTT01000052.1, read as the reverse complement.
CCGATGAAGTCCAGGTGGCTGTCGCCGCCAACTTCACCGCGCCGATCCAGGCGATGGCCGCCGATTTCGAAAAAGACACCGGCCACAAACTGGTCGCCGCCTACGGCGCTACCGGCCAGTTCTATACCCAGATCAAGAACGGCGCGCCGTTCGAAGTGTTCCTCAGCGCCGATGACACCACCCCGCAAAAGCTTGAAAGCGAAGGCGACACGGTCAAAGGTTCACGCTTCACCTACGCGGTCGGCACCCTGGCGCTGTGGTCGGCCAAAGAAGGTTATGTGGATGCCAGGGGCGACGTGCTGAAGAAAAACGACTTCAAACACCTGTCCATCGCCAACCCGAAAGCGGCGCCTTATGGCCTGGCGGCCACTCAAGTGCTGGCTAAAGAAGGCTTGACCGAGAAGGTCAGGGACAAACTGGTCGAAGGCCAGAACATCACCCAGGCCTACCAGTTCGTGTCCACCGGCAACGCCGAGCTGGGTTTTGTCGCGCTGTCGCAGATCTACAAGGACGGCAAGGTCACCAGCGGTTCGGCGTGGATCGTTCCGGCGGCCATGCATGACCCGATCAAGCAAGACGCGGTGATCCTCAATAAAGGCAAGGACAGCGCGGCGGCCAAAGCCTTGGTTGAATACCTCAAGGGGCCAAAAGCCGCTGCGGTGATCAAGTCCTACGGTTACGAATTGGCCCACTGAACATGCCGCTGTCGAGTGCCGATTTTTCCGCCATCTGGTTGACCCTCAAACTGGCGTCACTGACCACTGTGATCTTGCTGATCATCGGCACTCCGATTGCCCTGTGGCTGTCGCGCACCCGCTCCTGGTGGCGCGGCCCCATAGGCGCGATTGTCGCGTTGCCGTTGGTGTTGCCACCGACGGTCATCGGTTTTTACCTGCTGTTGACCATGGGCCCCAACGGTTATTTCGGCCAGTTCACCCAATGGCTGGGCCTGGGCACCCTGACGTTCAGTTTCGCCGGGCTGGTGATCGGCTCGGTGATCTATTCCATGCCGTTTGTGGTGCAGCCGCTGCAAAACGCCTTCTCCGCCATTGGCACGCGCCCACTGGAAGTGGCGGCGACGCTGCGCGCCAACCCTTGGGACACATTTTTCACGGTGCTCCTGCCCCTGGCCCGCCCAGGTTTTATCACCGCCTCGATTCTGGGCTTCGCCCACACCGTCGGTGAGTTCGGCGTGGTGCTGATGATCGGCGGCAATATCCCCGACAAGACCCGCGTGGTCTCGGTGCAGATCTACGACCACGTCGAGGCCATGGAATACGCCCAGGCCCACTGGCTGGCCGGCTCCATGGTGGTGTTCGCTTTTCTCGTATTGCTGGCGCTCTATTCCAGCCGTAAAACCAGGATGGGTTGGAGCTGACCGCCATGATTGATGTACGCCTGAACGTGAAGTACCCAGGTTTTGCGCTGGACGTGGACCTGCACCTGCCCGGCCGTGGCGTAACCGCACTGTATGGGCATTCCGGCTCCGGCAAGACCACCTGCCTGCGCTGTATCGCCGGGCTTGAGCGGGCTGCAGACGGGTTGGTCCAAATTAACGGTGAGGTCTGGCAAGACAGCCGCAACGGCATATTTGTGCCGCCGCATAAGCGCGCATTGGGTTATGTGTTCCAGGAGGCGAGCCTGTTTGCGCATTTGTCGGTGCGCGCCAATCTGGAATTCGGCCTCAAGCGTATTGCACGCTCGCTTCGCCGCGTGCACCTGGCCCAGGCGGCCGAACTGCTCGGCATTGGCCACTTGCTTGAACGCCACCCGCAGCACTTGTCCGGCGGCGAACGTCAGCGCGTCGGCATCGCCCGCGCGCTGCTCACCAGCCCGCAGTTGTTGTTGATGGATGAACCCCTGGCGGCCCTGGACAGCAAGCGCAAAAGCGAGATTCTGCCCTACCTCGAACGCCTGCACGATGAGTTGGATATTCCGGTGCTGTACGTCAGCCATGCCCAGGACGAGGTCGCGCGCCTGGCCGATCACATCGTGCTGTTAAGTGACGGCAAGGCCCTGGCCAGCGGCCCCATCGGCGAAACCCTGGCACGCCTGGACTTGCCGATGGCGCTGGGCGATGACGCCGGGGTGGTCATCAATGGCAGCGTGCTTGCCTACGATGAACACTATCAACTGCTCACCCTGCAATTGCCCGACAGCCCGTTGCAAATGCGCGTGGCTCATGCACCGCTGGCGTTGGGCAAACCGTTGCGGGTCAAGGTGCAGGCGCGCGACGTCAGCCTCAGCCTGCACGCCGAGGAAGCCAGCAGCATCCTCAACCGCTTGCCGGTGACGGTCACCCAGGAAATAGCGGCGGACAACAGCGCCCACGTGCTGGTGCGCCTGGATGCCGGCGGTACGCCGCTGCTGGCGAGGATTACCCGCTTCTCCCGCGACCAGCTGCACCTGCATCCGGGCCAGGCGTTGTGGGCGCAAATCAAGGCGGTGGCGGTGTTGGCGTAAGTATTTGGCACCCGCGCAACACCCTGTGGTCAATCAGGTATACCGGCCTGATCTGTTGCCAAGGAACCTGCACCATGCCCGACTCTGCGCTGCCTGCCGACCTGCCCCGCGACCTGCATTATGTGGACGACACCCAACCCGGCATCCGCCGCAAAAAGCTGCGTGGCACGTTTCACTACGTCGACCCCAAAGGCCAGCGCATCACCGATGCCGATGAAATCAAACGCCTGAATGCCCTGGCCGTGCCACCGGCCTACACCGATGTATGGATCTGCGCCGACCCGCGCGGGCATCTGCAAGCCACCGGCCGTGATGCCCGAGGCCGTAAGCAGTACCGCTATCACGCGCGCTGGCGCGAAGTGCGCGACACCGACAAATACTCGCGCCTGCAAGAGTTCGGCAATGCCTTGCCCAAACTGCGCAAGCAATTGGAAGCGCAAATCGCCGCGCCGGGGTTCACCCGTGAAAAAGTCCTGGCCACCGTGGTGATGCTGCTGGACGCCACACTGATCCGCGTCGGCAACACCCAATATGCCCGCGACAACAAATCCTACGGGCTGACCACCCTGCGCAACCGCCATGTGGACATCAAGGGCAGCGAGATCCAGTTCCAGTTTCGCGGCAAGAGTGGCGTCGAGCACCAGGTCAGCGTCAAGGACCGGCGCCTGGCCACGGTGGTCAAGCGCTGCCTGGAGTTGCCGGGGCAGAATCTGTTTCAGTACCTGGACGAAGACGGCGAGCGCCACACTGTCAGTTCCCACGACGTGAATGCCTATTTGCACAGCCTCACCGGCGCCGATTTCACCGCCAAGGATTACCGCACCTGGGCCGGTACCGCCATGGCCCTGGCGGTGTTGCGCGAGTTGGAGTGGCAGCCCGAATCCGATGCCAAGCGCCACGTGGTGGCGATGGTTAAAGATGTCGCCAAGCAGTTGGGCAATACGCCGGCAGTGTGCCGCAAGTGCTACATCCACCCTGCCGTGCTGGAGCATTTCAGCCTGGGCGAACTGTCCAAACTGCCCAAACCACGGGTGCGCAAGGGCCTCAAAGCCGAAGAAGTCGCGCTGGCGATGTTCCTCGAGCAATTGGCCAGCGACTTGCCCAAGGGCGCCAAGCCGGGTTAGCCTTCGGGTCCCTTCTGACTCACGGGATGAGCGCCGACGTGAACCACTAAGCCTTCCAAAATGTACCTGCAACCAGCCGCCTGGCGCGCTTGTTGGCCTGTTCGACATTTTTTTGGAGGTGCTGATGACTGACGTCAAACGCCTGCCCGTATTGGTTTCCCTGCAACACGTGTGCTTCCAGTTCGCCAATGGCGAAACCTTGCTGGACGACCTCACCCTGTCCATTGATTACACACCCACCGGGATTGTCGGCCGTAATGGTCGCGGTAAAAGTATCCTGGCGAAGCTGCTTGCCGGGGTGCTTGCGCCCTCTTCCGGTACGCTGGACGGCAAGGCCCGCGTAGCTTACGTCGCACAGAGCCTGACGCTGCAACCGGGAGCAAGCCTTGCGCAGATCACCGATACCGCCCAAGCCCTGGCCGCGCTTGGGCGCATGGCCCGAGGCGAGGCCCGGGCCGGTGACCTTGAGCTGATTGAAGATCGCTGGGACCTTGCCGAACGCTTGCGTGCCGCACTCGATGGCGCAGGTTTACACGCGCTCGGCTTTGACGCGCCAGCCAATCAGCTGAGTGGCGGCCAGTTGGCCAGGGTTGCCGTCATCGGTGCGCTATTGGCGGCGCCGGATCTGCTGGTGCTGGATGAACCCACCAACCACCTCGACAGCCATGGACGCGAGTGGCTGCTGCGGGTTTTGCGCGAGTGGCGCGGCGGTTTGGTGGTGGTCAGCCATGATCGACAGCTGCTCAATACCCTGGCGCGCATCGTCGAGCTGTCGCCCCTTGGCATGCGTGTGTATGGCGGCAATTACGCTGCCTATCGCCAGCAGCGCGATACCGAGCAGCACGCTGCCGCCATGGCGCTCGAGCATGCTCGCCTGCAACGCAGCCGCGAACGCAAGCGCCTGCAAAAAGATCACGACAACCTGCAACGCAATGCCGCACGCTCACGCAAGCACGCCGAAACCGCCAACGTTGATCGCTTTACCAAAGCTCGCTGGAAAGGCGCCGCCAAGGAAATCGTCAGCACGGTGCGCAGCGCTCACCACGCCTACAAGAATGAGCTGGATGGGCAGGTGCGCCAGGCTTATGCGCGTGTCGCCGATGAAACCCCGACCTTGCTCGCCCTGCCCGGCTCGGCCTTGCCCAACGGCCGACACCTACTCACCCTGGAGCATGCGCAACTGCCGTGGCTCGACCCGCACCAGCCGGCGACTTACCTCTCGCTCAACCTGATCGGCCCGGTACGCGTGGCCGTGCGTGGGCCGAACGGTTGCGGCAAGTCCACGCTGCTCAAGCTGCTGGCAGGCCAATGGCAGGCGGTCAGCGGCGCCTGCACGGTGTCGATACCCGCCGCGTATATCGATCAGCACCTGGCGCTGCTGATGGATGAGCGTTCCATCGTCGAACAACTCAACCTGCTCGACACGCCTCTGGCCGAAGCCGAGCTGCGCACGCGCCTGGCCTTGTTGCAACTGGACGCGGTGCGCGTCACCCAACCCACCGGCCAACTGAGCGGCGGCGAACGCTTGAAAGCCGCAATGGCGATCGCCTTGTGGCGCGATTCCCCGGCGCAACTGCTATTGCTGGACGAGCCCACCAACCCTCTGGACCTGGAATCGGTACTGGCCTTTGAACAGGCGCTGCGCGGGTTTACCGGGGCGATTGTCGCGGTATCCCATGACGAGGCGTTCATCCAGGCGATCCGGCCGACCCACCATTTGATCTGGCAGCCCGGCGGCTGGCGACTGGAAAGTGTCTGAGGTCATTGCACGCGCGGCCGAAGCGTCCTACGGTAGTGGCCGAATAATCTCACCGCGGAGCCCGGTCCTATGTTGCCTTCGTCCCAAAGGCCTTACGCCAATGCAGCACTTGCCCATCGCCAACGCTGGCGCGGGCGGGTCGGCTTGATGCTGGTGGCCAGCCTGTCGGTGCTGGCGGGCATGACCGATGCGATTGGCTTTATGGCCAGCGGGGATTTTGTTTCATTCATGAGCGGCAATACCACGCGCCTGGCGGTGGCGATCAGCGCCGGCGACCTGGGCCTGACCGGGCGCCTGCTGTTGCTGGTGGCGATGTTTGTGCTGGGCAACGCCCTGGGTGTAGTGGTCAGCCGCTTCAGCCGCCGGCATGCGCTGCCTTTGCTGCTGTGCATCGCCGCCTTGTTGTGCGGCGCGGCGCTGTGGCCCTTCGACGATACGTTGCCGGCGCTGCTGGCGGCGATCCTGGCCATGGGCATGCTCAATGCGGCCGTGGAAGAGGTCAATGGTTTGCCGGTGGGCCTGACCTATGTGACCGGCGCGCTCTCACGTTTTGGCCGCGGGCTGGGGCGCTGGATACTGGGGGAGCGGCGTAATGGTTGGCGGGTGCAATTGGTGCCGTGGGTCGGCATGTTCGTGGGCGCCGTGATCGGCGCGGTGCTGGAGCACCAGCTCGGGCTCAAGGCGCTGCTGGTCAGTGGCGCATTGGCCGCCGTGCTGGGGCTGGTATCACTGAAGATTCCCCGGCGCTGGCACTTGGGCTACATGCCGCGCTAGGAAGAAAACGAGGCCCGCTCGACGATAAGGCCTCGACGTCCGTGTACTGGTAAAGAGCCATCACGTCGAGCGAGCGAAACGAATGATAAACCTATGCCCCGCGACTGTCCCGCCGGGCGTTTCCGAAAAATGCTAGGGAGACAGCCTACAGACAGGTTGCCAGTGCGGCCAATCGACGCTTGGCCGGCATCGTGTCCTGGGCGGCATAGTAGTTGACGCTGGAGCCGCCACCGGCTACGCGCACATCGGCGAAGTAGTCACCGCCCGTGGTGTAGACGGTAAAACCACCGGCTTCGAGCGGCTCTTTGAAGCCACCGGCATCAACGCCGAACACCGCCTCGTCCTGCCAGCCGAACTGAATGCATTGGGCTACCACCAATGTGGCCTTGTCCGACGCCAGGGTCTTGTAGGGCTGACCGCTGCGCGCGTCCTTCATCTTCGAGCCCGCACAGCCGGACAGTGCGGCCACTGCCAATGCGCCAATTACCAGCTTTCGCATGCCATTGCTTCCTTTGGAAAAAATGCGACTTTACCACTCTCCGGTGATTGTCTGATGCGTGCATGAACTTTGTTTCACTGTGAAGGATGCGCCTGGCCCCTATAGTCAGCAGGCTCATTTTTAAGAAGTATCCCTTCTGCCCGCTCTCCCGCGGGCTTTTTTTTGCCTGCGATTTCAGGGCGAGATGCGGTCAACCTGTGGGAGCCGGGGTTGCCACAGTAAAAGCAACACCAAGGCGTGCCCCTCAAAACCACCAGCGAAACAAATAAAACAACCCCATGCTCAACAGCACCGTAATCAACACGCTACGCGTCCAGAACATCAACGCCACCGCACAAACACCCGCCAGCAAATAAGGATTCGTCGGGCTCAAATTCAGCTTGTGATCAGCGAGAAAAATAATCGGCCCGCAAATCGCCGTCAGCATCCCAGGCACTGCAAACCCCAGAAACTCCCGCGCCCCACGGTTAAGCCGCACCGGCAAACGCGGCTCGATAAACAGGTAACGGTTAAGGAAAACCACCAGCCCCATGGCCACAATCATGATGTAGATCACTTCTGCCCTACCCCCAGTCGCTTGCAGGCAAACCCTGCACTCATGCCCAACACCCCGGACACCACCACCGCCGACTCCCAGTGCAGAAAGCTCAGCCACACCGAAAACAGCAGCGACACCGCCACGCACACCACCGTTGGCACATCACGCACCACCGGGGTAATCAACGCGATAAAGGTCGCAGCAATCGAAAACTCCAGCCCCAACTGGTCGAGCCCGGGAATGCTTTTGCCAAGCACAATGCCGGCCAGGGTAAAAAGGTTCCAGGCGATGTAAAACGTCAGCCCCACCCCCAACGCATACCAGCGATTGAACGTCTCACGGTCATAGTGGTTGACCAGTGCGAAGAACTCATCAGTGAGCAAAAAGCCCAGGCTCATGCGCCAACGGGCGTTGAGTGACGAGAGTGTCGGGCGCATGTGCATGCCATACAGCAAGTGCTGGGAAGTCAGCAGCAAGGTGGTCAGCACAATCGAAATCAGGCTGGCGCCGCTCTTGACCATGCCGATGGCCACCAACTGCGCGGCACCGGCAAACACGATGGCGGACAAGCCCTGGGCCTGCAGCGGGGTAAATTGCGCGTCAATGGCCATGGAGCCGGCGAGCAGCCCCCACGGCGCACAGGCCAGGGATAACGGAATAACGGCGATGGCGCCGCGGGCGAAGGCGTAATGCGGTAAGGCAGCAGGCATGGAGACGGCTCATCGGCAAACAGTCGACAAGCATGCCAGCGTTTAAAGCAGGTTGTCTTGAACGATCTTGCGCACTCAGGCGAGCTTGACCGACACCTGCTCCACCGATTCACGCGCCTCACGCAGTTCATGGGCGTCCTGATTGAGCCGGTGAATGGTATTGAGCAGGCGTTGGCGCAGCACTTCATCGCCGAGTTTTTCGACGGCGCGCATCAGGTCAAACGCCGCAGTTTCGTTATTGTCCGCGACGGAATCGAGGGTCTTGCGCAGGTTGCGAGTGGCACGGGTCACGCGGGTTCATCCTTCATCAGCAATGGGCAGGCACTTTAGGACATTCGTGTTTCATTTTAATTTCAGTCACTTGTGGCGGATTGAAGGGCGTTTGATCCACATCAATCGAAATCAGGATTTGACCTACATATATGGATATTCGTATATTCGTATAACCACATATGAAAGACCTTGATCATGTCGGATCCCCTCTCCCCGCCCACTCTGTTCAAATGCCTGGCCGACGCCACCCGCGCCCGCCTGACGTTATTGATCCTGCGCGAAGGCGAACTTTGCGTGTGCGAACTGATCCATGCTCTGGACGACAGCCAGCCAAAGATCTCCCGTCACCTGGCGCAACTGCGCAGTGGCGGGTTGCTGCTGGATCGTCGTCAGGGCCAATGGATCTACTACCGCATCAACCCGGCACTGCCCGCATGGGTCACTCAAGTGCTGGACACCACCTTGCAAGCCAACCAGCCCTGGTTGCACCACGACGCGCAGCGTCTTGCTGCCATGGGCGACCGACCACAACGGGCCAGCACCTGCTGCTGAGCCATCGGAGCGTTAATTCATGCTTGTCGCAATTGGCATTTTTATCTTCACCATCGTCCTGGTCATCTGGCAGCCCAAGGGCCTGGGGGTCGGCTGGAGTGCAAGCATGGGCGCCATTCTGGCCCTGGCCTGCGGGGTCATCAGCCTGGCGGATATCCCAGTGGTGTGGCACATCATCTGGAACGCCACCGGCACCTTTGTTGCGCTGATTGTCATCAGCCTGTTGCTCGACGAGGCTGGCTTCTTTGCCTGGACCGCCCTGCATGTGGCGCGTTGGGGCCGTGGCCGTGGCCGGCGGCTGTTTGCCTATATGGTGCTGCTGGGCGCGCTGGTTTCGGCGCTGTTTGCCAACGACGGCGCCGCGTTGATCCTTACGCCCATCGTCATGTCGATGCTGCTGGCCTTGCGCTTTTCTCCGGCAGCGACCCTGGCGTTTGTGATGGGCGCGGGGTTTATCGCGGATACCGCGAGCCTGCCGCTGGTGGTGTCGAACCTGGTGAATATCGTCTCGGCGGATTACTTCAAGATCGGCTTCAACGAATACGCGGCGGTGATGGTGCCGGTGAACTTCGTCAGTGTCGCCGCCACCCTTGCGGTCCTGCTGTGGTTCTTTCGCCGGGATATTCCCCAGGCCTACGACCCGGCCGACCTCGAAGACCCCGCCAGCGCCATCCATGATCGTGCGACCTTTCGTGCCGGCTGGTGGGTGTTGGGCATCTTGCTGGTGGGCTGTTTCGCGTTAGAGCCGCTGGGCATTCCCATCAGTGCGATTTCCGCCGTGTGCGCTGTGTTGCTGCTGGTGATCGCCGCCAAGGGCCACAAGATCTCCACACGCAAAGTGTTGAAAGAAGCGCCGTGGCAGATCGTGGTGTTTTCCCTGGGCATGTACCTGGTGGTCTACGGCCTGCGCAACGCCGGCCTGACCACCTACCTCGCCACCTGGCTCGACACCTTTGCCACCTACGGCGTGTGGGGCGCGGCCATGGGCACCGGCGTGCTGACGGCGCTGTTGTCGTCGGCGATGAACAACCTGCCGACGGTGCTGATCGGCGCGCTGTCGATCGAGTCCAGCCATGCCGTGGGCGTGGTCAAGGACGCGATGATCTACGCCAACGTGATCGGCAGCGACCTGGGCCCTAAAATCACCCCGATCGGCAGCCTGGCCACCTTGTTGTGGCTGCATATCCTGGCGCGCAAAGGCATCACCATCACCTGGGGTTACTACTTCAAGGTCGGCATCGTGCTGACCTTGCCGGTGCTGTTGATCACCCTCGCCGCCCTCGCCTTGCGCCTGAGTTTTTGAAGGAGATACCGCAATGAAAGTCCTCTTCATGTGTACCGCCAACAGCTGCCGCAGCATCTTGTCCGAGGCGATGTTCAACCACCTGGCGCCCCCAGGTTTTGAGGCGATCAGCTCCGGCAGCTTCCCCAAAGGCCAGGTGCTGCCGCGCAGCCTGAGCACGTTGCAGGCCGCGGGCATCAGCACCGAAGGTCTGTACAGCAAGGGCAATGAGGCCTTTGAGGGCAGCCCGCCGGATGTGGTGATTACCGTGTGCGACAAAGCTGCGGGCGAAGCGTGCCCGGTATATTTCGGGCCGGCGGTGAAGGCGCATTGGGGGTTGGAAGACCCGTCCGACATTGACGGTAACGAGGCAAGTATCGACGCGGCCTTCAACACCACATTGGACATCATCGCCAGGCGCTGCAGGGCGTTTTTCGCTCTGCACTTGGCCAGCCTCAGCCCTGCCGAGCTGAAGACCGAACTCGACCACATCGCGCAGTCGTAACTGGAGAAGCGGATGACCAGGTTGCCAAATCCGAGCACAACCCTGACGCAGCGTGTCAGCCAACGGTCGATTTGAGCGGCCCTGTCAGCGTATGCTCATGCTGAACGCCTTTGGAGCTGACGCATGAGCGCCATATATCACGCCTGGCTGGGCAATTACGAAGTCAGCAGCACCGCTTGCACCGGCCTGACCTTTGCCCGCCATAGCCATGATGAATGCGTGATCGGCGTAAACCTGGTCGGTGAGGAAAAGGTCTGGCTCGACCGCCGCGAATTCGAAGCCGGGCCGGGCAGCATCACGCTGTACAACCCCGGTCAGATTCAGGGCGGCGGCGCGGCACAAGGCGCGCCCTGGCAGTTTGTCAGCCTGTATGCCACAGCCAACCAAATGGCGGCTGACCTTGGGTTGGCGCAGTTGGAGTTCGATCGTTCGTTGTGCTTTCAGCCTGATCTGGCGCAGCGCCTGGCAGTGGCGGTGAAAGGCGCCTTGAGTACCGACGCATTGGTCCGCGATCTCAATGAGGAAGCCTTGGTGTTGCTACTGGGTGAGGTGGTCGGCGTCAGTGGTGTGCGTGTACCTGGCAGCACAGCAACGGGCAAAAGCATGATCAGCCGCGCCCAGGAATTGCTGGCTGCGCACTTGCATCAAGTGTTGCCCCTGGACCACCTCGGCGATGAGCTGGGATTGTCCAAATTTCACCTGCTGCGCGCCTTCCAGAAGGAAACCGGGCTCAGCCCGCGACAATGGGCGATGCAACTGCGCACCCGCCGCGCCAAAGGCTTGTTGCGCAATGGCATAGCGGCCAGCGAGGTCGCCCATGACCTGGGCTTTGCTGACCAAAGCCACCTCAACCGGCATTTTCGCGCCGCCTATGGCATCACGCCCGGCCGCTATCAAAGCGTGTTGTTTAAACGCTGAAGCGCAATCTGGTTCAAGACGCCCGGCCCACCTGCCGCCACACTGCCCGCCCTCTCTTGAAGGAACACGGGCATGTTGACGATCTTCTTTTACGCGCTGGTATTCGGTTTTGTGTTTTGTCTGTCTCCCGGCGCCGTGCTGGCAGAGACGCTGCGCCGGGGCCTGCTGCAAGGTTTCACCCCGGCCTTGCTGGTGCAGATCGGCTCGCTGGTAGGCGATGCGGTGTGGGCGGTAATCGGCCTTACCGGCATCGCCTTGCTGATCCAGCATGACGCGGTGCGTGTGCCGTTAACGGTGGTCTGCGCGCTATACCTGGCCTGGCTGGGGATGCGCAGCTTGATCGATGCCTGGCACTTGCCCGAGTCGAGCAGCGCGCCCGCCAGCTCCAGGCAAAATGCGCTGGTGGTAGGCGCGGCGATTTCCCTGGCCAATCCGAAAAACATTGTCTATTGGGGCGCGCTGGGCAGCGCCTTGTCCGGCATCGTCGGCACCACGCCAAGCCCTGGGCAAACGCTGATGTTTTTTGCAGGCTTTATGCTGGCATCGGTGTTGTCGTGCTTTCTGATTGCGGCGCTGGTCAACCTGCTGCGCAAGAACGCCTCACCGTTATGGCAACGCATCAGTTATGCCGCCTGTGGTTTGGTACTGATCTATCTGGCAGTTCTGGCCGCACACGGTATATGAAGTTATATATCGCACAACTTGTTGGTGCGGCTTATCTGAATGAACTCTGAACACCGACGCATTTAACCAACTATGCGTTGACATTTTGTAACCAGCTGAGTAGATTGCCCCTGCCCACAACTGGGGCCTTTTTTAAACCTCACAAAAGAAGCCAATGGACACAGTATCTAGTCGCTGTCCGAGCACCGCTCACGCGGGCATCGGGCGCCAAACCCAGAATATGACAGGACTCGCCTTCCAGGTCCGGTAAGCTGCGCTAGAGCTTGATGCTCCACCGTAACTGCCTCACCGGTCGCCCGTCCGGTCCCGAGGTGTGTTATGACCTTTCAATTGATTGTTTTGCCTGACATTCGCACGCTGGCCGCAGCCCTGCGCGCCAAGCTGTGCCGCGAGCCTGTAGGTTTTTCACCTACGCGCTCAACCTTTGCTGCGCCCTCTCCTCAACTGCGTCCGGCTGCCCCGCTGGCGCATTGGCGTATCTGCCCTGCCAGCGGCCAATTGCTGCAGCACTGGGACCACGCCGACCCTCAAGACCCGCAGAGACCCCAGGTTTCCACCCTGGCTCAAGCCAGCCTGTTGCTCGAGTTTTACCTGAGCACTCGCGCCGCTTAAACCAGCTGGAAACAGCAACTTCCCAATCAATAGTCTGGAGTTCGTTATGAACACATCCAGTAGTAGCCCGCTGCGCGCCAGTTAACTAACGCGCACTAAGCGGGCACTGTAGAAGTTATCTGAACACCCTATTTAAACCGATCGCGAAGTCCGCGGCTCGGCATGCTTTCGCTCGCCTGTATTCAGGTAAGTACCGGGTATGTTTTGTCGAGAATTGGCGACAGGAGTACAGACAATGAGCGCCGTAAAAAACACGCCTCTGCACAAGAAAAATGGCACTGCAACCGACACCAAGCTGTCGATGCGTGCCGCCCGTGAAGCCCAGAACGGCCTGTCGGCCACCCTCGCCAATGTGCGTGCCACCCAGGACGGCCTGACCGAACTGGACGCCTCGGCACGCCTGCAACGCGAAGGCTACAACGAAGTGGCCCACGACAAGCCGCCTCATGCCATCGTCCAGTTCCTGCAGGCACTGAATAACCCGTTCATCTATGTACTGCTGACCCTGGCCGGGATCAGCTTTGTCACTGACTACTGGTTGCCATTGCAGGCCGGTGAAGAAGTGGATTTGACCAAGGTCATCATCATCATGACCATGGTCCTGCTCAGCAGCCTGCTGCGTTTCTGGCAGGAGCACCGCTCGGCCAAATCCGCCGAAGCCCTCAAAGCCATGGTGCGCACCACCGCAACGGTCCTGCGCCGCGAGCAAGTCGGCAGCCAGCCGATCCTGCGCGAAGTGCCGATGCGCGACCTGGTGGCCGGTGACATCGTGCAGCTGTCTGCCGGCGACATGATCCCGGCCGACATCCGCTTGATCGAGTCCCGCGACCTGTTTATCAGCCAGGCGGTGCTGACCGGCGAAGCCTTGCCGGTGGAGAAGTACGACACCCTCGGCGATGTCACGCAAAAATCCGCCTCTACGCTGGCGGCCGACCAAGGCAACCTGCTGGACCTGCCGAACATCTGCTTTATGGGCACCAACGTGGTCAGCGGCCGCGCCAAGGCCGTGGTGGTCGCCACCGGGCCGCGCACTTACTTTGGCTCCCTGGCCAAGGCGATTGTCGGCTCCCGTGTGCAAACCGCCTTCGACCGTGGCGTGAACAGCGTCAGCTGGCTGTTGATCCGCTTCATGCTGGTGATGGTGCCGATCGTGTTTTTCCTCAACGGCTTCTCCAAAGGCGACTGGGGCGATGCGTTCCTGTTCGCCCTGGCGGTTGCCGTGGGCCTGACCCCGGAAATGCTGCCGATGATCGTCAGCGCCAACCTGGCCAAAGGCGCAACGGCCATGGCCAAGCGCAAAGTGGTGGTCAAACGCCTCAATGCGATCCAGAACTTCGGCTCGATGGACGTACTGTGCACCGACAAAACCGGCACCCTGACCCAAGACAAAATCATCCTTGAGCATCACGTCAACGCCTTCGGCCAACGGGATGACGCGGTGCTGTCCCTGGCCTGGCTCAACAGCTTCCACCAGAGCGGCATGAAAAACCTGATGGACCAGGCCGTGGTGCAGTTCTCGGAGCAGAACCCCAAGTTCCAGTTGCCGCTGGCCTACAGCAAGGTCGATGAACTGCCATTTGATTTCGTGCGCCGTCGCCTGTCGATTGTGGTGCGCGACACGGCCGGCGACCAATTGCTGGTGTGCAAGGGCGCCGTGGAAGAGATGTTGAGCATCTCCACGCACATGCTCGAAGGTGGCACCGCCGTGCCGCTGGATGATCAACGCCGCGAAGAACTGTTGGCATTGGCCAACGACTACAACGAGGACGGTTTCCGCGTCCTGGTGGTCGCGACGCGCAATATCCCTAAATCCATGGCGCGCCAGCAGTACACCACCGCCGATGAGCGCAACCTGGTGATCCAGGGCTTCCTGACCTTCCTTGACCCACCGAAGGAAACCGCAGGCCCGGCGATTGCCGCGCTGCAACAAATCGGCGTGGCCGTGAAGGTGTTGACCGGCGATAACGCCGTGGTCACCAGCAAGATCTGCCGCCAGGTCGGCCTGGAACCCGGCCAGCCGCTGCTGGGCGTGGAAATCGAAGCGATGGACGATGCCACCCTGCTGCGCCGCGTGGAAGAACGTACGGTGTTTGCCAAGCTCACGCCACTGCAGAAGTCCCGCGTACTTAAAGCCCTGCAAGCCAACGGCCACACCGTGGGCTTCCTCGGCGACGGCATCAACGATGCGCCGGCGCTGCGTGATGCCGATGTGGGTATCTCGGTGGACAGTGGCACCGATATCGCCAAGGAATCGGCCGACATCATCCTGCTGGAAAAGAGCCTGATGGTGCTGGAAGAAGGCGTGCTCAAGGGCCGCGAAACCTTCGGCAACATCATGAAGTACCTGAACATGACCGCCAGCTCCAACTTCGGCAACGTGTTCTCGGTGCTGGTGGCCAGTGCGTTCATCCCGTTCATGCCGATGCTGGCCATTCACCTGCTGCTGCAAAACCTGATGTACGACATCTCCCAGCTGGCCCTGCCGTGGGACAAGATGGACAAGGAATACCTGGCCAAACCGCGCAAGTGGGATGCCAAAAACATCGGCCGCTTCATGATCTGGATCGGGCCGACCTCGTCGATCTTCGACATCACCACCTTTGCGCTGATGTGGTACGTGTTCAGCGCCAATAGCGTGGAAATGCAGACGCTGTTCCAGTCCGGCTGGTTTATCGAAGGCCTGCTCTCGCAAACCCTGGTGGTGCACATGTTGCGCACTCGCAAGATCCCGTTCTTCCAGAGCACGGCCGCCTGGCCGGTGTTGATGATGACCGCCATCGTCATCGGGCTGGGGATCTATGTGCCGTTCTCGCCGCTGGGCACCCTGGTGGGCCTGGAGCCGCTGCCGCTGGCGTACTTCCCATGGCTGGTCGGCACCCTGCTCGCCTACTGCTGCGTGGCACAACTGATGAAAACGATCTACATCCGCCGCTTCAAGCAGTGGTACTGATCACCCCCGCCGTTTAAACGGTGGCGGTCGCCCGGCCGCCACCGTGCATCACAAGGACCCTGACTATGCGCGTGCTTATCTGTGCAGGTCGTCATTACGCTGACACCAAAAAGTCCCGCCAAGTGCTGGACGCCTACCACCGCCTGCGCCCCGTGCAGGTGTTGATTCACGGCGGCAACCAGTTCCTCGGCAGCGACATCGAGGAATGGGCGCGGGAAATGCGCATCGACGTGGTGCGCTACCCGCCCAATTGGCAACGCCACGGCAAGCAGGCGGAACGCCAGCGCAACCATTTCATGCTCGCCGACAGCCGCCCCGACGTGATCATCGCCCTGCCGGGTGGTGACGACACCTTGGAGCTGGTGTGCCAGGCCAAAGCCAGCGGCATTTCGGTGCTGACCGTAGAAAGCTGAATTCAAGCGAGGTGCATCATGCACAAAAAACACAGCCCACAGCGCCCGGACGGGTTCGCCAAATACCGCGAACGTCACTACCGGGGCGCTCGCCATACCCTGTTGCTGCTGCCACCGGCCAAGCGCCGCGCGCTGCAACGTAACCTGATTTTTGTCGGTACCACACTCGGCCTTATCTTACTGATCGCGCTGTTTTCCAAAGCCCAGGCGGCCGGCGGTTCCTATGTGGTCGACGACGGCGGGATCAACGATCCGGGTGAGTGCAGCGTCGACGCCTGGTACACCGCCAACCGCCATCAAGGCAACATTCATAACCAGACGCTTAACCCGGCGTGCACCTTCAGCGCACTGCCTGCCGTGGAGTGGAGCGCGGCACTGTCGCGCGCCAGCAATGCCGGCGAAGCCGAGACGCAAATCAGTCCGCAGGTGAAGGCCCAACTGTGGTCGCAGGAGGCGTTGGGGCTGCAAATCGCGGTGTCTGCCACCAGCCACTTTGCCCTGGACCGCCAGCATGCGTTCGACGGCGCGGACTTTAATGTGCCATTGACCTGGCAGCCGGTGCAGGCATTGCGCCTGAGCCTCAATGGCGGCTGGACCCATGCCTACAACGGCGGCGAGCAAAACCACCGCCTCACCTGGGGCACCGGTTTTGAGTACCAGTTGGCAGACGCGCTGACGCTGATCGGTGAACGCTATGGCCAGGAAGGTGGTGACCAGGCGTGGCAGGCCGGGCCACGCTTCCATGTGGGCAAGCGGGTGGATGTGGATGTCGTGGTTGGCCAGAGCCTTACCGGTGATCACAACCAATGGTTGACCACTGGCGCAACCGTACGGTTTTAAGCTTTGGCCTGTTGCTCCAGGTGCAGTTGCAGGTTCGCGTCGATCTGCAGCTGCGCGGCCAGTTCGTCCAGGTAGCTGCGCTCTGCATCCTGCTGATCGTCGACCAGCATCACGCTGGCCAGGTAGATCTCGGACGCCAAGCCTGGATCAGCGGCATATTCGGCAAAATCTGCGGCATTCAGCGGCTTGGCGACTTCGTCGTTGAGCCACTGCTTCAACTGCGGCTCATCGGTATGGCGGCCTATCTCGGTTGAGATCATTTGCTTCTCGTTGTCATCAATCCTGCCATCGGCTTTGGCTGCCGCAATCAAAGCACGTAACACCGCATGGCTATGGGCTTCAGCTGCCTGCCCGTCAAGCTGGTCAACCGTCTGAATCGCTTGCTGCGGTGCGCTGGCCTGCTGGCGTTGCCAGGCCTGATACGCCTGGAATGCGGCCATCCCCAAAGAGGCCAATGCCGCATAGTTCATGCCGCCGGAACGCGTTTGGGGAGTGCCACCGGCCGGCGCACCGCCCAACAATCCGCCCAGGCCACCTAATAAACCGCCCAGCCCACCACTTGCCGAAGCGTTGCCGCTGCCGGAACGGTTCAGCAAGCCGCCCAGCAAACCACCCAGGCCACCGCCCGAGGCCCCGCCGCCTTGCTGGCTGGCACGCAGCAGCTGTTCAAGTAAATTGCCGGTATTCATGGTGTCACTCTCCCGCAGCACAGTATTGGCGTTTATCAACCATAGCTTGCCGCCGCAGGAACACCAAGACCGCCGGGCGGGCACGCTTTATGATGGCCTCACCACGTTGAAGGAGAAACCACGTGAACCGTCTTGAGCACATTCTATTGATGGCTGACTACAACCAGTGGATGAACCGCAAGGTGTATGCCGCCGCCAGCCAGCTTACCGACGCAGAACTGACCACGGACCGGCAGGCGTTCTTCGGCTCGATCCTCGGCACACTCAATCACCTGACGCTGGGGGACACGGTGTGGCTCAAGCGATTTGCCGAGCATCCGGCAGGCTTTGCCCAACTGGCGCCATTAACGTCGATTGCCACGCCTTCTGACTTGAAGCAACTGGCCTTCGCCAACCTGCGCGAGCTGGCGGCCCGCCGCGCCTGGCTGGACCAACTGATCATCGACTGGGCCAACAGCCTGCGCGAGCCCGATCTGGACCAGCGTCTGCAGTACCACAACATGCGCGGCGTAGCGAACCACAAGCCGTTCTTTGCACTGCTGATGCATTTTTTCAACCACCAGACCCACCACCGGGGCCAGGCAACCACATTGCTGACCCAGGCGGGCGTGGACGTCGGTGATACCGACTTGCTGGCCCTGATTGATTGAACTCAGCCGGCACTGAACGCGGCGTAAGCCTGCATCAGGCGCGGGAAGTCCTGCGGCTCGGGCAGTTGCGCAAAGCTTTCGACCGCCGGCGTCGCGGCCCACGGCAGTTTTTCGCTGGTCCAGGTTTCCATGAACGGCACGTAGTCGCGGGCATTATCCAGCAAGGTGGCGCGCACATTGACGAACTCATCGATGCCATGGGGGCGCGTAAACAGCCAGCTCATGCAGTGCGGGCAGCAATAATGGCGGTCCACGCCGTGCAAGCCGCCGATCACCGGGCAACCCTGGATCACGGTGAAACCCGCGGCCGGAATCAACGCGCTAAGGGAAAACGCGCTGGCGGTCATTTTCTGGCAGCCGCTGCAATGGCACGCCATAGTGATTACCGGCGGCAAACTCACGCTGAAACGCACCCGGTTACAACGGCAACTGCCTTCCAGCGGCAAGGTTTCGACGCTCATCACTCACTCCTTTTTATGATTGTTGGCGCCACAGGGTAGCGTGAACCGCCCCTGGAATAAAACCGAACGCCGCGCCGCCGACGGGGTCACAACCCTGAGGGCTCGGGGTTGTTTGCCCCCGCCCTGCCCACGCGCCGCCGCTGCTGAATGGCCGCGCGTACCCCCATAAGAAGGAGACGCTTACATGGTCACTCACTTCAAGGTCGCCGGGCATCTGGCTTGCGGCCATCACGGCACCAACCTCACGTCCAGCACCGAGCTGAACCGGGTCAAATGCCGCACCTGCCGCAATACCGACGCCTACAAAGAAGCGCGCCGCACCCAGCGCAACGCTGCCCGCCGCTCCGCGCGCAAGACCAAAACCCATACTGTCGTTGACTGGCGCAGTGCCTGGACGCAACGCCTCACCGATTTGCCTGGGCTGCAACGCCTGCCACGAGGTTTCAGCGGGCAGCCATTTGTCTGAGCTGTTCAAGTTCTGAAAAGAGATTCCCCTGGTTCCCGTCGGGATCCTGCAGCAGATGCTGGATGTCAGTGCGCCGTGTGCTCGGTTGGCGGTGCATCCGCCTGCAGCTTCTGCACGTCGCTGACCGCCAGCTCACCCGACTGGCCGCCCCAACCCTGGCGCAGGTAGTTGAGCAGGTCGGTCAGCTGTTGGTGATTGAGCTTGTCGGCAAAGCCCGGCATCGGTTGCATGCGCTCGAACCCGGTGAATTGCTGCTCGCCGATGCCGCCCTCGATCACCCGCAGCAGGTTGCGCGGATCTTCCAGGCGCAACGTGGTGTTGCCACGCATGGCCACCGCGATGTGCGGCTTGCCCTCGCCGTTCGGCGCGTGGCAACCGGCGCACACGTTCAGGTAATCCTGGCGGCCGCGTTGGGCGCTTGGGCTCAGGGCGTCCAGCGACGTCTCGCTCAGCACCTTGGCCTGCGGCGGTTGATCGCCCAGCAGGAAGGTCGCCATGGCGGCCAGGTCCGGATCGTTCAGGCCCTGAGTGCTGTTGTGGAACACCGGGAACATCTCGTTGAACATCGTGCCCTGGGCACTCATGCCGTGCTTGAGGAACGTGCTCAGGTCCTGATGATTCCAGCCGCGAGCGGCCAGGTCAGTGGCCAACAGGCTGGGTGCCAGGTAGCCGTTGAGCACGCCGCCGGTCAGGCGTTTATCCTGCTGCATCGCGCCGGGCAAGCCCCGTGGTGTATGGCATTCGCCGCAGTGGCCGAGCACTTCGACCATGTATTGGCCACGCTGGAACGCTGCGCTTTTGCCTTCGGTCGGCGCAAGTTTCACGTCCTTGCCGTAGAGCATGTTCCAGCCCATCAGGCCCAGACGCACGTTGAACGGAAAGCTCAGGCGGGTAACCGGCGCCGCACGCTCGATGGGCTCAATGGTTTTCAGGTACGCATGGATTGCGTCCGAATCAGCACGGGGCATCAGGTGATACGAGGTGTACGGCATCGCCGGATACAGATTCGCGCCATCCCGGCGTTTGCCTTCGGTGAGCGCAGCGAAGAATTCGTCATCGGTGTACAGGCCAATGCCGTGCTCTTTGCTCGGGGTGATATTGGTGCCATAGATCGTGCCGAACGGCGAAACGATCGGCAGACCGCCCGCAAACGGCGCGCCACCCGGTGCGGTGTGGCAGGCCATGCAGTCAGCGGCGCGGGCAAGGTATTCGCCGCGCTTCACCTGATCGTCCGCGTGCGCCAACAACAACGGCGCGGCCAGGCCAACCGCCAGCGCAAAGCGGGAAAGTAGTTGCTTCATGCTTAACCCTCCTTGACCAGACCGAGATCGTTCAGCACGTTGCGGGTCGCGTTGTAGTAACGCACGTAGCCGGTGCAGCGGCAGATGTGGTGACCGAGGCTGTCCTCAATGACTTTCTCCAGCTGGCTTTTGACGATCGGCTGACGCTGCAGCTTCTCCACCAGCACGGTTGCGGCATTGACGAAACCCGGTGCGCAGTAGCTGCACTGGAAGGCGAATTCATCGACGAAGCGCTGCTGGATCGGGTTCAGCTCAGTGACGTTGCCCTGCTCGTCGCGGGTTGCGTGACCTTCGATGGTGCGGACTTTTTTGCCTTCGAAATAGTGTGCCCCCGTGATGCAGGTGCGCACTTCTTCGCTGGTGCCGTCCGGGTTGTCGACGATCACCACGCAGGCGTGGCAAATGCCCTGGCCGCAGCCGAGCCGCGAGCCGGTGAGGTTTTTGTATTCGTGCAGGTAGTCAATCATCGGCAGGTCATCAGGGATGTCCACCGGGCCGACGGATTGACCGTTGAGGGTCAGTTGAAACGGACGGTTAGCCATTGAGGGCCTCCTTGATGCGCGCAGAAGTGATTGGCAGGTCGCGGATACGTTTGCCGATGGCGTGGGCCACGGCGTTACCGATGGCGCCGACGATCGGGATCATCACCACTTCGGCGATGCCCTTGGACGGGTCGCTCGGCGACAGCGGCGGCAGGATTTCGGCCGTTTGGTTCCACACCGCAACGTGTCGAGCCATCGGTAGACGGTAACGGTTGAAATTCCAGTCACCCTCCCCCGGCCCGCCTTCGTACAGCGGCATCTCTTCCATCAACGCGTGGCCAATGCCCATGGCGATCCCGCCTTCGAGCTGCCCCTTGACCAGTTCCTCCACCAGCACCCGACCGCACTCGACCCACGAGTGATGGTTGAGCACTTGCACTTCAGCGGAGCCCTTGTTCACTCTCAACTCCACCAGCGTCGCGACCGGGCTGTAGTAAGTCACCGCCGCGTTGTTCAACTGGGTGTCCGGGTAGTGGACGTTCTGGCGATCCAGCAGGTGGAAGCCGTTGCTGGTCATCTGGGCTTTCTTCGCGTTTGGCGCACCGTCGCCGTACTTCACGGCCAGACCGTCGAGCGGCAGGCGTTCACGCACACCATCGATGCTGTAATCGGCCTCGGCCCAGCTCCAACGGTTGAAGCCGTGCACGGTGGCGCCGGTCACCAGGCCTTTTTCGTGGGCGTGTTTGGCCAATTGCTCAAAGCTCAGCGGCTGCATGCCGTTGGCGGTGAGTTTGCCGTCGACCCAATGCGCGTCTTCGCGGCGCACCACGTACGGGTTGGCCTGGCCGCCGTAAGGGCCTTGGCCCCAGATCTGCAACGCCGCCGGCCACAGGCCGTGGTTGAACAGCACCCGGGAGGCTTCACGGGTGGCGTGGCTGAAGTAATACGCCGAGTTGGTCGCCGACGAGGCCGACGCCAGTTTGCCGACCCAACGCGGGTTACGCAGAAAACCATCCTGCTCGGCCTGGCTCATGATGTAAGGGTTGCCGCCCGTGATCAGTTGCAACTCTTGCCATTCGGTTTCGCCGGTCTTCACTTGCGTGGCCGGGATGCCGATGAAATCCGCCACCACCAGGGCCTGCGAGGTGGACATGCCGGTGCCGATTTCAATGCCGATATGGCGCAACGTCACGTGGCCTTCGGCGGTGAATTCGATGCTGGCCATGGGTGCCTCGGAACCGGTGCCGAAGTCTTTTTGGCAGATGGCAAAACCCACGCCATACCAGTTATCCGGGTCAGCGGCCTCGCGGGTCTTTTTGATCTGGTCGCGGTTTTTCCAGACGTCGTGGGCAGCCGCTTTGTCGAGAATCTCGTGTAAGCGCAACGCCCCCGCCGGCACCGCGCCCTGGGTGTTTTTCATGCCCGACAGCAAGGCGTTTTTCTTGCGCAGGTCGATGGCGTCGATGCCCAGACGCCCGGCGATTTCGTCGACCATCATCTCGGTCGAGGCCATACTTTGCAGGGTGCCGTAACCGCGCATCGAACCCGCCTCAACCGCGCGGGAATGGTAGGCCGTGACCTGCAAATCGTTCTGCGGCATGTAGTAGATCGACTGCGCTGCCGTGGCGCCAACCGCTGCCACCGAAGGGCTGTAGTTGATCCGCCCGCCGCCGTCGACGTTCATCTCGGCGCGAAAAATCTGGAAACTGTGATCGTGTTTATCCACCGCCAATTGGTAGCGGATGTCGAACGGATGACGCTTGATGCCGCTCTGGAACTGCTCATAGCGGTCGTTGGCCAGGCGCACCGGCACACCGGCACCGTACAACGCGGCCAGGGCTGCGTAGTAGACAAATATGTTGTGGTCCTTGGAACCGTAACCGACGGTGTAACCCGGGTGCATGTTCAGATTCGCCAGGCCGAAGCGCGATGGCGCGATCATCTTCGCGGTTTCGGTGGCGGCTTCCAGCGGGCACTGGGTCGCGACCACAAAGTGCAACGTCTTGGTGGCCGGATCGTACCAGCCGTTACCGTTGTCCGGCTCCATCGCCGCCGGTTCAATCGACGGGGTTTTGTAGCGCTCGTCGAACACCAGCCAGTTGTCTGGCGGCGCGTCGATTTGCTGCTGCATCCGGTCGGCGTAAAACAGCCCGCGCTCGGTCAGGTTGCCGTGCAGGTCCGGCTGGGAATTCCACACCGGGCGACGGTTTTTCAGCATCGGGAACAGGATCGAATCCTTGAGGCTGGCGAATTCATCTTCGTCCGCCGAGGTCGCACCGCCGACGCGCACGTAGCGGAAGCTGCCGTACGGATCACGTTCGTAGTACGGCACCTGGGCGCCGTAACGGATGGCTTTATCATTGAATTTGAGTTTGGCCTTGGCCTGACGGAAACGCTCGAAGTCGTTCCAGATCAGGATCGCCACAGGGTGACCGATGAACATCGGCACCTTGCCTTCCGGCAGCAGCGGATCTGGCGCGTGCTCTTCCGGGAAGACGATGCCGTCTTTGTCCAGGTCGGCGGCGGTGACAATGCGGTCAGGTTGCAACTCGGCGCCGAGCCACGACAGGTCGTAGCCGGCGTAGATGCGATCGGCCTTGGTTGTCTTCAGCAACATGGCGTGGCCCTGCTGCTGCGGCCAGCCCGGCATGTCCTTGGCGCGGATGTCGCGGGCAAACACCTTGCTCCCGCAGACCTTGGACAAGGCGTCGTTACGCGAGCGTGCCTTGCCGTTGTTGCCGAGCCATTGCTCGGACGGCACGGTCACGCTGTTTTCCATCAAGGCCGCCAGCGCCTGGGTGCTGAGCGGTGTAAGCGTCACGCTCACACCCGCCACCAGCCCGCCCTGAAGGAACGAGCGCCGGGAGATATCACGGTTGGACATGGATCATCCTCTGGGCGGTTATGGGTCCGCCCTTTTAGTTATGTACTGGGGAATCGATCCTTGCAGGAGCGCTTTCGCTGGAAGCAAAAGGCTGGAGCTGACAGTGCAAAGCTGACCGAAAGGTTAACTTTATAGGTTTCTGCGCCTGCCGCAAACAATCTGTTACAAAAATCGAACAAAAAGGGCTCGCGTGAAAAATCATGCAAGCCGTTGATATTTATGGTGCCGAACCCGGAATCGAACGATGGATTTTCTTATTGAAAATTAAGGATATTTCTCGGGCAGATATTATCTCTACCTCTAAAGGTACCCTGAGCTCATAAACATCCTCGGTATCGTCAGCGTTTATTCACGACTTGATTCGTTGCGAGCAGCAGCGGGCGGCGAGGTAGACGCGATCGTTGCGGCGTTGGTTGAGGGCGAGGCCAGCGACAAACCTCACGCGTTTAACCCTGAAGCAGTCTGACAACGAATGCTGAGCGCCCATGGCTGAGTTGGGACGATACTGTTTGCGCTGCGCTCAACTTAGGAACTCCAACCCTCGTTCGTCAATAACAGGCAAAGTGTCAAGTAAATAACGTTTGAAGTTCTCTAATGCAGGGTTGCCATTACTGCGTGCGGGCCAGACTAGGTAATAGCTGTCGCCCGTACTGACAGCCTTGTTATAGGGTAATACCAGAGACCCTTTGGCCAGTTCGTCACCTACCAGCGCCAAGTCACCGATAGACACTCCGCGCCCCTGAATAGCTGCGGAGATACCCAATTCCAAGGTGTCGAAAATCTTGCCGGTATGCCAGGAAACCTTGGACGTCAAGCCCACGCGCTCCAGCCAGCGATGCCAATCACGACGGTCCCGGGACGGATGGATCAACTCGGCGGCAAACACGTCTTCACCGCTTAAATTGCGCTGCTCCAGCAAAGCCGGCGAGCAGACCGGTATCAGCCACTCGTCAAAAAGCTTTATAAATCCAAGCTCGTTGGAGAAACAGCCATTGCCCAACAGTACCGCACAATCGAACGGCTCTACATCGAAGTTGACGTAGTCAACATCCATCCACTCACTGGACAATTGCGCCTGCTCTGTAACGTCCACCGTATTGAACTCGTCAAGCACATGCAGCAACCAGCGCATTGTCAAGGTGGAAGGCGCCTTGACCCTCAAGGATTTTTCCTTACGGGTGATTGTGGTGCAGGCGTGTTCGATCAGACGAAAGCCGATTCTCAGTTCTTGAGCCAACAAACGACCCGCCTGAGTGAGGGTTATTTTTGGTCCTTTGCGCTCGAATAACGCGCAGCCAAAATGCTCCTCCAGGGCCTTGACATGCCGGCTCACGGCACTTTGGGTGATGAAAAGGTTGTCGGCCGCCTGAGTGAAAGAGCTGAAGCGAGCGGCCAGCTCGAAGGCACGCAATGCGTAGAGCGGTGGCAGTCGGCGCACCGTTTGATCAAGAGCATCATGACTCATACTCATCCTTACCTGTCCTTTTTTTCTGCTTTTAAATACAGGGCGTTTGCAAAATAATACCCGTACAAATAAGCGACATAACCTATAAAAAAATCGAGCGCACCTAGACCGGATTAACGTGTTTTATCTGCCTATGGCATATCACTAGCCTCTGCAGCCTCAACGTCATTGAAAAAACACAGCAGACAACTTACCATGCCCGAATTCAATCAACTCCTGCTCTCCAGCATCCAACTAGCAAGTCTTGACCAAGCCATTGAATCAGAGATATTAAATTTTCGTTTATTTGGCAACAAAAACGGATTTCTGCATTTAAAAAACTTGCCGACCGGTACCATCCCTTCGACACCCGTTGATCGCGCCAGTCTAAACAAAGTCTGCACGATCAGTGAACAAGTTATCTTGAAAGCGACAGCCATACTGGGTGATCCGATTGGTTATATCCAAGAATCCAACGGCGATATAATCAATAATTTTTTCCCCCATAAAATCCATTCTATGAGTGCCAGCTCGGACAGTTACGATTGTGAGCTGGAGTTGCATACCGAAAATGCGTTTCACGCTGTCTCGCCGGATTATCTGGTGTTGTTTTGCCTGCGCCAAGCGCCCGACGCCGACGCCGCGACCTTCATCAGCTCCATCGATAACATCCGCGACATCGTCACACCGGCAGACCTTAACTATTTTCATGGGGAAAACTACAACTTCCTCTCGGACTACTGTACGACAGAAAAAAACTGCCGTATCGATATAAACCAAAAACAAACCGTTCTATACGGCGACCCTGAATCGCCCTTTTTTCGTTTCGACCCTCAGTTCATGGTCGCAAGCAGCAAGCACGCGCAACTCAAACTTGAGGGTTTACGCAAGGCCGCCTGGGAAGTCGCCCGCCCGGTGCACCTCAATGCCGGCGACCTGTTGATCATCGACAACCGCAAAACCGCCCACGCCCGCAGCGCGTTCTCAGCCCGTCTGGATGGCAACGATCGTTGGATTCAACGCACCTTCGCGGTGGCCGGCTATCGCTACTACGCGCAACGTCTGGGCAAAAGCAACCGCATATTGGACCTGGTCACCTCTCTATGAGCATATTGCACCTAACCTTTGCCGTAGCGGTATTTTTCCTTATCGCCTCTCCTGGTCCCGTGGTGGCTCTGGTCATTTCCGACGCCAGGCAGGCCTGGCCCACCGCCACGATCACTGGCGGTGTGCTGTCCGCCCAACTTCTGCTGCTGATCACCCTGACGCTTATCTACACCGCAATGGACGTCAGCCCGTTGCTGCTCAATTGGGGCCAACTTGTCGGCGGACTGTATTTGGCCTGGCTTGGGGTTTCCAGCCTCCGTGCCAGCGCCGATGGAATCGCCCCGGTGCAAAACAGCCGCCGTCACTTTTTCTGGCGCGCCCTGAAAGTGGGCCTGTCCAACCCCAAAGACATACTATTTTTCCTTGCCTTCCTGCCAGGTTTCATTGAACACGATGGCGACTTCATTAAACAGGGGCTGCTGCTTGCACTGATCTGGGGTGTGATCGACGTCTCTATTTTGCTGATCTATGGCGCTATTTCACGGCGATTGCTGTCCTTCGCGGCCGCCCAGAAAGTCATGACCAAGGCCCCCAGTGTATTTCTGCTGGGTATAGGCCTGCTGTCCGGAATCCTAGGCGCACAACGGCTTATGGAGGGATGAAAATACGCGCAAGAGGACGGAAATCGGCCAAATAATATCAGAAGGCCATTATTCGTAATCATGCTAGGGCAGCATTTAAAAACATGCAATAACACTTTGAATTTTCTTACCCTGCCGATCCGCAAAGCCTGCTCTCTAACGCTCAATGTTGCGGTGCCTGACGTCGACCTCCCTGATCCAACCGCTGCGACAATCCTCAACGTGAAACATGACAGTGAAATGAAATGATTAACTCCCAAACCCTGTTCCCTCTTATCGGTAAGGTCATCACCAGTGCGGGCAGCCGAAAATTTACGCGGCTTTTGCACGATCTGGTACTCACCAAGTTGCACGTGGATGCTACGTACATTACGCAATTACGCGTAAAAGACGCCGACGCGTCACGTGCAGAGCCCAATACGATCAGCCACGAGATACAAGGCCCCGCATGTATGGCCTCACCCATTGGATCCAATAAACAAACTACGGAGGTCTTGACGAGTGAGCTGCTGATGAGTGAATGCTCCCCTGTTCACCACATGACCGACTGTTCATCGGTGGTTAATGTCGGGATTGAACAGGCCTTAACAACTATTCCCTTTAGCTCCCAGCTGCATCTGAAATCACTCAAAAACGAATATTGTTATATAATTTCGTTATATCGCATGCACGCCGATAGCTTCTCAACGCAAGAACAAATAACGCTCAAGGATTTCTCATCATTGCTGCTACCCCTGGTAGAGAAACACATCAACGCGATTAATTCACAAGCGGTTCTCGACAAAAATATCGCCGCTGAAAATTTTGTCCCCAACAACGCAAACATTGACTCCCTGCGCCAGCGTTTTGAAAATCGTCTAATGCAATCGGGCCTGAAGCTGTCCAATCGTGAGAAGGAAATTTGCATCGGCCTTTTAGCGGGACACACCGCTCCTGAGTTGGCTGACGCGCTGGTACTGAAAGTCAACACAGTGGAAAGCTACCTCAAACGTGCTGTTATCAAAATGGGTATTCGTGGGCGGCATTCGCTGATTCGTTGGATGCATGCCAATCCAGGCGCTGCTAAGGTTGCAAGTTGGTAAAGGCAGTGCCATTACTGCCTGATAGCAACGCCTTTTTACTCATTTGCCGACGCAGGCGGCGATATAAACGTCGTTCTTCTGCGCGACCTTGCATGCACAACTTTCTCGTGTAGACCTTGTACCCAGTTCGCTGCCACCCATGCCATGTCCATGACATGGATTTCAGGGGCATCCTGCGCCTAAGCCGATAGCGATCACTGTCTGCTTCCTTCAAACTGGCTACGGCCATCAATTACCTTGGTAGCGCTCATTTCAGAAGCATCACGGCTAACTTTCGGCTGATTTTATTTTCGCTGCCGACAGTAATACGGTCATATAACCGCCCCCGTTTGCTTTCTTGAAGAGTTTGTCGTTATTCACGACCCGCCGTTTCTTGTTTCATCAACTATCCAGCGCTGCGCACTGACGCAGCCGATGAGTGCATGATTATGGAAGAGCTAAGTTATCTGAAGAAAGTTGAATCGAATGCTCGCACCTACGCCGCCACTTTCCAACGCCTGTTTGTCAGCGGAAATGGCGTGTGGGTCAAGGATGCACAAGGCAGGGAATACCTCGACTGCCTGGCTAACGCCGGCACCCTGGCCCTGGGCCACAACCCACCTGCCGTCAAGGAAGCTGTACTGGACTTTCTGAGCACCGACCAACTGCAACAAGCCCTGGACCTCGCCACACCCGCCAAGCATGCGTTTGTGCAAGAGCTGTTTTCTCAGTTGCCGGCCGCGATGCGCGCCTCCAGCAAGATTCTGTTTTGCGGCCCCAGCGGCTCGGACGCGGTGGAAGCCGCCATCAAGCTAGCGCGTCATTACACCAAACGCTCAGCGCTGATGGCCTTTCACGGTGGCTACCACGGCATGACCGCGGGTGCGCTGTCGGCCATGGGAAATCTGAACCCCAAAGGCATTCCCAGTGTCACCGCGCAAAACACCCACTTCCTCCCCTACCCTTACCGCTTTCGCTGCCCGTTCGGCACCGACGGTGAGCAGACGGACCAACTGTCGATCGAGTACATCCGCACCGTGCTCTCGGACCCGGAAGGCGGCGTCACCCTTCCCGCCGCTGTGCTCGTTGAAGTGGTGCAGGGTGAAGGCGGTTGCATCCCCGCCTCGGCCGAATGGCTGCGTGGATTGCGTGAGATCACCCAGCAATTGGGCATCGTGCTGATCATCGACGAAGTGCAGACTGGCCTGGGCCGTACCGGCAGCACCTTTGCCATCGAACATGCCGGTATCGTCCCCGACATCCTGGTCCTGTCCAAAGCGATCGGCGGCGGCTACCCGCTGTCGGTGATAGTTTACGCCGAGCACCTCGACACCTGGGGTCCGGGCATGCATGCCGGCACGTTCCGCGGTAATCAGATCGCGATGGTCGCCGGGCGCGCGACCATGCGCCATATCCACCAGGCCGGCTTGGTGGAGCACGCGGCTGCACGGGGTGCGCAACTGCTCGCAGGCCTGAAAGAAATCGCCCAGCGGCATGACCCGATCGCCGATGTACGTGGCCGTGGACTGATGATTGGCGTTGAAGTCACCAAGCCGGGCGTGCACAAGCGTGCGGGCCTCGGTGACGGCACACTGGCACGGGCGATCAAACTCAATTGCTTCGACAATGGCCTGATCATCGAAACCGGTGGGCGCCACGGTTCGGTCCTGCGTTTTCTACCGGCCCTGACCATTACCGAAGCCCAGGTGGGCAGCGTGCTCGACCGTTTTGAGGACGCGATCAAAAACGCCAGCGCACATCGTTTGCATGTCGTCGGCCAGTCGAACTGACATAGGCGTCCAGCCCTGAAACAGGCACCAAAAAAGCCCGCCACCGGTCAAGGTGAGCGGGCTTTTTTACCAGCCTCAATCCCGTGCGAGGGCTTCGATCGGATCCAACCGCGCCGCATTACGGGCTGGTACAAATCCGAAGATGATGCCAATCAGGCTTGAACACACGAATGCGGTGACAATCGATTCCAGGGAAAACACCATCTGCCATTCCTTGATGACCAGGGAAAAGACAAAGCCGATGCCAAACGATAACGAGATACCAATCACCCCACCGATCAGACACACCATGACCGCTTCCACCAGGAACTGCTGGCGGATGTCCGACTGACGCGCGCCCACGGCCATTCGAATGCCGATTTCCCGTGTGCGCTCGGTTACCGACACCAGCATGATATTCATCACGCCAATGCCCCCCACCACCAAGGAAATCAACGCAATCAATGACAGCAGCAAGGCCAGCGACTGGCTGGTCTTTTGTACCGTTTGCATGATGCTGTCGAGGTTGTAGGTAAAGAAATCCTTGGTGCCGTGGCGCTGCTCCATCAGCTTGGTCACGTTTTCTTCCACCACCTTGCTCGGCTGGCCGTCCTTGATCCGCACCGTGATGCTGTCCAGGTAACGCTGGCCCAACAGGCGGCCAGCGGCGGTCTCGTACGGCACCCAGACATTCAGTGCCTTGCTGGTGTTGAAGATGTTTTTATTGTCCGCCGCCACGCCAATCACCGTGCACGGCAGGTTTCCCACCAAGATGATTTGGCCAAGTGCCTCGACATTCGGCCCAAACAGCCGGTTGCGGGTGTTGTGGTCGATCACCACCACCTGAGCCTGGCGCGTATCGTCGTCCTGACTGAAGGTGATGCCTTCGGCGATCTTGATCCCACGGACCTGGAACGAGCTGGCACTCACGCCGTTGACCGTGGCATCCACGTCGATATTGCCAAAGCGCAGCAACAGATTGCGCCCGGCATTTGGCGTGGCGCTGTCGATGTAATGCAACTGGCTGAGGGCCGTGACATCGGATAACACCAGGGTCTCGATGGCTGAGGCATGGCTGTCGCCAAAGTCGGTGCCTGGGTAGATATCGATGGTATTGCTGCCGATCGCCTGGATGTCACTCAGTACATAGCGCTTGGCGCCTTCACCGATGGCCACGATCGACACCACCGAGGTGATGCCGATCACGATGCCGAGCATGGTCAGCAGCGTGCGCATGCGGTGAGAAATCAGCGCCACCCAGGCCATCACAAACGCTTCCTTGAACAACCCAAGGCTCGCCACCAGACGCCGCCCCGGCTTGGCCCGAACCTTGGTATTGGCCGATTCGGCCAGTTCGACCCCGGGCCGTTCATTGAGCCGGTCACTGACAATCTCACCGTCGCGCATCTCGATAATGCGCTCGGCGTGCGCAGCGACCTTGGCGTCGTGGGTCACGATGATCACCGTGTGCCCTGCCGCGTGCAGTTCCAAAAGGATGTTCATCACCTCCTTGCCGCTGGCGGTGTCGAGTGCGCCGGTCGGTTCATCGGCCAGAATGACCTCGCCGCCATTCATCAGGGCCCGCGCGATACTCACCCGTTGCTGTTGCCCGCCGGACAACTGGCTGGGGCGGTTGACCAGGTGGCCGGCCAGGCCGAGTCGCGCCAGCAGTTCCTTGGCACGGCTGTGGCGCTGCCCTTCCGGTACGCCGGAATAAATCGCCGGCATCTCGACGTTATGCATCGCGCTCAAGTGCGGTAGCAAATGGTAGCGCTGAAAGATAAACCCGAAGTGATCACGGCGCAGCTCGGCCAGTTCCTGGTCCGCCAGGTCGCGGGTTTCGCGACCGCTGATGGTGTAGCTACCATCGGTGGCGTAATCCAGGCAGCCAAGGATATTCATCAGCGTCGATTTGCCTGAGCCTGAGGCCCCCGTGATCGCCACCATTTCCCCGGCGTTGATGGTCAGGTTGACATCCTTGAGGGCCATGAACGCCTTCTCACCCGCCACGAAGCTGCGGCTGATGCCTTTGAGCTCCAACAATGCTTGGGTCATTGTCAGATCCCCGCCACGGCTGGGGTCGGATCACCGATAACGACTTTGTCACCTTCCACCAGGCCATCCTTGATCTGAGCCTTGACGTTATTGTTGATTCCCACCTGCACGTTGCGCTCCTGGGCGTGGCCAGTCTCATCCACCACGCGCACGACGTACGAGCCGTCTGCATTGCGCTTGCCCAGCGCAGCCACTGGCATCATCAGCACATCCTTGGCGGTGTCCCGCACGATGCGCACCTGCGCGGTCATCGAGATCCGCAGGCGATGTTCCGGATTAGGCACGTCGAACAGGGCATTGTAGAACACCGCTGTGTTCTGCTTGGTGGTGCCGGCGGCCTGGGTGTCCAGGTAGTTCTGCGGCGCCGGCTCGGTGCCGCGCAGTTTGCCGTAATAACGCTTGTTGGCTTCGCCCAGGATCGTGAAGTACACCTCCTGGCCCGGTTGGATATGGATCACATCCGCCTCCGATACCTGAGCCTTGATCGTCATGGTGTCCAGGTCTGCCAGTTTCAGCAGCACCGGTGCCAGTTGTTCGGCGATCACGGTCTGGCCTTCCTGAGTGACAATGCCGACCACATCACCGTCAATCGGCGCGACGATACGGGTGTAGCCCAGGTTGACCTTGGCGGTGTCGATCTGGATCCGCGCATTTTTCAGCTGTGCGTCCAGGGCCACCAGGTTGGCGCTCTGCACCAGGTAGTTGGATTCGGCGGTCTCGAAATCCTGCTTGGAGATCGCGGCATCCGATTGCAGGCTGCGGTAACGCTCCCATACCGATTTGGTCTGGGCGACCTGGGCCGCCGTGGCCCTGCGTTGCGCGTCGAGGTTTTCCTCGTTGACCTGGGCCTGGCGCAGCGCGTTCTGCAGCACCAACGGGTCGATCTCGGCCAACCACTGGCCCTTCTTGACCTTGTCGCCAAGCTTGACCTTAAGAGACTTCAACTGGCCGGAGACCTGCGCACCGACATCCACCTGCTTGACCCCCTGCAGAATCCCGGTGGCCAGCACCGAATTCTCGATCTCGCCCCGTTCGACCTTGGCAGTCAGATACTGCGGCGGCTCGGCCGGCGACTGCACCGAATAGACCACCAGGCCGGCAACAACGGCCAGACCCACGCCCCAGACAATCTTGCGAAACTTCGACTTTTCCATAGATGACCACTAATACGTTGAAAGGTAGGCCCGACCAGTTGCCGGGCTCGCGCTGAGTTGCGTGATTGCTTGCTTCAGGTAAGGGCGCAAGCGCCCGTGCCGGCTCCCCCTCTGCCACAGGTCATGAGGTCACCTTGCCGACCGGCACGACCAGCCCGTCGTGCCACCAGGACGCCAAGCTGTAAACATACGGCGCCTTGAGCAACGTGAAATGGTTGCCTGGGCCATACCAGGTCTCCAGGTGATCGGTATGCCGGCTCCACCCCTCGATCATGCCGGCCTGTTCGCGCTGATTGCCCTGGGCGTCCAGAGTCGGATCCTCGGCCAGCACCAGGCGTATAGGGCCGTTGAAGCGCGAGCGTGGCTGGTACACCGTGCGCAGCGCGGCACCGAAGGTACGCGCCGGGCCGTACATCACATCCGGGGTCGAGCGTGCCGAGAGCATGCCGACCCGCACCATGGCGCCGTGCAACGCCGCCAGTTGCGCCGTTTCGTCAAGGCTGGCAAACACGTGCGGATCAATCCCGAAGGGTTTTCCGGCCGCCAGTTGCATGGTTTCGATCAGCCGCAGCAATACACCGGTGGCCGTGTACGGCTTGCCGGCCACGCCGGTGCCGCCAGGAGCCTCACTGTCGACCAGGGTCAGGGACAGCACTTCACGTCCCAGCGCCTGCAGGCGCAGCGCGACTTCGAACGCCACCCAACCGCCAAACGAATGCCCCAGCAGATGCACGGGCCCGACCGGGCATTGCTGTTCCAGCGCCACCAGATACGCCTGCGCCGCCGATTCCACACGGCTATGGGGCACCGATTTGGCGTCCAGCCCACGGGGTTGCAGGCCATGGATCGGCCAATCCGGCCCAAACGCATCGGTCAGCCCGATAAAGCCGGTAACGCTGTCGCCGGCCCCAGGGATGCAGAAGATCGGTGCACGCCCGGCCTGCCCACTCTGGATCGTCAGCAGCGGCTGATGCAGCGCCTGGTTCGTGGCCGCCGGCAAGGCACTCAGGGCTGTGCCGAGGGCCTGGCCCAGGGCCGCGATGTGCGGCGCCTGCATCATGCTCTGGTGATCGCCCGGTACATTAATGCGGTGCAGCAACGCGGCCGGCACGATCTGATCCCAGCCCAGCGTCTCGCTGCTGCGTGAAGCGTCATCAGTACGCTGTTCAGCAGTGAACAAATGCACCGCAATATTCAGCGCGAACAGGTTGTAATGCGCCTGCGCATGGCCGTGGGCGACTTCACGATCCAGGTAAGCCCACAACCCATCACGTGACAGTGCCGCCAACTGCGGTTGCAACAAGCCGGCGTCGCGACAGCGTTGCAACAGGCTGTTGAAGTCCAGTTGCTCGGCTTCGCGCTCCAGCTGTGCCAGGGTCGCCAGCGCGTGGCTGTCCACCGGCACCTGGGCCTGGCAAAAAGCCCGGCACTGTTCAAGCAGATGCAAGTGATGGGCATGGGCCACCGACCAGCGCGCCTTGCCCTGGTCCACCAGGCGCGGCACGTGGGTATCGAGCAAGCCGAGGAAGCTCACCTCCTCGTCCATGCCGATCAACTGCGCCGCGATTTCGTACGCCAGTACCCCGCCGAACGACCAACCGGCCAGGCGGTAAGGGCCGTGGGGTTGAACCGTGCGCATCAGGTCGATATGCCGGGAGGCCAGGCATTGCATGGTCTGCAACTGCGGCGCCCCCCAGGCCACGCCTTCGAGCCCGTACACCGGAATATCAGCGTCCAGATGCTGGCCCAGCGCCGGGAAATACACATTCAAGCCGCTGAACTCGTGCACCAGGAACAGCGGAGCCTGCGTGCCCCCGGCACGCACGGTGACCAGGCCCTGTTCCAGCGCCGGCGCATCGGTGCGCAAGCGCAACAGCGCCGCCATCGACGCGACGCTGGCGTGCTGGAACAACTCTGCCAACGTCACCTGCACCTGTGCTTGAGCCAACAGGCTGACCAGGCGAATCGCCAACAGCGAGTGCCCGCCCGATTCAAAGAAGCTGTCGTGACGCCCCACTCGTGGCAGTTTCAGCACCTGGGCCCACTGGCTCGCCAACCGAGCTTCCAGCGCATCCGCCGGGGCTTCGTAGTCGCGGCTGAGCATCACCTGCTCCGGAGCCGGCAGCGCCTTGCGGTCCAGCTTGCCATTGGGCGTTACCGGCAAGCTGTCCAACTGCACATAGGCACTGGGCATCATGTACTGCGGTAAGTGAGTCAGCAGCTCCTCGCGCAGTTGCTCGATCGAAACCGGCGTCCCGCACAGGTAGGCCACCAACTGCTTGCCGCTGACCTGCCCCGCGCTGTCATCCCGGGCCATGACCACCGCCGCGCGCACACCTTCGCAAGCCAGCAGCGCACTTTCGACTTCGCCCAGTTCTATGCGGAAGCCTCGGATTTTCACTTGGTCATCATTGCGCCCCAGGTACTCCAGCGTGCCGTCCGGCAGCCAGCGGCCAAGGTCACCGGTTTTATACATTCGGCCTGGTGCATCGCTGAACGGGTCGGCCAGAAAGCGCTCGCGGCTCAGTTGCGGTTGGTTGAGATAGCCTCGTGCGAGGCCGGCACCGGCAATATGAATCTCACCGGCCACTCCCAGACCAGTCGGATGGCCATGGGCATCCAACACATACACACGGGTATTGGCAATTGGACGGCCAATGGCGCGTGGGTGCGGGTTGGCTGCGAACACCTCATTGGCGGTGGCGATAATCGTGGCCTCGGTCGGGCCATAGGTATTGAGCAAGCGTGGCGTATGCCCGCTGCGCAGGAACCAGTGCTGCACCGCTTCCGGGCTCAGTTCTTCACCACCCACCACGACTACCCGCACGGAGCTCGGAATGGCGGTCACAGGGTCGTCCGCCAGGCCCTGCCAGAACCGCGTAGGCAGACTGATCACTGACAGACGCGCCTGCGCCGCCAGCGCCCAGAATTGAGCGGCATCATTCAACCAGGCAGCGCTGCGCAGCACCAGGGTGGCGCCGCAGGTCAGCGCACCGAAGATCTCCTCGATGGAGGCATCAAAGTTGATGGTCGCAAATTGCAGTGCACGATCCCCCGCCGTCAGGCCGGTCAAGCCGCGAATGGCACGGATCTCGTTGCACAGACCGGCATGCTCGATCATCACGCCTTTGGGCGTACCGGTGGAGCCGGAGGTGTACAGCACGTAGGCCAGGTGCCCGCTGTCGAGCCCCCGTTCAGCCGCGAGCGGGTTGTGCTCACTCAGCTCACGCCAGGGTTGCAGCGCACTGTTCAAGGTCACCACGTGCAACGCCTGTGGCAGCGCACCGAGCAACGGCAGTACCGCATACTCACTGAGCAACACTCGCGGCGCACTGTCGGCCAGCATGAAGGCCAGGCGTTGTGGCGGGTAGGCCGGGTCGAGCGGCACGTAGGCGGCGCCAGCCTTCAGGCTGGCGAGCAAGGCCACCACCATCTGTGTTCCGCGTTCCAGGGCGATGGCTACACGGTCATCGGGCTGCACGCCGAGGGCGATCAAATGATGGGCTAACTGGTTGGCCTGGGCATTCAACTCGCCATAGGTGAGCGACTGGCCGTCAAACTCCAGCGCGATGGCATCGGCATTGCGCTGTACCTGTTGCTCGAACAACCCATGGATCAGTTGGTCCTGGGCGTCGTCGGTGCGGGTCTGGTTGAAGTCCAGCAACACTTGGCGACGCTCGACCAGCGGCAGAATCTCCAGGCTGCTCAGTGAAGCGTTCGGGGTGCGATCCAATGCGTCCACCAGGCTGTCCAACGCGCCGTGCATATAGGCACATACGCGCTGCGCGCCGATGTCCGGGCTGACCTGCACGGTCAGGGCAAAGGCCTGGCCAAAGTCATCGACGTCCAGTGACAGCGGATAGTTACTGCGCTCTTCACCGCCCAGGGCCTGGATACCGGCCCATACGGCAATGTCCTCACTGGAGGCTGCGCCGACACTGTGACGGTAGTTGAGCAAGGCGCTGAACAGCGGTGCCGGCGCGGCCACGCCGCTGCAACGCTGCGCCAAAGCCAGGGAAGCGTGTTCATGGCTCAACAGCGTGCTCAGGCGGGCATGGGTAGCCTTGACCCCCGCCTGCGCGCTTTCGGCACCCAGGCTCACGCGCAGCGGCAAGGTGTTGATAAACAGCCCCAGGGCGCGTTCGCCGCCCTGCATGCCGCCCATCAGCACCGTACCGAACACCACGTCATCCTGGCCGCAGACATGCGCCAACACTTGGGCCCATGCCACATGAATCAGGCTGGCGGCACTCACGCCCAGTTGCCGCGCAGCACTGCGCAGGCGCTGACCGAGGCTGTCTTCCACGGGCAGTTGCGCCAGTTCCAGGGCCCCCCCGGCTTGCACATCGTGCAGGCCGAACGGCAGGGTCGGTTCGTCGATGTCCGCCAGCATCGCGCTGAAGAACGCTTCATGCTCCTGTTCGGTCATGCCCAGGCGTGCCTGGGCCACGTAGTTGCGGTACGGCACCGGTGCATTCAGGCGGGCTTCCTGGCCCGAAAGGAACGCCTGCAACTCGTATTGCAGGATGTCCATGGCGACGTGATCGAACAGCATGTGATGGAACATAAACAGCGCGGACCAGTGCTGTTGCGGGCCGTCATAGGCACACACCAGACGCATCAGCGGGGCGTCGTGCAGGTCCATGCGGAAATGGCGCGGGTCGAAGCGCTCACGCAGTTGCGCGGCGGCGTCGCCCTCGCCTTCCAGGCTGATCTCTTCGAGTGCGAATGGCACATGGCGCAGCACCACCTGCACCGGCTCGCTCAAGCCTTCCCAGCGCATGGTCGAGCGCAGGATATCGTTGCGCTCGACCACGCCTTGCAACGCCTGGGCAAAGGCGTCGAGGCGCTCGCGGCTGTCAAAGTTGAACGTCGCCTGCTCCAGGTAAACGTCGCCTTCATCGGCAAGCAAATGGTGGTAGAGAATGCCTTCCTGCAACGGCGTCATGCCGTAGATGTCCTGCACGTTGGCCAGTTGGCCCGGCACGCTGGCGACCAGGCTATCGATTTCGTCCTGGCCGAGGCTGGCCAGCGGCAACATCTGCGGGGTAATCCGTTGGCACGCGGCGGTGATGCCATTGGCCGGAATGGCCAGTGCACGGCGGCTGCCCACGACCTTGGCCAACCCCGCCAGGGTCGGGTGGGTAAACAAGGCGCCGACGTCGACCCGAAGGTCTTCCTGGCGCATGCGCTCCACCAGTTTGACCGCCAGCAGCGAATGGCCCCCCAGCTCGAAGAAGTTGTCATGCCGACCGACCTGCTCCAGCTGCAAAACCTGCGCCCAGATCAGCGCAAGACTGCGTTCGATACGCCCCTCGGGCGCCTGGTAATCACGGCTGGCCACCGCCAGCTGATCCGGGGCCGGCAAGGCCTTGCGGTCGAGCTTGCGATTAGGCGTCAGCGGCAAAGCCTCGAGGGTCACGAACGCAGACGGAATCATGTATTCGGCCAGTAACGGCGCCAGGTAACTGCGCAGGCCGGCCGCCGTGAGGCTGACCCCGGCGTGCGGTACCACGTAGGCCACCAGGCGCTTCTCGCCGGGCAGGTCTTCGCGGGCAATCACAGCCGCTTCCTTGACCCCGGCGCAGTTGCCGAGGCGCGCTTCGATCTCGCCCAATTCGATACGGAAGCCGCGCACCTTGACCTGGAAGTCATTGCGGCCCAGGTACTCGATCGAACCATCGGCCAGGTAGCGCGCCAAGTCACCGGTCTTGTACATCCGCGCAGCCGGCGCGGTGCTGAACGGATCAGCGATAAAGCGCTCGGCGCTGATGACGTCGAGGTTCAGATAACCGCGTGCAACCCCCTCACCGCCGATGAAGATCTCCCCCGCCACACCGAGCGGCACCGGCTGCTGCTGGCTGTCCAGCAGGTAGATACGGGTGTTGGCCATCGGTTTGCCGATGGTCGTGTTGCCGTTGGTGTCCGCGCTATGGGTCACGTAGGCCGCGGTGCAGGACACCGTCGCTTCCGTCGGGCCATAGGTGTTGATCAGGCGGGTATGGGCCGGACGCACTTCGTCCCACAGCTCCAACTTCTGCGCCGACAGCGCATCACCGGTGACGTTGATCAAGCGCACATGCTGCAAATGCGCCTGGGCCTGGTGCGGCGTGTGGTGCCATTCGGCGGCCAGGGTGTGCCAGTGCGCCGCCGTCAGGTGCAGGACGGTGGGCGTGATCGCCGGGTCCTTCGCGGCTTCGCTGCCAAAGACATGGCGGCTCGGCGCCAAGGTTGCGCCCGCCAGCAGGGCCGGGAAGATCTCCTCCACCGACAGGTCGAAGTTCAGGGTGTTTTGTTGCAGCACCGTGTCCTGCGCGGTCAAGCCGAACAAGCGCGCGGCGTCCAGGCTGTAGTTGACCAGCCCACGGTGCTCGATCATCACGCCCTTGGGATTGCCGGTCGAACCCGAGGTGTAGATCACATACGCCAGGTGACGAGCTGTCAGGCCCGGTACCTGTGGGTTGTGTTCGGCACCCGTATGCGGCGCATCGAGCAGCACGTGCGCAATCGTCAGCGCCGGCAGGCGCTCCAGCAGCCTGCGCTGGCTCAGCACCACCGACGGCGCACTGTCGGCGATCATGTAGGCCAGGCGCTCCGGCGGGTAGTTGGGGTCCAGCGGCACATAGGCGGCGCCGGCCTTCAGCACCCCGAGCAGGCCCACCAGCACCTCATCGCCCCGCTCGGCGCAGATTGCCACGCGGTCATCCGGGCCGACCCCAAGGCCGATCAACTGGTGCGCAAGGCGGTTGGCTCGGCGGTTCAACTCGGCATAACTGAGGAGTTGCTGTTCGAACGCCACGGCGATGGCGTGCGGATGCGCCTCGACCTGGGCCTCGAACAACTGGTGAATGGTGCTGTCGTGCGGATAGGCCACCTGGTTGGCGTTAAGGTCGTGCAGCAGGTAGTTGCGCTCCTCTTCATCCAGCAACCGGATGTGTGCCAACCGGGCCTGGTCATCGGCGACCATCGCCTGCAGCAGGCGTTCGAAATAGCCCAGATAACGTTGCATCGTGGTCTCGTCGAACAGCGCGGTGGCGTACTCCAGTGCGCCGGTGATGTGGCCCTGCACTTCGCTGAGGTCCAATGACAGGTCGAACTTGGAAAAACTGCTGGCCTGACCAACCCCTTCGA
This sequence comes from Pseudomonas sp. 58 R 3, assembly GCF_900006605.1. NCBI lineage: Bacteria > Pseudomonadati > Pseudomonadota > Gammaproteobacteria > Pseudomonadales > Pseudomonadaceae > Pseudomonas > Pseudomonas sp. 58 R 3. Next base: position 25,819 of record NZ_CVTT01000052.1, on the reverse strand, counting down.
ACTGCAAGTCGCCCATCACCAGGCTTGGGCCGTCGCTGTTCTGCCAGGTCAACAAGGTCTGGAATACCGGGCTATGGGCCAGGCTGCGCGCCGGCTTGAGCACCTCCACCACTTGCTCGAACGGCAAGTCTTGATGGGCTTGCGCCGCCAGCGTGCGGTCCTTGGCATGGGCCAGCAAGGCTGCCACGCTCCAGTCTTCGCCGGCGCCGATACGCACCGCCAGGGTGTTGACGAACAGGCCGATCAGCCCTTCGACTTCGGCGCGCATGCGGTTGGCGGTCGGCGAGCCGATCACCACTTCATCCTGGCCGGACAACCGGCAGAGCAACGCGGCCCACGCCGCCATCATGGTCATGTACAACGTGGTGCCGTGGCGCTGGCTAAGGGCCTTGAGGCCGGCGGTCAGGTTGACGTCGAGCAGCAGGCTCAAGGTGGCGCCGCTGTAGTCCTGGCGAGCCGGCCGTGGGCGATCGGTGGGCAGCATCAGCAGTGCAGGCGCATCGGCGAGCACTTGCTGCCAGTACTGGCTTTGCTGCTGCAGGACTTCGCCACTCAACCAACGCCGTTGCCATACGGCAAAGTCGCTGTATTGCAGGGTCAACGGCGGCAGCGGATCGGCGTGGCCAAGACGGAACGCCTCGTACAGCGCCATCAGTTCACGGGTCAGCACCCCCATCGACCAACCATCGGAGACGATGTGGTGCATGGTCAGCAGCAACACATGGTGATCGTCGGCACGCTGCAACAGGCAGGCCCGAATCAACGGTCCTCGCTCCAGGTCGAAGGGTTCCAGCGCGTCGGCACTGATATGCGCCTGCAACGCGACATCATTGTCGACTGACAGGCGCAGCAGCGCGAACCCCTGCTCCGGCGGGTCAATACACACCAGGGGTTCATCGTTGTGTTGCACAAACCGGCTGCGCAGGGCTTCGTGACGCGCCACGATGGAGGCCAGCGCGCTTTCCAGCGCCTGGGCATCCAGGTGGCCCCGCAGCCCGAGGGCAATCGGCATGTTGTAGGCAGTACTGGCGCCTTCCATCTGCGCCAGGAACCACAAACGTTGCTGGGCGAACGACAGCGGTAAGTCCTGGTCTCTAGGCACCGGCAGGATGGCCGGCAAGGTGCTGCGCGCCGCCTGGGCCAGCACCTGAGCCAACGCGGCCAGTTGCGGCTGGGCAAACAACTCGGCCAGGCTCAACTCCACGCCCAGCCGCTGGCGCACCTGGGAGATCAAGCGCATCGCCAGCAGCGAATGCCCGCCCAATTCAAAGAAGTGCCCCTGGCGCCCGACCTGCTCCAACCCCAGTAAATCCTGCCAGATCTGCGCCAGCGTGGTTTCAAGCTCGCCCTCGGGGGATTCATACACGCCACTGACTACCGCATCGAGGCCCGGCGCCGGCAGCGCCTTGCGATCCAGCTTGCCGTTGGGGCTCAGCGGCCATACCGCGAGCTGCACATAGGCCGACGGCACCATGTACTCCGGCAATGCGCCTTGCAGGTAGGTACGCAGGTCTTCGACCTTTGGCGCCTGCCCTGTGAAGTACGCCACCAGGCGTTCATCACGCACCAGTACTGCCGCTTCGATGACCTCGGGACAGGCCGCGAGCAAGGCTTCGATTTCACCGAGCTCGATGCGCAGGCCGCGAATTTTGACCTGGTCGTCATTGCGCCCCAGGTAGTCGAGCGTGCCGTCTGTACGATAGCGCGCCAGGTCGCCGGTGCGGTACATGCGCCCGCCGGTGGTGTGCGGGTCGTCGAGGAAACGCTCGGCCGTCAGTTCTTCACGGTTGAGGTAACCGCGCGCCACACCGGCGCCGCCGATGTACAGCTCACCGACGCTGCCGGTCGGCATCGGTTGCCCGTAGGCATCCAGCACGTAGAGCGTCAGGTTGCGCAATGGCCGGCCCAGGGGAATATCGCTCGCCCCATAGCTCGAAAGGTCGGCGTCGACCGCGTGCCACGCAACCACGTCGCTGCACTCTGTCGGGCCATAGCTGTTGATGAAGAGCGGGCGTGGGGCCTGTAGTTTTTCCAACTGCGACAGTTTGATCGGCTCACCGCCCAGGACCACCCTGCGCAGGCCGCTCAACACCTGTTGTTGGTCGGCATCGATCAGCGCATAGAACGCACTCGGTGCCAGGTTGATGTGGGTGATCGCCTGCTCGCCGATCTGGCGCACGATACTCGCCGGATCAAACGGGCTGTCCGCCAGGTGCAAGGTGGCACCCACCGCAAGGCTGGCGAAGATGTTTTTCTGAGTCAGGTCGAAGCTGTGGGAGGTCAGCAGCAGCACCGCATCGCTGGCGTCCAGCCCGACGTCTTCGAGGTACCAGCCAAGCATGTTGACCACGCCCTGGTGCTCGACCATCACGCCTTTGGGCTGACCGGTGGAGCCCGAGGTGTAGATCACGTAGGTCAAGTGCGTCGGGCTCAGCCCGGCCACCTGCGGGTTATGCAGGGCGTGCTCGCGCCAATCGCCACCGTCAAGGTCGACCACCGGCAGCCCCGGCGCGCAGGCCAGCTGTGCGGTCACGCCGTGCACCAGCAACGCCGCCGGAGCGCTGTCTTGCAGCATGTAGTGAATACGTTCCAGCGGGTAATTCGCGTCGATCGGTACGTAGGCGCCGCCGGCCTTAAGAATCGCCAGCAGACCGACGATCAACGCAGGGCTGCGCTCGACACAAATCGCTACACGTGCATCCGGTTGTACGCCGAGCTGGCGCAGATGATGGGCCAGTTGGTTGGCGCGCTCGTTGAGTTCGCGGTAGGTCAGCGAGTGATCACCCGCCTGCACGGCCAGTGCTTGCGGGGTGCGCACGGCCTGTGCTTCAAACAGGCTGTGCACGGTGCCGGGGTTGAGCGGTGTGCGCAGGCCACTGAGCGCGACCCGTTGTTGTTGGCGCTCCGGTTCATCGAGCAGCGGCACGCGCGCCAGCACACCCTGATCATCGCTGACCATGGCCTGCAACAGGCGCTCGAAATAACCCAGGTGACGCACGAGTGTCGCCTCATCGAACAGCGCCGTGGCGTAGCTCAGGGAACCGATGATATGGCCTTGGGCTTCGCTCAATTCGAGGGACAGGTCGAACTTGGCCGCCGTGTTGATCTGGCCGCCGCCCTCCACTATAAGGTCGCCGAATGCCGGGGCCGCGCCCTCGCTGCCCTGCCAGGTGAGCATGGTCTGGAACAGCGGGCTGTAGGCCATGCTGCGCACCGGCTTGACGATATCCACCACTTGCTCGAACGGCAGGTCCTGATGCGCCTGCGCGCCCAGCGCCTGGGTCTTGACCCGCGCCAGCAAAGTTTGCACCGTCGGTTCGCCCGAGGCATTGATGCGCACCGCCAGGGTGTTGACGAACAGGCCGATCAGGCTCTCCACTTCGACCCGATTGCGGTTGGCTACCGGCGAGCCGATGACCACTTCATCCTGCCCGGACAAGCGGCTCAGCAATACAGCCCACGCCGCCAGCAGGGTCATGTACAACGTGGTGCCATGCCGCTGGCTGAGTGCCTTGAGGCCCTCGCTCAACGGCGCATCCAGCTGCAATGGCAGCACCGCGCCGCTGAAGTCCTGCTGCGCCGGACGCGGGCGGTCGGTGGGCAGGGTCAACACGGCCGGCGCGCCGGCCAGGGTCTGCTGCCAATACAGGTTCTGCTTGTGCAGCACCTCGCCACTCAACCAGCGGCGCTGCCACACAGCAAAGTCGGCGTATTGCAACGCCAACGGCGGCAACGGGTCGGCCAGGCCCTGGCTGTAGGCGCCATACAACGCCACCATTTCGCGGGTCAGCACGCCCATCGACCAGCCATCGGCAGCAATATGGTGCACGGTCAGCAGCAACACATGGTGTTCATCGCCCAGGCGTACCAGGCGCGCCCGCAGCAGCGGGCCGTTGACCAGGTCGAACGGCGCCAGTGCTTCATGCTCGGTCAGTGCCTGCAATTGCTGCGGGGCGTCGGCCTGCTCGCGCAGATCATCCTGCTCCAGTACGAACGAACCTTCGACCGGAGTAAACACCAGTTGCGGTTCATCATTGTCCACCACGAAGGCGCTGCGCAGCACTTCATGGCGACTGACGATCTGCGCCAGTGCGCGCTCCAGCGCCAGGGCGTCCAGTGTGCCACGCAGGCCCAGACCGATCGGCATGTTATAGGCCGCTGCGGCATTGTCCATCTGTGCCAGGAACCACAGGCGTTGCTGAGCAAACGACAGCGGCAACGATTCTTCGCGGGACACCGGCACAATCGCCGGCAAGTGGCTGCGCCCCGCCTTGGCCACTACCTGCGCGAGTGCCGAGAGCTGCGGGTGCGCAAACAGCGCCGCCAGGTCCAGCTCCACGCCCAAGTGCAGGCGTACCTGGGAGATCAAGCGCATGGCCAGCAACGAGTGGCCGCCCAGTTCAAAGAAGTGATCCTCGCGCCCGACCTGCTCGACCTTGAGCACCTGGCTCCAGATCTGCGCCAGGGCGATTTCCACCTCACCCTCGGGCGCTGCGTAGCCGCGCGTGAGTAATGCCTCCTGATCGGGAACCGGCAGGGCCTTGCGGTCCAGCTTGCCATTGGCGGTCAGCGGCAGGCTGTCCAGGCGCACATACACCGCTGGCACCATGTATTCCGGCAACTGCGTCTGCAACGCACTGCGCAGGGCTTGACGGTCGACCGGCTGGTGTTCGGTGAAGTACGCCACCAGGCGTCCTTCACGCGCCAGCACCACGGTTTCGCTGACGTCCGGGTACTCGCTCAAGCGACTTTCGATTTCGCCGAGTTCGATGCGCACGCCACGGATTTTCACCTGGTCGTCGTTACGGCCCAGGTAGTCCAGGGCGCCCTCCTCCAGCCAGCGTGCCAGGTCGCCGGTACGATACAGACGCGCCGACGGATCCTGGCTGAACGGGTCACGCAGGAACCGTTCGGCGCTCAGTTCCGGGCGGTTGAGGTAACCACGCGCCACACCGGCACCACCGACGTACAGCTCACCGACCACGCCTTTTGGCACAGGCTTGAGGTGCTCGTCGAGCAGGTAGACCTGGGTGTTGGCGATGGGTTTGCCGATGTGCAGGTGCTGGCCGGGGTTGATCAGGCCGGAAGTGGCAACCACCGTAGCCTCGGTCGGACCATAGTTGTTGACCACCTGAAAACGCTGCGGCGTGCTGAACTGACGCAGGCGGTCGCCGCCGATCAGCAAGGTTTTAAGGGTCGGGTGTTGCAGGTCCTGGCTGAACGCGTATTCCGCCACTGGAGTCGGCAGGAAACTCACGTCCAGCGGCTGTGCCAGCCACCAATGCAACAGCGCATCGATGTCTTCGCTGCCCTCTTTGGCCGGCGGCAGGTGCAGGGTCGCCCCCACGCAAAGGGCTGGCCAGACTTCCCAGGCCATGGCGTCAAAGCCAAACCCGGCGACGCTGGAGGTTTGGCTACCGGCGTGCAGGTTGAAGGCGTGGCAATGCCAATGCACCAGGTTTTCCAGGGTACGGTGTTCCACCATCACCCCTTTGGGCAAGCCGGTGGAGCCGGAGGTGTAGATCACATAGGCCAGGTTCGCCGACGTCAGGCCCTGCACGTTCGGGTCAAGTGTCGGACGGCGATGCCATTGATCACTGTCCAGCTCGATCACCGGCAATGGCGTGTCGCTGAGCAATGAGCGGGTATTGGATTGCGCCAGCACCAGCACCGGCGCGCAGTCTTGCAACAGGTAGGCGATGCGTTCCTGCGGGTGCGCCGGGTCGATCGGCACGTACGCCGCGCCGGCCTTGAGGATCGCCACCAGGCCGACCAGGGTTTCAAGGCTGCGCCGCGCGCAAATGGCCACGCGGTCATCCGGGCGCACCCCCTCTTCGAGCAGGCGGTGGGCCAACTGATTGGCGCGCTGGTTGAGCTGGCGATACGTGATGTGCTGGTCACCCTGGCACACCGCCGTGGCATCCGGTTGCCGCTCGACCTGCGCCTCGAACAGCCGGTGGATGGTCTGCGGCTCGGGGTAGTGCACGGCGGTGACGTTGACATCAACCAGCACCGCCTCACGCTCGGCGGCAGACAGCACCGACAATTGACTCAAGGCCAGCTGGGGCGTTTCTTCCAATGCGTTGACCAATTGCGCCAGGGCCGTCTGCATAAAGCCGCAAACCCGTTGCGCACCGATTTTTTCCAGCGCCTGGGCATTGAGTTGGAAGCCTGCGCCAAAATCATCGATGTTCAACACCAGCGGGTAGTTGGTGCGCTCTTCCATGCTCAGGGCCTGGATGCCATCCCAGGCAGCGATGTCCGCACTTGTAGCCTCGACCGGCGCACTGTGCCGATAGTTGAGCAAGGTATTGAACAGCGCTTGCGCCGCCGGCAGGCCGCTGCACTGCTGAGCCAGGGACAAAGACGCGTGTTCATGGGCAAGCAATTGTGACAGGCGTTCGTGGGTGACACGCACCGCCTCGCGGGCACCGTGCTCACCGACACTGACCCGCAGGGGCAAGGTGTTGATGAACAGCCCCAAGGCACGGCCGGCGCCTTCACCGCCTTGCAGGCGGCCGAGCAACACCGTGCCGAACACCACTTCGTCACGCCCGGCAACCTGCGCCAACACCTGCCCCCAGGCCAGGTGCATCAGGCTCGCAGCGCTGACCCCGAGCAGACGCGCTTGCTCACGCAGGCGCGCGCTCAATTGACTGTCGAGCATCAGGTGGGCTTCTTCGACACCGCTGCCATCGCCCTGCACATCGCGCAGGCCGAACGCCAGGGTCGGCTCGTCAATATCACCGAGCAGGTCAGTGAAGAAGCGTTCATGGGCCTGTCGATCGGCACCGAGGCGCGACTGTGCCACATGGTTGCGATACGGAATCGACGGCGCCAAGTGTTCGGTATGGCCCTTGAGGCTGGCCTGGACTTCCTCGATCAGCACCTCAAGCGCGGTGTGGTCGAGCATCATGTGGTGGAACAACAGAATGCCCACCCAGCGCTGGTTGGCACTGTCCTGGGTATAGGCCAGGTGCATCAGTGGCGCACGCTGCATATCCAGGCGGTAATGGCGCGGGTCGAACTGACTGTGCAATTGCGCCAGTACGTCACCGTCGCCCGCGTCGATCACCACTTCTTCCAGGCCCAGGGTTGCCTGGCGCCAAACCACCTGCACCGGCTCTTCAAGCCCGTCCCAGACAATACTGCTGCGCAGGATGTCGTGGCGGTCGATGACGCTCTGCAGTGCCTTGGCAAACTGGTTCACCGGTTCCGGTCCGGTGAAGGCAAACAACATATGCAGCAAGTAGGCATCGCCTTGCGGCGCAGCCAAGTGATGGTAGAGCATGCCGTCCTGCAACGGCGCCAGCGCGTAGATGTCCTGCACGTTGCGCGTACCGCCCGACACACTGGCGACGACACGGTCGATGGCCGCCTGGTCCAGGTCGACCAGCGGCAGCAAGTCCGGCGTGATACGGGAGCAGTCCAGACCGATCAGGTTGGCCGGTACCACCAACGCTTGATGGCCACCGACGGCCGCCGCCAACGCCGCCAGGGTCGGTTGGCCGAACAACACGCGCACGTCCGCGCTCAAGTCGATCTGCCGCATGCGCTCGATCAATTTGACCGCCAGCAGCGAATGACCGCCCAGCTCAAAGAAGTTGTCATGGCGGCCCACGCGAGGCACGTCAAGCAACTCTTGCCACAGCGCCGCGAGGGTCTGCTCGACCTCGCCTTCAGGGCGCTCGTATTCACGTCGGGCCAGGGCGTCGCCGTCGGGTGCCGGCAGAGCCTTGCGATCAAGCTTGCCGTTGGTGGTCAGTGGCAAGCGCGCCAGCATGACGAACGCGCTGGGCACCATATAGTCGGCCAGCGACCCCAACAATTCAGTGCGCAACGCCGTAGCCGATGGCTCTGCGCCCTCGGCCGCGATGACATAAGCCACCAGGCGCTTGTTGCCGGGCGCGTCTTCGCGGGCAATCACTACGGCTTCACGCACGCCTTCACAGGCGGCCAGGCGCGCTTCGATCTCACCCAACTCAATGCGGAATCCACGGATCTTCACCTGGTCGTCATTGCGCCCCAGGTAGTCAATGCTGCCGTCCGCCAGCCAACGCCCCAAGTCCCCGGTCTTGTACAGGCGGGCATCAGCACGGCCGCTGAACGGGTCGGCGATAAATCGTTCGGCGTTCAATTCAGGTCGGTTCAGGTAGCCACGGGCAACCCCGGCACCACCGACATAGAGTTCACCGACGACACCCACCGGCACGGGTTCGCGCTGGTCGTCAAGGACATACAGCTGCAGGTCGGGAATGCGCCCGCCGATGGGGCTAACGCCCACCAACTGGGCATCCGCCGCTTCAAGGGCACGATAGGTCACGTGCACGGTGGTTTCGGTGATGCCGTACATGTTCACCAGTTGCGTGCCGGCGTTGGTCGTGCGCGCATACCAGGGCTTGAGAAGCCCCGGCTCCAGGGCTTCGCCACCGAAGATCACCTGCCGCAGGGAGTGCTTCAAGGCGCTCTGGCCCTGGGCGGCAATCAACGAACGAAAGGCACTCGGCGTCTGGTTGAGGACGGTGACGCCCGCGCTGCACAGCAGCGCATAACATTCGTCCGGCGAACGGCTGGTAAGCTGCGGCACCACCAGCAACTGGCCGCCATGGATCAGCGCGCCCCAGATTTCCCACACGGAGAAGTCGAAGGCAAACGAGTGGAACAGCGCCCACACGTCCTGCTGGTTGAAGTTGAACCAGCCTTCGGTGGCGCTGAACAACCGCGCTACGTTGCGGTGTTCGATCATCACGCCTTTGGGTAGCCCGGTAGAGCCGGAGGTGTAGATCACATAGGCCAGGTTCGCCGAAGTGAGGTCGGGCACCTGTGGGTTCAGCGCTGACTCGACTTGCAAGCCCGCCGAATCCAGGTCGATCACCGGCACCGACAACTCGGCCACCAGGGCGTGAGTCGCCTGCTGCACCAGCACCGCCACCGGTGCGCTGTCTTGCAGGGTGTAGCTGATGCGTTCCTGCGGATAGGCCGGGTCAATCGGCACATAGCCGGCACCCGCCTTGAGGATGCCCAACAGGCCGACGATCATCTCCAGGCCACGTTCGACGCAGATCGCTACGCGATCGTCCACGCGCACACCCAGGCTCAACAGGCGATGCGCAACCTGGTTGGCGCGCCGGTTCAGTTCGCCGTAGCTCAAGCGCTCATCGTCAAACAGCACGGCGGTCGCGTCAGGGCGCTCAGCGGCTTGCTGCTCAACCTGATGGTGGATCAAGGCCGCGTCGGCAAACAGGCTGTCGGTGGCGTTCCAGTGCTGCAGCAGGTGCTCGCGCTCAAGCGCCGGCAGCATCCCCAGGCCTCGCAACGAGGCCTGCGGGGTCTGCTCCAGGGCTTGCACAAGGTTGTCGAGGACGCACTGCATGTAACCGCAGACCCGCGCGGCGCCAATCGCCGCATCGGCCATCACCGAGAGGCTGAATGCCTCACCCATGTCGTTGACCGACAGGGTCAGCGGGTAGTTGGTGCGCTCCTTGCTGTCGAGCACCGCAATGCCTTCCCAGGCCGCTACCGCTTCTGCCGAGACGTCTGCACCGCCGAGCTGGCGATAGTTGAGCAGCGAACTGAACAGGGGGGTGGATGCCGCGATTTTGCTGCAGCGCTGCGCCAGCACCAGCGAGGCATGCTCATGGCCGAGCAAACCGGTCAAGCGTGTATGGGTGCTCTTGACCATGGCGCGCACACCGGCCTCACCCAGACTGACCCGCAACGGCAAGGTATTGATAAACATGCCGAGGGCACGGTCGGAACCTTCACCGCCCTGCAAACGTCCCAGCAATACGGTGCCGAACACCACATCGTTGCGCCCCGAAAGGCCACCCAGCACCCGGGCCCATGCCAAGTGATACAGGCTGGCCGGCGTCACACCCAGTTGGCGTGACTGCGCGCGCAAACGCTGGCTGAGGCGATCATCCAGCTCCAGGACCACCTCCTCGACGCCATGACCGTCGCCCTGCACGTCTTGCAGGCCAAACGGCAAGGTGGGCTCGTCAATGTCCCCCAACATCTCGGTGAAGAACGCTTCGTGCTCTTCGCGGCTCACGCCCTGGCGTGCCTGCGCCACATAATTACGGTACGGCACGGACGGCGCCAGCAACCCTTCTTCGCCACGGGTGTGGGCTTCGATCTCCGACGTCAGCATCCGCAGCGAGGTGGCGTCATCCACCAGATGATGCAGCAGCAACACCGCGACCCAGCGTTGGTTCGGCGCATCTTCGCTGTAACCGATGCGCATCATCGGCGCCTGGCGAATATCCAGGCGGTGATGACGCGGGTTGAGGCATTCGGTCAACTGCGTGGCGATATCGCCGCCGGCCGGGTCCAGGTGAATCTCGTCGACGCCCAGCTCCGCTTCGCGCCAGACCACTTGCACCGGCTCATCAAGACGCTCCCACACCACCGCGGTACGCAGGATGTCATGCCGGGAAATCACGCCTTGCAGCGCAGCGGCAAACCGTTGCAGGCGCTCGCGGCTGTCGAAGCTGAAGGTTACGTATTGCAGGTAGGGATCGCCTTGGGCAGCGGCAAGATGGTGATACAAGATCCCTTCTTGCAGCGGCGCCAGGCTGTAGATTTCCTGGACGTTGGCCGCACCGCCCGGCACCGTCGCAACAATGCGGTCGATGGCGGTCTGGTCCAATTCAGCCAGGGGCAGCATGTCCGGGGTGATGTGTGCGCAACCCTCGGGCACCCGACGGGCGGGCACCACCACATCCTTGCTCGCACCGGCCACGGCGGCCGCGAGTGCGGCCAGGGTCGGTTGGCCAAACAACACGCGCACATCGGCGCCCAGGCCGACCTGACGCATGCGCTCGATCAGCTTGACGGCCAACAGTGAGTGACCGCCCAGTTCAAAAAAGTGATCCTCACGGCCCACGCGCTCGACCCCGAGCAAGTCTTGCCAGATCGCGGCAATCGTGGCTTCTACCTCACCTTCGGGGGCCGCGTATTGCCGGCGCGCCAACGCGTCGGCATCCGGCGTCGGCAGGGCTTTGCGGTCGAGCTTGCCATTGGTGGTCAACGGGAACTGCGCCACCCGCACAAAGGCGGCCGGTACCATGTATTCAGCCAGGGACAGCAGCAACTGCTGGCGTAATTCGGCGGCCGATGGTTCGGCGCCGTCGCGGGCGATGACGTAGGCCACCAGGCGTTTGTCGCCGGGCTCATCTTCACGGGCAATCACCACGGCCTCGCGCACACCGTCACAGGCAGCCAGGCGCGCTTCGATCTCGCCCAACTCAATGCGGAAACCACGGATTTTAACCTGATCGTCATTGCGCCCCAGGTAGTCGATGCTGCCATCGGCCAGGCGACGCCCGAGGTCACCGCTGCGATACAAGCGCGCCGCGGCGCGGGTGCTGAAAGGGTCGGCAATAAACCGTTCGGCATTCAGTTCCGGCCGGTTCAGATAGCCACGGGCAACCCCGGCGCCGCCGACATACAACTCGCCCACCACGCCGACCGGTACGGGTTCGCGCTGCTCGTCCAGTACATACAGCTGCAGGTCGGGAATGCGCCCGCCGATGGGGCTAACGCCCACCAATTGGGCATCCGCCGCTTCAAGGGCACGATAGGTCACGTGCACGGTGGTTTCGGTGATGCCGTACATGTTCACCAGTTGCGTGCCGGCGTTGCTGCTGCGCGCATACCAGGGTTTGAGAAGCCCCGGTTCCAGAGCTTCGCCGCCAAAGATCACCTGACGCAGGGCGTGCTTGAGTTCGCTCTGGCCCTGGGCGGCGATCAACGAACGAAAGGCGCTCGGCGTCTGGTTGAGGACGGTGACGCCGGCGCTGCACAGCAGCGCATAACAGGCGTCCGGCGAGCGACTGGTGAGCTGCGGCACGATCAGCAACTGCCCGCCGTGCATCAGCGCACCCCAGATTTCCCATACGGAGAAGTCAAAGGCAAACGAATGGAACAGGGCCCACACGTCCTGATCATTGAAATTGAACCAGGCCTCAGTGGCGCTGAACAGGCGCGCCACGTTGCGGTGTTCGATCATCACGCCTTTGGGTAGGCCAGTAGAGCCGGAGGTGTAGATCACATAGGCCAGGTTCGCTGCGGTCAGGCCCGGCACCTCAGGGTTATCGGTCGATTCAGCGCGGCAATCGCCAGCGTCCAGGTCGATCACCGGCACCGACAACTCAGCCACCAAGGCGTGAGTCGCCTGCTGCACCAGCACCGCCACGGGTGCGCTGTCTTGCAGGGTGTAGCTGATGCGCTCCTGCGGATAGGCCGGGTCAATCGGTACATAGCCGGCACCCGCCTTGAGGATGCCCAACAAGCCGACGATCATCTCCAGGCCACGTTCGACGCAGATCGCCACGCGATCATCCACGTGCACGCCCAGGCTCAACAGGCGATGCGCAACCTGGTTGGCGCGGCGGTTCAGTTCACCGTAGCTCAAGTGCCGGCCTTCATAGACCAACGCACAGGCGTCGGGGTGTGCCGCCGCCTGCGCCTGGAACTGGCCATGAATCAACGCACTGTCGGCAAACACTGTGTCGCTGCTGTTCCAGTGTTGCAGCAGGTGTTGACGTTCGTTCGCCGGCAGGATACCCAGGCTTTGCAGGGGGGCTTCTGGTGCGTGTTCCAGGGCCGCTACCTGACTTTCCAGTGCCGCATGCAGGTAATGGGCGACGCGCGACGCACCGATTTCGGCGTCGGCCAGTACGGTGATGTGAAAGTCTTCACCCAAGTCGTCGAGGTTGATGGTCAGCGGGTAGTTGGTGCGTTCTTCAGCGCCCAGGGCTTGCATGCCGGCCCAGGCCGCCTGGGCCTCGGCACTGCTGCCTGAAGCACTGTGGCGGTAGTTGAGCATGGCGCTGAACAGCGGCGTGGGCGGCGCAACGGCACTGCAGCGCTGGGCCAGGGCCAACGAGGCGTGTTCATGCTGGAGCAAGGCGGTGAGACGCTGATGGGTCAGCCTCAGGCCGCTGCGTACGCTTTGCTCACCCACGCTCACGCGCAGCGGCAACGTGTTAATGAACATCCCCAGGGCGCGATCCGAACCTTCGCCCGCGTGCATGCGACCCAACAGCACAGTGCCGAACACCACTTCCTGGCGCCCGGAAACCTTGCCCAGCACTTGGGCCAGTGCCAGGTGCATGACGCTGGCCGCGCTGACGCCCAATTGCCGCGCCTGCACGCGCAGACGCTTGCTCAAGCCGTTGTCGAGCATCAAGTGGCTTTCTTCAATGCCGTGGCCATCGCCCTGCACATCCTGCAAACCGAATGGCAGCGTCGGCTCATCAATGTCGCCAAGCATCTCGCGAAAGAATGTTTCGTGTTGTTGCTCACTGACCCCCAAGAGCGCCTGGGCCACATAGTTGCGGTACGGCACCGGCTCACCCAGGTGTTCGGTCTGCCCGAGCAGGAAGGCTTGCATCTCGTGCTGCACCACTTCCATCGCGGTATGGTCCAGGGCCATATGGTGAAACAGCAGCACCGCCACCCAGCGCTGGTTCGGCGAATCCAGGGCAAACGCCACGCGCATCATCGGCGCCTCGCGAATGTCCAGGCGATAGTGGCGGGCATCGAAGCGGGCGCGCAACTGGCCGAGCACATCGCCGTCGCGCGGATCCAGGTGCAGTTCTTCATGGTTCAACGTGGCCTTGCGCAGCACTACCTGCACCGGTTCATCCAGGCTTTCCCAAACCACCGTGGTCCGCAGGATGTCATGACGCTTGATCACGTATTGCAGGGCCTGAATGAAGTGCTCCAGGCGCGCGCGGCTGTCGAAGGCGTACTGCGACTGCAGCAAATAGGGGTCGCCCTGCTCAGCGCTCAAGTGGTGGTACAGCATGCCTTCCTGCAACGGCGCCAGCGGGTAGATATCCTTCACATTGGCCAGCCCGCCCGGCACGGCGTCGACGATCTGGTCGATGGTCGCCTGCTCCAGCGTGGTCAACGGCAGCATCTGCGGGGTAATGCGGTAAGCCGGGCTCAACCAGTCCCCCCCGTTGCGGGTTATCAACTCAAGCAATTGCGCCTTGTGGGTGCGTACGTTGTCGATCAACCCATCATCAAGCGCCTCATCGTCGCCGAGGATGATCAAATCATCCTCCTCACGTTGCAGATGGATCGCGTGGGTCGAAAGAACTGCCATCAATTCGCTGAAGTGCATGTTGTGACCTGCTTAAGATTCGAAAACAGTGACGAGAAAGTCCGGTTTCAATTGCAACCTGTGCATCGCGCATTGAGCAGCAGCGCCAAGCCCGTCATGGGCAGGACACCGTTATCGTCAGGTTTAAAAAAGAGATGGATCGAATACGTGCCCCAGGGCTTTCCACAGGGCTGGAAAACTAAAACATCCACGAGAAGGTGTATGTCATGGGAAGCCGGGACAATGCGGGGGTGACATGCCGATAATTCACGCAGGGAGTCGGGGCTGCGTCACCGCGAGGCCAATGTGGGAGCGCGCAAGCTCGCTCCCACGTGGACCTCAGATCAGACGCCGACTCAAATGCGGCGCTTGCGCTCAAGCGTCGGCACGCTTGATTGCGGCACCACCACGTGCTCCACCTGCCCTACGGCCGCGGCCATTGCAGCCAGCGTCGGTTGCGCGAGCAGCACCCGCAGATCGGCGTCCATGCCTTGCTTGCGCATCTGCTCAACCAGGCTGACCGCCAGCAGTGAATGCCCACCCAGCTCGAAGAAGTGGTCATGCCGCCCCACTTTCTCAACCTTGAGCACGCTCTCCCACAGCCGTGCCAGGGCGACCTCCACTGCCCCCTCCGGGGCCTCGTAGACACGACTGAGCAAGGCGTCCTGGTCCGGCGCCGGCAAGGCCTTGCGGTCAACCTTGCCGTTGCTGGTCAGCGGCAGGCTGTCCAGGCGCACATAGGCGCTCGGCACCATATACTCCGGCAGTTGCCCTTGCAGGCGCGTGCGCAGTACCTCGATGTCCAACGCTTGACGCTCAGTGAAGTAGGCCACCAGACGCTTGTGCCCTGGTTCATCCTCACGGGCCAGCACAATTGCGTCCCTGACACCGGGGCAACTGGCCAGGCGGGTTTCGATCTCGCCCAGCTCGATACGGAAACCACGGATTTTCACCTGCTGGTCGTTACGCCCCAGGTACTGCAAGGTACCGTCGGCACGCCAGGCCACCAGGTCGCCGGTGCGGTACATCAGGCCGGCGTCGCGGAACGGGTCGGCGAGGAATTTCTCCGCCGTCAGGTCCGCACGGTTCAGGTAGCCGAGGGCAACGCCCTGACCGCCGATGTAGAGTTCACCGGTCACGCCGACCGGCACCGGTTGCTGATGGGCATCCAGCACATAGGCACGGCTGTTGCCGACCGGCCGGCCAATCGGGATGCTGCCTTCCTCGGCCGAGGTGATTTCAAAGGTGGTCGAGAAGGTGGTGGCTTCGGTCGGGCCATAGCCATTGAGCAGGTGCTGCGGTGCGCCGTCCTTGAGCACCCGGGCGATGACACTTGGGTCGAGCACATCGCCGCCGACGATCAGGTAGCGTAACTGCTTGAACACCGGCAGCAACCCTTCGGCGTACTGGTGGAACAAGCCCGCGGTCATCCACAACACGCTGACCGCTTGCTGCTGCAACAGCGCCGCAAAATCGGCCCGAGACAACAGCGTGTCCTGGTCGACCACCACCACCGCGCCGCCGTTGAGCAAGGGCGCCCACACGTCGAGGGTACTGGCATCAAACGCCGGGTTGGAGGCAAAGGCCACACGGTCGTGCTGATTGAAATCGGCATAGCCGTTGTTGATCACCAAGCGTGTAATTGCCCGGTGCGGCACCAATACGCCTTTCGGCGTACCGGTGGAGCCGGAGGTGTACATGATGTACGCCGCTGTCTCGGCCGATGGCTCCAGTGCCGGGTTGTGCGCGGGCTGGTCGCCAAGCTTCAGCAGGTCCAGGTCGATGCGCGGCACATCGAACACCCTCGCCTGCCCTGTGTTGCTCAACAGCCATGCGGCGTGGCTGTCCTCCAGCATGAACGCCTGGCGTTCGACGGGCGCATTAACATCCAGTGGCACATACACCGCCGCGCACTTGCTGATGGCCAGTTGACACACCAGCAGGTCGATCGAGCGCTCCAGCAGCACCGCCACGCTGTCGCCCGCTTGCAGCCCCAGGCTGACCAGATGATGGGCCAGGCGGTTGGCACGTGTGTTCAACTCGGTATAGCTGACCTGCTGTTGGCCATGCACTGCCGCAACGGCTTGCGGTTGTGCCTGTGCCCAGGCTTCGAACACTTGATGGACCGATTGCTGATGCGGGTAGTCCCGCGGGGTGCCATTGAAGGTCTGCAGCAGCAGCCGGCGTTCATCCTCGGCCAGCAACGACGTGCGGTTGGCGGGTGCATGCGGTGCGTGTTCCAACGTATCGACCAACCCGACCAACGCCGTGCACACATAGCCCAGTACCCGTTGCGCGCCCACCGAACGTGGGGCCAAGGCACTGACGCGGAAGTCTTCGCCCACATCGTCCACCGAGAGGATCAGCGGATAGCTGTTGACCCCTTCGTTGGCGAGCATCTGGATACCTTCCCAGGCCACACGACTGGCTTCGCTGACCGTGCTCGACGCATGACGGTAGTTGAGCAAGGCACTGAACAATGGCGCCGGGGCCGCTACGCCACTGCAGCGTTGGGCCAACGTCAGCGATGCATGCTCATGGGCCACCAACTGGCTCAAGGCGACATGGGTATGCTTGACCGCCGCACTCAGGCTGTCATCGCTCAGGCGCACGCGCAGCGGCAAGGTGTTGATGAACATCCCCATGGAGCGGTCAGCACCGTCACCGGCCTGCAAGCGGCCGAGCAGAACCGTGCCGAACACCACATCATCGCGGCCCGACAGCGCACCGATGACCCGGGCCCAGACCCAGTGATACAGCGCAGCGGCACTGACCCCCAGGTGCCGCGCCTGCCGACGCAAGCGCTGGCTAAGCACCGGGCCCAGCCAATGATCAACCTCTTCGGTGGCATCGCGCTCGCTGTCGATACGTTGCACACCAAACGGCAAGGTCGGTTCATCGACATCACCGAGCATAGTGCCGAAGAACGCCGCGTGAGCCGCCTGGTCATTGCCCTGGCGGGCCTGGGCCACATAGTTGCGGTACGGCACCGAGGCCCCCAGTTGCTGCGCACGCCCGCTCATGTGTGCTTCGATTTCTCCCACCAGCACGCCCATGGACGTTGCGTCGTTGACCATATGGTGGAAGGACAGCATGCCGATCCAGCGCTGGTGCTGCGGGTCATGGGCGAACCCCAGGTGCATCATCGGCGCTTGGCGGATGTCCATGCGGTGTTGACCCAGGCTGAAGTGTTCACGCAACTGCGCCAGCACATCACCGGCCCGCGGGATCAGTTCGTCGAGCCCCAGCGGGGCCTCGCGCCAGACCACTTGCACCGGTGCCTCAAGCTGCTCCCAGAACAGCCCGGTACGCAGGATGTCATGGCGGTCGATCACGTGTTGCAAGGCTTGGACGAATCCGTCCAGGCGCTGGCGACTGTCAAACGCGAACAGTGCATGTTGCTGGTACGGGTCGCCCTGCTCCGCGCTGATATGGTGATACAACAGACCTTCCTGCAATGGCGCCAGGGCATAGATATCCTGCACGTTGGCGACGCCACCGGGGACATGGGCGACGATGCGGTCGATGCTGGCCTGATCCAGCGTGGCCAGCGGCAGCAGGTCCGGGGTGATGCGCGTACAGCCCGCGTCAATACGGTTGACGGGCACCGCCACTTCGTTACCGGCCCCCACCGCCGCAGCGAGTGCCGCCAGGGTGGGTTGGCTGAACAGCACACGTACATCCGCCTGCAAACCTGCCTGGCGCATGCGCTCAACCAGGCCCACAGCCAGCAAGGAATGGCCGCCCAGCTCAAAGAAGTTATCGTGGCGGCCTACCTGCGCAAGCTTCAGCACATCGGCCCAGATCTGCGCGAGTGTAGTTTCCACCTCGCCCTCGGGGGCTTCATAGCCACGGCTGATCAGCGCCTCCAGCCCCGGTTCGGGCAATGCCTTGCGGTCGAGCTTGCCGTTGGCGGTCAGCGGCAGATGGTCCAGGCGTACATAAGCGGCCGGCACCATGTACTCCGGCAGGCACGCTTGCAGGCTGTTGCGCAACGTCTCAACTTCCAGTGGCTGCGTCTCAGTGAAGTAGGCCACCAGGCGCCCTTCGCGGGCCAGTACCACGGCTTCACGCACGTGGGGTTGTTCAGCGAGGCGGGTTTCGATTTCGCCCAATTCGATGCGTACGCCGCGGATTTTCACCTGGTCATCGTTACGCCCCAGGTAATCGAGGGTGCCGTCTTCCAGCCAGCGCGCAAGGTCGCCCGTGCGGTACATGCGGGCCTGCGGGTCGCGACTGAACGGGTCTTTGAGGAAGCGTTCGGCGCTCATCTGCGGGCGGTTCAGGTAACCCCGTGCCACACCGGCACCGGCTACATACAGCTCACCGGCAACCCCCAGGGGCACCGGCTGCTGACGCTCATCCAACAGGTAGACCTGGGTATTGGCCACCGGCTTGCCGATATGCAACACCTGGCCGGCTTCTATACGCCCGGAGGTCGCCACCACAGTGGCTTCGGTCGGGCCATAGTTGTTGACCAGATGGAACCGCTGCGGCGTATTGAACTGACGCAGACGGTCGCCGCCGATCAGCAGGGTCTTGAGGGTCGGATGTTGCAGCGCCTGGCTGAAGGCGTACTCGGCCACCGGCGTCGGCAGGAAGCTGACATCCAGCGGCTGGGCCAGCCACCATCGCAGCAGCGCGTCGATGTCTTCACTGCCGTCATGGGCGGGCGGCAGATGCAGGGTCGCACCGACGCAGAGCGCCGGCCAGACCTCCCAGGCCATGGCATCAAAGCCAAAACCAGCGACGCTCGACGTATGGCTGCCGTGCTCCAGTTCAAACGCATCACAATGCCAGCTCACCAGGTTTTCCAGGGTGCGGTGTTCGACCATTACGCCCTTGGGCAAGCCGGTGGAGCCCGAGGTGTAGATCACGTACGCCAGGTGCGCCGGAGTCAACCCGGCGATGTGCGGGTTGCCTTTGGACGGGCCTTGCCACAGGCGCCGGTCCAGTTCCATCACCGGCACGGTCAAGGTCGGCAAACGTTGCGCCAGCGCGGGCTGAATCAGCACAGCCACCGGTGCGCTGTCGTCGAGCAGGTAACGCAGGCGCTCGGCCGGGTGCGCCGCATCGATGGGCACGTAGCACGCGCCCGCCTTGAGAATCGCCACCAGCCCCACCAGCATTTCCGGGCTGCGCTGGGCGCAGATCGCCACGCGATCGTCGGGTTGCACGCCGAGTTCGATCAACTGGTGCGCCAGTTGGTTGGCTTGGCGGTTCAGCTCGCTGTAGGTCAGGCTCTGCCCCTGATACACAGCGGCCAGCGTATGCGGGTACAGCTCGACCTGGCGTTCGAAACGCTGGTGAATGGTCTGGCCGTGGGCATAGTCGACACGCGTATCGTTGAATCCGCCGAGCACCTGTTGACGGGCCTCGGCCGGCAAGATCGACAGGCTGTTGAGTGCGGTCTGCGGCGCCTGCTCCAGGGCCTCGACCAGTTGCTCGACGACGCGGTTCACGTAGGCACAGATGCGTTGCGCGCCCATGGACGCCAGTGCCAACGCGCTGAGGCTGAAGGCCTCGCCCAAATCGTTGACGCTCAAGGTCAACGGGTAGTTGGAGCGCTCCCGTGCCTGTAACAGCTCCATGCCTTGCCAGGCACGCAGCGACGCTTCGCTGACTTCAACGGCGTTGGCCGGGGTGTGGCGGTAGTTGAACAATGCACTGAACAACGGCAACGATTGCGGCACGCCGCTGCAACGTTGCACCTGGGCCAGCGAAGCCAACTCATGGGCGAGCAAGCCAGACAGACGTGCATGGGTGGCCTTGACCGCCTCCTGCACGCCCTGATCGGTGATATCGACCCGCAGCGGCAAGGTATTGATAAACATGCCCAGGGCCCGGTCGGCACCCTCGCCGCCTTGCAGGCGGCCCATCATCACAGTGCCGAACACCACGCGTTCGGTACTGGAAACCACTCCCAGCACCCGCGCCCAAGCCAAATGAAACAGGCTGGCGGGGCTGACCCCGTTTTTGCGCGTTACGCTGCGCAGACGCCGGCTCAGGCCCGCATCCAGGGTCAGGTCGACCTCATCGATGTCGTAACCGTCGTCACGTACGTCCTGCTGGGCGAACGGCAGAGTCGGCTCGTCGACATCGCCGAGCATGTCGCGAAAGAACGTCTCGTGTTCCTGCTCGCGGCTGGCCAGGCGGGTCTGTACCACGTAGTTGCGGTAAGGCACCGAGGCGACCAACTCTTCCCCTTTGCCGAGCAGGAACGCCTCCATTTCGCGCCACACCACGTCCATAGCCATGTGGTCCATGATGGTGTGGTGGAACAGCAGCGTAGCAACGATGCGCCGGCCAGCCTCATCATCGGCGTACACCAGTTGCATCAGCGGCGCCTGGGTCACATTCAAGCGATGCCGGCGCGGGTCAACGTGCGCGGCCAGTTGCGCGGCGATGTCGCCGCCACGCGGGTCGAACTGCACCGCCCGGGTGATCATCTGCGCCTGGCGCCAGACCACTTGCACCGGCTGTTCCAGACCTTCCCAGACGAAGCTGGTGCGCAGCACATCGTGGCGGTCGATGACCTGTTGCAACGCCTGGGCAAATTGCTGCAGACGTGCCGGGTCGGCAAACGCGAACTGGCCCTGTTGCACATACAAGTCGCCCTGTTCGGCGCTGATGTGGTGGTAAAGGATGCCTTCCTGCAGCGGTGCCAACGGGTAGATATCCTGCACATTGGCGGCACCGCCAGCGACGGTGGCGACAATGCGATCGATGCTGGCCTGATCAAGCGTCACCAGCGGCAGCAGCTGCGGGGTAATGTGCGTGCAACCGTCCGGGATAACGTTGGCCGGCACCTGGATCTCACGCCCGCTGCCCACGGCAGCGGCCAGCGCCGCCAGGGTTGGCTGGTTGAACAACACACGCACGTCGGCGTTCAGGCCGGCCTGGCGCATGCGGCCAATCAGGCCGACGGCCAGCAGCGAATGCCCGCCCAGTTCGAAGAAGTGATCATGACGACCCACCTTCTCGACCTTGAGCACATCGGCCCAGATCTGCGCCAGCAGGGTTTCGACCGCACCCACCGGTGCTTCATAACCCCGTGCGATCACCGACTCCATCCCCGGTTCCGGCAGGGCTTTGCGGTCAAGCTTGCCATTGGGGCTCAACGGCAAGGTCTCCAGCACCACGTACGCCTGCGGCACCATGTACGCCGGTAAATACTGCTGCACCTGCTCGCGCAAGGCTTCGATATCCAGGGCAGACGCCGCCTCATGCAGCGTGAGATACGCCACCAGGCGCTCGTCACGCACCACTACCACGGCTTCGCACACGTCGGCGTGCGCCAACAGGCAGGTTTGGATTTCCCCCAGTTCGATGCGCAAGCCGCGCAGCTTGACTTGATCGTCATTGCGTCCCAGATATTGGAGGCTGCCGTCGGACAGGTAACGCACCAGGTCACCGGTTTTGTACACGCGTCCAGTGCCGGTGAACGGGTCTGCCAGGAAGCGCTCGGCCGTCAGGTCATCGCGCCCCAGGTAGCCGCGGGCGACACCGGCGCCGCCGATATACAACTCGCCCGCGACCCCCAACGCCACCGGTTTCAGGCCTGCATCGAGCACATAGGCCCGCGCGTTGGCGATCGGTTTGCCGATCGGCACCGACTCGACCGGCAAGTGGCCGTCGCAGGTCCACGAGGTACTGTCGATGGTGGCCTCGGTGGGCCCATACAGGTTGACGATACCGTGAGTGGTCAGTGCCCGAGCTTGCATCGCCAGCTGGGGCTCCAGTGCTTCGCCGCCGCTGAACAGGTAGCGACATTGCACGCCGCTGGCCGGCAGTTGCACCAGCAGACGCAGCAGGCTCGGCACGAACTGGGCGACGCTGACCTGTTGTTCCACCATAGTCTGCGCCATCTGCTCAACGTCCCGCGAGGCGTGTGCCGGCAACAGCACCAGCCGCGCACCGATGGCCAGTGGCGTCCAGATTTCCCAGACCGAAGCGTCGAAAGCCACCGAGGTGCGTTGCAGGATCCGTTCATCGGCATCGAAGCCAAAGGTACGGGTCTGCCAGGTGATGTGGTTGACCAGCGAACCATGCTCGACCATCACGCCTTTAGGGCGCCCGGTAGAGCCCGAGGTGAAGATCACGTAGGCCAGGTGAGTGGGCCCGGCCACGGTGGCCGGGTTGTGCAGCGGTTGCGCACGTAAGAGCGCGTCGTCCAGGTCCAGCAGCGCGATATCGCTGTCTGCCAGTACTGCGCGGGTTTGAGCCTGCACCAGCACGGCCAGCGGCTGGCTGTCTTGCAGGGTCAGTGCCAGGCGTTGCGACGGATATTGCGGGTCAAGTGGCACATAGGCGGCGCCCGATTTGAGAATGCCCAGCAGCCCGACGATCATCGCTGGGCTGCGCTCCATGCAGATCGCCACCCGGGCATCGGCCTGCGCGCCGAGGCTGCGCAGGTGATGCGCCACCTGGTTGGCCTGCTCGTTGAGTTGGCGGTAGCTCAGCGTTTGGTCACCCAGCACCACCGCTACGGCGTGCGGCGTGTGCAAGGCGTGTGCCTCGATCATCTGCACCACGGTCAGGTCCCGTGGGTACTCGGCGTCAGTGGCGTTGAAGTCCACGGTCAACTGGCGAGTTTGCTTCGGCGAGAGCATCGACAGATGCTCGAGCGCCATCTGTGGCGTTTGCTCCAGGGCCTCGACCAACTGTTCGAGCAGGGTCGCGAGGTAACCGCAGATCAACTGCGGGTCCACCGACGCGACCGTCAACGCATCCAGGCTGAAGTCTTCACCCAGGTCATTGACGCTCAGGCTGACCGGGTAGTTGGTACGTTCTTCGGACGCCAGGAAGCGCATACCGCGCCAGGCCTGCTCCATCTCGGCCGTCAGCGTAGTGTGCGCCGCCGGCGTGTGACGGTAGTTGAGCAATGCACTGAACAGCGGTGTCGATTGCGCCACCCCGCTGCAACGCTGCACCAGGGCCAGCGACGCATGCTCATGCCCCAGCAGCCCGGTCAGGCGCGCATGGGTCGCCTTGACCGCAGCCTGCACGCCCATGCCCGTGATATCGACCCGCAGCGGCAAGGTATTGATAAACATACCCAGTGCACGGTCGGCGCCGTCGCCACCTTGCATACGGCCCATCAATACGGTGCCAAACACCACGCTGCGGGTGTCGGACACACTGCCCAACACCTTGGCCCACGCCAGATGAAACACGCTGGCGGCGCTGACACCCAGAAGCCGTGCCCGTGTGCGCAGGCGCCGGCTCAATGCGGCGTCCAGGGTCAACGAGGCTTCACGGATGGCGTGCCCCTCGCCCTGTACATCCTGCAAACCGAACGGCAACGTCGGCTCGTCGATATCACCGAGCATGTCACGGAAGAACGTCTCGTGTTCTTGTTCACTGAGACCCAGGCGCGCCTGGGCCACATAGTTGCGGTACGGAATCGCAGGCGCCAGGGGTTCGACCTGCCCCAGCAGGCTGGCCTGCATTTCCTGGCTGACCACCTCCAGGGCGGTATGGTCCAGGGCCAGGTGATGGAACAACAGGATGGCGACCACGCGTTGATGGGCGCGGTCCTCGGCATACACCAGGCGAATCAGCGGAGCCTGGCTGACCTCGAGGCGGTAATGCCGGGCGTCAAAGCGCCCATGCAGTTGCGCCAGAATGTCACCGTCGGCTGGGTCCAGGTCAATCCCTTGCACCGGCAATTCGGCATTACGCCACACCACTTGCGCCGGGCTGGCCATGTCTTCCCACACAACGGCCGTACGCAGGATGTCATGACGGTCGACCACCTGCTGCAGCGCCTGGGCAAATGCCTGCAGCCGCTCGACGTCGTCGAACTCCAATTGCGATTGCAGCAGGTACGGGTCGCCCTGCTCGGCGGTGATGTGGTGATAGAGAATACCTTCCTGCAACGGCGCCAGGGCGTAAATGTCCTGCACATTGCTCACGCCGCCCGGCACGCTGGCAACAATGCGATCGATCGCCGCTGGGTCCAGTTGGGCCAGGGGCAGCAGGTCCGGGGTGATATGCGTGCACTCGGGGGTAATCAGGTTGGCCGGCACGGCCACCTCGCGCCCTGAGCCGACGGCGGCGGCCAGTGCCGCCAAGGTCGGTTGGCTGAACAATACGCGCACGTCGGCGCTGAGCTCGGCGCGGCGCATGCGTTCAATCAGGTTCACGGCCAGCAGTGAATGACCGCCCAGTTCGAAGAAGTTGTCATGCCGCCCGACCTGCTCAACCTTGAGCACATCGGCCCAGATCTGCGCGAGCACTTTCTCCACCTCGCCTTGCGGCGCTTCGTAGCCACGGCTGAGCAACGCGTCCTGGTCGGGTGCGGGCAAGGCTTTGCGGTCGACCTTGCCGTTGTTGGTCAGCGGCAAATGCTCCAGGCGAACGTAGGCGGCAGGCACCATGTAGTCCGGCAATTGCGCGTGCAGATGGTCACGCAGTGCCTGAAGGTCGACACTGTCGCGCTCAGTGAAGTAGGCCACCAAGCGCTTGTGCCCTGGTTCGTCCTCACGGGCCAGTACCACAGCGTCCTTGACCTGCGGGTGCTCGTTCAGGCGTGCCTCGATCTCGCCCAGTTCGATGCGGAAACCACGGATTTTCACCTGCTGGTCGTTACGGCCCTGGTACTGCAAGGTACCGTCCGCGCGCCAGGCCACCAGGTCGCCGGTGCGGTACATCAAGCCCGTGTCGCTGAACGGGTCGGCGAGGAATGTTTGCGCCGTCAGGTCGGCACGGTTCAGGTAGCCGAGGGCAACGCCCTGACCGCCGATGTAGAGTTCACCGGTCACGCCGACCGGCACCGGTTGCTGATGGGCATCCAGCACATAGGCACGGCTGTTGCCGACCGGCCGGCCAATCGGGATGCTGCCCTCCTCGGCCGAGGTGATTTCAAAGGTGGTCGAGAAGGTGGTGGCTTCGGTCGGGCCGTAGCCGTTGAGCAGGTGCTGCGGTGCGCCGTCCTTGAGTACTCGGGCGATGACACTTGGGTCGAGCACATCGCCGCCGACGATCAGGTAACGCAGTTGCGTGAACAGCGGCAGCAGCCCATCGGCGTATTGGTGGAACAGGCCGGCGGTCATCCACAACACGCTGACCGCTTGCTGCTGCAACAGCGCGGCGAAATCTGCCTGGGACAACAGCGTGTCCTGGTCGACCACCACCACCGCGCCGCCGTTGAGCAAGGGCGCCCACACGTCGAGGGTGCTGGCATCGAACGCCGGGTTGGAGGCAAAGGCCACACGGTCGTGCTGATTGAAATCGGCGTAACCGTTGTTGATCACCAAGCGCGTAATTGCCCGGTGCGGCACCAATACGCCCTTTGGCATGCCGGTGGAGCCGGAGGTGTACATGATGTACGCCGCCGTCTCGGCCGATTGCTCCAGCGCCGGGTTGCAGTCGGGGGTGTCAGTGAAATCGAGGCGGTCCAGGTCCAGACGACGAGCGCCCTCGGGCACCTCGATCGACGCCAACGTGAGCAGCCACTGTGAACCGCTGTCCGCAACCATAAAGCCCTGACGGTCCAGCGGCGCGTTGATGTCCAGCGGCACATACACCGCCGCGCACTTGCTGATGGCCAACTGGCTCACCAGCAGGTCCAGCGAGCGCTCCAGCAGGATCGCCACGCGCTCGCCGGGTGCCACACCCAGGCCGAGCAAATGGTGGGCCAGTTGGTTGGCACGCCGGTTCAACTGCGCATAGTTCAATGACTGCTCGCCCTGCACCGCTGCC
>NZ_CVTT01000034.1:0-741 GCF_900006605.1 Pseudomonas sp. 58 R 3 | reverse complement strand
TCGACAGCGCTTCGGCCACCACGCTCAATTGCAGTGAAATGCTCGCCAGCCCCGAACGCGCGAAGATTCTGGCGGTGTGGCATTTGCTGGAGCTGGCCCGCACCACGGTGGATCGCTCTATCGAGTGCCTGAAACCCACCAAGGCAATGGCATAAACGCGGTAAAAAATGTGGGAGCTGGCTTGTCGGGTCGCCGCATCGCTGCGATGGCGGTTTATCTGTACCTGATTTTCTAACTGATACACCGTTATCGCAGGCAAGCCAGCTCCCACATTGGATCGTGTGGCTGCTGTTCCGTGTGGCTGATCAGTCAGTGGCCTTTCGACATGGTTTGTAAAGGGCCAGCAAGGCGTGTCCCTTTTAATTGCAGGACGTTTCCTAGACAATCCCTGCCGCCTTGTGCCTGTTGGAATCGATGGCTAGTCTGCGATCCGTCACTGCTCATCAGTGATCGGGTTTAGTCGCCCGGTTTCAGAACAGGCGCATCGTCCTCCGAAGTTTATGGTGGCTGTGCGCAGGGCGCCTTCGGGCGCGCCGGGTTCCTGTTCTGACCGGTCGACTAACCTGCGTACAGCCGCCACCCTCGTTTAGTCGCGAAGCGTGTCGGCTCCTTGAACAGACAGGTACTAAACGATGAAGAAAATTGTTCCCGACCCACCCCGCAATTGCGCCAAAGACCGCGCCGCCTTCAACCGCGCCCTCGACCATTACCTGCCCACCCCAGGCGTTCACAGCGTGATCG
>NZ_CVTT01000073.1:416-734 GCF_900006605.1 Pseudomonas sp. 58 R 3 | reverse complement strand
GCATTGATCCGGACGGTGCTGAACACTTCAAATCCTATGACGACAAGGGCCGGCTGACGGTCGAGCAGGATCCGCTTGGGGCGGTGACGGCGTATCAGTACGACGACGCCGGACGCCTGGTGGCGTTGTTTCCGGGGGACGATGAGCCGACGTCCTACGAGCATGACAACGGGTTCGTACGGGTCGTAAGGCGTGGGCTCGCCGTCTGGAAGTATGAGCGTAATGATCAGGGCGACGTCATTCGCAAGACCGATCCTGATGGCAATGTCACGGACTACAGCTACAACAAATATGGGCAGCTGACGGGGGTTTGGTTTC
>NZ_CVTT01000073.1:0-366 GCF_900006605.1 Pseudomonas sp. 58 R 3 | reverse complement strand
CCGATCCTGATGGCAATGTCACGGACTACAGCTACAACAAATATGGGCAGCTGACGGGGGTTTGGTTTCCCGACAACAGTTGCCATCGGCTGGTCTGGAATGAGCGCGGGCAGTTGCTTGAGGAGCTGCTGCCCAATGGCGGTATCAAGCGTTATCGCTATGACGACCTTGGTCGGCAGGTTGCCCGCGAGGATGAACAGGGAGCGCTGACCCAGTATCAGTGGGACAGCGTGGGTCGGTTGATTCGCGTCGTACTTTCAGGCGGCGCAACACGCGAATACAGCTACAACGCCTACGGAAAAATCACCGCCGAACACGACGAACTCGGCCACGTCACCCGTTACGAATACGCCGACGGCCTGCACC
>NZ_CVTT01000006.1:0-8412 GCF_900006605.1 Pseudomonas sp. 58 R 3 | reverse complement strand
CCCACCAACGCCGCCGCCGCGCCATCCACCACGGCACAACTGTTGCCGGCGGTTTGCACGCCGCCCAGATGCACGGCGCGCAAGCGTGTCAGGCTCGCAAGGTCGGTGGGCCGAGGGTGGCTGTCCTCACTGACGGCACCGGCCCGACGCGCCAGGCTGATGCCTCGGGGCTGGTATCCCTCAAGCTCGAATACCTGGTTATCGACCGCCACCACCTCGTCAACCCAAGCGCCGTCACGCTGCGCCTGCAACGCTCGCTGGTGGCTGGTGCAGGCGTAGCGGTCCACCGCCTCGCGGCCCAGGCCATAACGGCGCGCCAGGTTGTCGGCCGTGGCGATCATGTCCAGGCCCGGGGCCGGGTCGTACAGGGCTTCCCACAGAAAGTCCTTGAACTGGACCTCGCCACCCAGACGAAACCCGCCCCTGTGGGTGTAAGCCGCGATGGGGTTGCGCGACATGGATTCACTGGCCACACACAAGGCCAGTTGCACGCCGTCCCGCAGTTGCCCGGCAGCCTGGCGCAACAGTTCGAAACCGGTGGCGCAGATGCGCTGCACCCCCAGTGCCGGGACCGCTTGCGCCACCCCGCTGTACAAGCCGATATGCCGTGGCAGCAAGTAGGCATCGAAACTGGCCTGGGCCATGGACCCGGCCAGAACGCTGTCCACCGCCTGCGGTTCAATACCCGCCCGGGCCATGACCTCACGGCCTACCTTGATCCCCAGGTCGATGGGTGAAACCTGAGACAGTGCGCCACCCAGGTCAATCCAGGGGGTGCGCACGGCCTCGAAAATCGCCACATCGGCAAATGCCGAATACTGCCCGTTCAAGGCTTGGGCTCGGCGCGCAGGATCGTGGCCTCTTCACCGCGATACAACGCCTCGACCTTGGCCGCGCGCCATTGCAGCACGGCGCGCTGGTTGATCGAACCTTTGTCGGTGATTTCCCCACGGTCGATGGACGCCGGCTCGTCGAGCAGGGCAATCCATTCCAGGCGACTGGCATTGCCGGTGGCCCCGCGATTGAGGCGTTGCAACCAGTCGCCGAACCACTGGCGCACCGGCGCGCTGCCGAGCACGTCGGCGTCGCTGGCGGCGGCGTCCAGGCCCGCCAGCCGACGGCATTCGTAGAGCCTTGGGAACACCAATGCTCCAAGGCACTCGCGATCGGGCGCGGTAATCACCAGGTCCTGCACATAGGGCGAGCCGTCGAGCACCGCGCGATTGCGCAACGGACCCACGCTGACAAACACCCCGGAAGAGAGCTTGAAATCCTCGGCTATTCGCCCATCGAACATCAGGCCCAGTTGCGGCTGCCGAGGGTCGGCGAGCTTGATCGCGTCTCCTGAACAGTAGAACCCGTGTTCATCGAACACCTCGGCGGTTTGCTGGGGCGCCCGCCAGTAACCGGGCATGATATGCGGCCCGCGAAAGCGCCCTTCGAACTTGCCGTCCACCGGCACCAGGCGCACCTCGCAGCCCGGCGCGGGCAAACCGATATAGCCGGCCATGGACAACGGCCCGGTGGTGAAGGTGCAGGACGGCGCGGCTTCGGTCATGCCCAGCCCGGCCATCATGCGGATGCGTTCACCGCAGTGCTGCTCGGCCACGCGATCGAGGCGATCCCAGATACTTTGAGACAGGCCGGCGGCGGCGAAGAAGAACAGGTTCATCCGCGCAAAAAAACGCTCGCGCAACTCGGCGTCCTGTTCCAGGGCGTTGACCAGCTCTTCCCAGCCCTTGGGCACCGTCAGGTAAGCCGTGGGCGAAATCTCCTTGAGGTTGCGCAAGGTCTGGGCAAAACCCTGGACCGTGGGCTTGCCGTCGTCCAGATAAAAGGTGCCACCGTTGTAGAGCACGATACCGACGTTGTGGCTGCCGCCAAAAGTGTGATTCCACGGCAACCAGTCCACCAGCACCGGCGGCTCCTCACCGAACACCGGAAACGTCTGCAACAGCATCTGCTGGTTGGCGCAGAGCATGCGCTGGGTGGTGATCACGGCCTTGGGCAATTTGGTCGAGCCCGAGGTGAAGAGAAACTTGGCGATGCTGTCGGGGCCGGTGGCGTCGAACGCCGCTTCGGCCTCGGCGCCACCCGGCGTTTGCAGCAGGCTGGCAAAGCTGGCCTGAGTACGCCCGGGAACGTGGTCGCGCACGCTGATCAACGGGGTCTCGGCCGGCAAGACGGCGTCGATGGCGCGCTGGTACAGCGCCGCATCGCTGACAAACACCAAGCCCGGTTGCAGCAGGTCGCACACATGCCGCAGCTTGGCGAAATCCTGGGACAACAGCGAATACGCGGGCGAGACCGGGCAGTAGGGAATGCCGGCGTACATCGCGCCGAGGGCGACCTGCAAATGCTCGATGTCGTTGCCGGACAGCAAGGCCAACGGCTTGTCCGCCGACAGCCCGTAGCTGAGCAGGCCCTGGGCAATCGCGCGCACGCTGTCGAGCATCTCGCGATAGCTGACACGGCGCCAATCCCCACCGGCCTGACGTGCCGCGATAAACGTCTGCTCGGGCCGTACCCGCGCCCAATGCACCAGGCGATCGAGCAGGCGCGCCGGCAACTCGGCCAGGGGTTCCAGGGAGCGCATGTGCAACACGCCGTGTTCTTCAGTGACCGCCACCGCTGCGTGGCCGATGGAGACCTCGCGGTATCGCGGTGCGGGCTGGGGTTGCGCTCGGAATTCGGAACTCACAAGGATGTCCTCCAGCAAGGCGGATCACAGCCGCCTTGTTATTGTTATGTCGCAGCAACTGCTCAGATCGGATAATGCCGAGGCCCGTTCTGCAAGGTCACCCAGCGCAATTGCGTGAAGTGCTCAATGGACGCCTTGCCACCAAAACTGCCGTATCCACTGGACTTGACCCCACCAAACGGCATCTGCGCCTCGTCATGCACGGTCGGGCCGTTGATATGGCAAATACCCGACTCGAGCCGCTGCGCCAGTGCCAGCGCGCGCCCGGTGTCGCGACTGAAGATCGCCGCCGACAGGCCGAACTCGGAGTCGTTGGCCAGGCGCAACAAGGCTTCATCACCCTCACCACGCAGCAGGACGGCCACCGGGCCAAAGGACTCTTCGCGGTACAGGCGCATCTGTTCGGTGACGCCATCGATCAGGGTCGGCTGCAGGATGCTGCCCTCCAGTTGGCCGCCCACCACCAGCCGCGCGCCTTTGGCGAGGGCATCGTCGATCAGGGCCTTGATGCGTGTGCCGGCGCTGGCGTCCACCAGGGAACCGAGCACCGAATCCGCCGCAGCGGGGTCACCCGCACGCAGGGTCGCGACCTTGGCCGCCAGCTTGGCGGTGAACGCATCGGCGACCCTGGCATCGACGATCAGGCGTTCGGTAGACATGCAAATCTGGCCCTGGTTGAAATAGGCGCCAAAGGCCGCCGCCGCCACAGCCGCGTCAAGATCGGCATCGTCGAGCACCAGCAACGGCGCCTTGCCGCCCAACTCCAGCAACGCCGGCTTGAGGTGACGGGCCGAGAGCTCGCCGACAATCCGCCCGACATGGGTCGAGCCGGTGAAGTTGACCCGCCGCACGGCCGGGTTGGCGATCAACCGCTCGACAATCGCGGCGGCATCGGCCGGGGCATTACTGATGACGTTGACCACACCATCGCCCAGGCCCGCGTCCTGCAATACCTGGCCGATCAGGCGGTGCACCGCCGGGCTCAGCTCCGAGGCCTTGAGCACCACGGTGTTACCGCAGGCCAGCGGCATGGCGATGGCGCGCGTGGCGAGGATGACCGGAGCGTTCCACGGCGCGATGCCCAGCACCACACCGCAAGGTTGACGCAAGGCCATGGCGAAACTGCCGGGAACATCGGAGGGGATCACCTCCCCCGTAATCTGGGTGGTCATCGACGCCGCTTCGCGCAGCATATTGGCCGCCAGACGCACGTTGAAGCCATACCAGTTGGCCATGGCGCCGGTCTCGCCGGCGGCGGCGATGAATTCGCTGCTGCGCGCCTGCAATTGCTCGGCAGCGTTGAGCAAGCGGGTGCGGCGTTCGTTGGGCGCCAGCGCCGCCCACGCGGGGAACGCGGCGTGGGCGGCGGCGACCGCGGCATCGGCATCTTCCAGGGTCGCCGCAGCCACCCGCGAGACCAGTTCACCGGTCACCGGGTTGCGACGTTCGAAGGTTCGACCGTCACGGGCGGGGCACGACTGGCCGCCGATCAACAGGGGCACGTCCAGCATGGTGATTCCTCTTTATTGTCTTTATCGGGAATACGTTCAAGCAGGGTACAACGGCGCGGCCGGGCGGCCGCGCCCTTCAGCGTTTATAGGCCTGCAAGCCAGGCTTGATGCTCTTGTCGTCGAGGAACTGTTTCATGCCCTGCTCGCGACCGCCTTCGGTGTCGAGCAGGCGCGACTGGTCGAGCTTGGCGTAGAGGTAATCCTCGTTCTGCTCCCAGGTCAGTTCGCGGCAGCGCTTGAAGCCATGCTTGGCCGCACGCAACACCACCGGGTTTTTCTCCAGCAGGTTGCGCGCCAGTTCGATGGTCACTTCGCGCAGTTGAGCCAGGGGCACGCTCTCGTTGACCAGGCCCATTTGCGCGGCTTTCTGCCCGTCAAAGGTCTTGCCGGTCATGATGTAGTACAGCGATTGACGATGGCCCACGGTGTCGGCCATGGCCTTGCTCACCAGGTTGCCCGGCGGGATGCCCCAGTTGATTTCCGAGAGGCCGAAGGTCGCTTCGTCGGCGCAGATCGCCAGGTCGCACGCCACCAGCGGGCTGAAGCCACCGCCGAAGCACCAGCCATTGACCATGGCGATGGTCGGTTTGGCGTACATGCGCAGCAGTTTCCATTGCCATTGCGAGGCTTCGCGGCGGATTTTTTCCTGGAGGATTTCCGGGCCGGCATCCACTTCGCGGAAGTATTCCTTGAGGTCCATGCCCGCCGTCCAGGCTTCGCCCGCACCGGTGAGAACCAGCACGCCGGCGGCAGGGTCCTGCTCAAGGGTTTCCAGAACGTCGATCATTTCCCGGTTCAGGGTCGGGCTCATGGCGTTGCGTTTTTCCGGACGATTGAGAATGACCCAGGCAATGCCTTCTTCGATCTCAACCTTGACTGTGGTCCAACGGCCTTCGTAATTGCTCATGGCGGTACGCTCTTGTTCTGGGTGTGAAGATGATTCGAAATTAAACCGCAAATATAGTTATGTCAATTAACTATTAATCTTGATAACCAATATTTTTCCTGCTTAAAACCCACGCGTTGCAGGCGCTGTGAAAACCCGGCATAGCCATAGCGTGCCAACACCGGCAAACTAGATAGCCTTATTAACCTGCACCTTTTGAGGATTGCACTGCCAATGGCCAAGCCTTCCAACATCGCCACCGCCAGCCAGGCCCTGCCCGACAACGACGAGGTACGGCCGCCGCTGGATTCAGCCCTGGACGATCTGATCGGTTACGCCATGCGCCGCGCCCAGCTCAAGCTGTTCCAGAACCTGATCGGCCGGTTGTCGGACCACGACCTGCGCCCTGCACAGTTTTCGGCCCTGGCGATCATCGAGCAGAACCCCGGGCTGATGCAGGCCGACCTGGCCCGCGCCCTGGCCATCGAGCCGCCCCAGGTGGTGCCGTTGCTGAACAAGCTGGAAAGCCGCGCGCTGGCCGTGCGGGTACGCTGCAAACCGGACAAACGCTCCTACGGGATCTTCCTCAGCAAGAGCGGCGAAACCCTGCTCAAGGAACTCAAGGCGATCGCCGCCCAGAGTGACCTGGACGCCACGGCCGCCCTCGACGGCCAGGAACGTGAAGAGCTGCTGCGCTTGCTGAAGAAGGTCTATCAGGACTGATCGGCCTACCAGAGCGCCACGGTGTAGAGCACCAGGAAACGGGTCTGGTTTTCATCGCGAAAGGCCGCGCCGCTCGGGAAGTCATTGCGGTAGATCGACTTGCGCGCCATGAACCCGACGTTCTTCAGCGGACCGCTCTGAATCACATACCCCAGTTCCATCTGGAACTCGCGCTCCTTGCGATCCTCGGCGTTCAACGCGGCCAGTTCGATGTGGTCGCCACGTACATAGCGCAGCCGAGTCTTGAGCCCCGGCACACCCGATGCCGCGAAGTCATAGTCGTAGATGGCTTGCCAGGTGCGCTCCTTGGCGTTGAGAAAGTCCGAGCTCATGGTCAGTTCGCTCATGCCCATCAGCTCCGTTCCCGAGATATAGGGCGTGGCCGTCTCCCCGCTTGAGTGCATGTAGCCAAGGCTGACGCGATGGCCGCCCAGGCGATAGCCAAACAACGCCGAGAGGTTGCGGTTATCCACCGTGCCCGCCTTGGCACTGCCATCCTCACGGCTGAAAAAACTGCGCAGGTCGCTGGTGAGCACGCCATCACCCACCGGCAGGTTGTGCAGCAGCGCCAGAGTGTCCTGCTGGTAGAGGTCCGCGATCTGCGAGTGATAGACCCGCAGGCTGAGGTCTTTGTTGACCTGGTAATCACCGCCGACGTAAGCCAGGTGCGAGGTGGTGGCGGTGGCGTTGAAGCGCCGGTTGGGTGAGGCGATGGTCATGGCCTGGTAGTCGGTGGAGTCGCGTTTGTTGATGCGGTCGATATAGCCCGTGTTGAGGGTCAGGCCATCGATGTCCCTGGAGCTCAACGTGGTGCCGCGAAACGTTTGCGGCAGCAGCCGCGACGGGCTGGCAAAGGCAAACGGCAGGAAGATCGACACATCGCCGGCCTTGACCGTGGTTTGGGCGAACCGCAGCTTGGCGGTTGGGGCCAGACGCGAATACTCGTCGGCGGCGCGCTTGTCGCTGGCCGATACCGGCAACAACTCGGTACCGCTGCGGTCCGGCGAAGAGTCGAGCTTGACCCCCATCAACCCGCGTACATCCAGGCCAAAGCCCACCGGGCCGGGGGTGTAACCCGATTCCAGGTTGAGGATGAACGCCTGGGCCCATTCCCGTGCAGCGGTCTTCGCACCGTCGTCCTTGTAGTCACGGTCCAGGTAGTAATTGCGCAAGGTCAGGGTGCCGTGGCTGTCGTCGATAAAGCCTGCAGCCCACAGCGAACCGGGCAGCACGCTCAAGGCCAGCAACGCCATCAGCCGGCGGGGAGTGGTGTTAGACACACAGGAGACGGACGCCGCGGCAACGGCGCCCTCCATAGGGAGTTCTGGCATGTTCGATGTCCATTTTTGTTGTTGTTATTGGGTTGGCACACGCTCGGCCCTGTCAGCCTCGCGAGCCAAGAATGGAAACAGCCCACGGCACTCGTCAACCGCAAATGACCGATAATCGAACATTAATAAAGCTATCTATTTTTTAGACACGAACAGACAAGCACCTCAATCGATTGAATTTAGTGACTTTATTCCGTTTTTTTACTGATTTTATTCCACGATTCATTTTTTAGTTATATTTGTTATCTTAATCCTTAGCAGCCACTCAAGCTCGCCACCACAACAAAAACAACAATGAGGTTTGCCATGGACAGTCCATCGCGTCGTTCGACGCTGACTATTGCGTTGTGCTTTATCGTTGCGCTGATCGAAGGGTTCGATCTGCAAGCCGCCGGCACCGCCGCCGCCGGGTTACGTCAAACCTTCGCCCTGGATCCGAAGATGCTCGGCTGGGTGTTCAGCGTCGGCATCATCGGCCTGCTGCCGGGGGCGTTCTTCGGGGGCTGGGTTGCCGACCGGATCGGGCGCAAAAAAATCCTGGTCAGCGCCGTGCTGTTGTTCGGGTTGTTTTCCCTGAGCACCGCATTTGTCCAGAGCTACTCAAGCTTGTTGCTGGTGCGTTTTCTCACCGGCCTGGGCCTGGGCGCCGCGTTGCCCAACCTGATCGCGCTGTGCGCCGAAGCGGTGAGCGAGCGCAACCGTGGCACGGCCATCAGCGTGATGTACTGCGGGGTGCCGCTGGGGGGAGCATTGGCCGCGCTGGTGGCGATGTTTTCCAGTGAGCACTGGCAGACCACGTTTATTATCGGCGGCCTGGCGCCCTTGCTGGCCGTGCCGTTGATGATCCTGCTGCTGCCTGAATCCAGTGCCTTTCGCCAACAGTTCGACAACACCGACGGCGCCCGCCCCTCCACCGGCCAGGCGCTGTTCGGCGAAGGTCGCGCACGTACCACGCTGGCCTTGTGGCTCAGCTACTTTTTCACCCTGACCGTGATGTACATGCTGCTTAACTGGCTGCCGTCGCTGTTGCTGGAACAGGGTTTCAGCAAACCCCAGGCGGGCATGGTGCAGATGCTCTTCAATATCGGCGGTGCTCTGGGTTCACTGCTCGGCGGCGTGCTGCTGGACCGCTGCAATGCCGTCAAAGTGGTGCTGTCGGTGTATGCCGGATTGCTCGCGGCGTTGGCCGGGGTCGGGTTATCGGTGGGCATTGTGCCTATGGCCATTGCCGGCTTTGCCGCCGGCTTGTTCGTGATGGCT
>NZ_CVTT01000014.1:0-411 GCF_900006605.1 Pseudomonas sp. 58 R 3 | reverse complement strand
AAACCCCGGTGACTGTCACCTTGAGCAATGGCTCGGTGATTACCATCAAGGCTGGGGAGTCGGTTGGTACTGTTGTGGTCGATACACCGGCTAACGACGTCTACAACAATGGCTCGACTGTCAGCACCACTATTACCGGTGTGACCGGCGGCAATTTTGAGAATCTGGTACCGAGCACCACGCCTGCGGTTACTACGATTACGGATTCGATCGATAACACCACCGTTTCCCTGACTGCTGATAAAGCGTCGGTGGTTGAAGGTGGTGATATCACTTACACCGCGACTTTGACTAACAAAGCGCAAACTGACGTCACTGTGACGCTTTCGAACGGTCAGACGATCACTATTAAAGCCGGTGAGACCACAGGCTCGACTGTGTTCAACACACCAGCCAACGACGTCTATAACA
>NZ_CVTT01000054.1:0-56503 GCF_900006605.1 Pseudomonas sp. 58 R 3 | reverse complement strand
CCCAGCGGCAGGCCGAAACCAATCACCAGCGCGCCCACGGCGGAGCTGGCCAGAAAGCGCCGGCGCGACAGGTTGACCGGGTCGCCCAGGGCCACATCCAGCAGTTCGTTGCGCGTATTCATCAGACGCGCTCCTTCTGCTGGGCCAAATCCTGCATGGCGGTGTGGATGGCGTTATAGGTGCCGCAGCGGCACAGGTTGACCATGGCGGCATCGATTTGCGCGACCGTCGGCGCGGGGGTGTGCTTGAGCAGCGCCGTGGCCGCCATCACCTGCCCGGACTGGCAATAACCGCATTGCGCCACCTGATGTTCGACCCAGGCAGCGACTACATGCTTGCCCACCGCATCGTCCTCAATGGCCTCGATGGTCGTGACCTCGCGGCCGACCACGCCCGCCACCGGCGTGACGCAAGAGCGCACCACGTTGCCGTCCACCAGCACCGAACACGCGCCGCACTGGGCCAGGCCACAGCCATACTTGGTGCCGGTCATGCCGAGGTCGTCGCGGATCACCCACAGCAGCGGCGTGTCGGCGTCGGCATCGACCTGGTAGGTCTTTTGGTTGATACGTAATTCCATGGCGGGTTTACCTGCTGATCATCGGTTGGTGGTGCTGAGCCCTTTTGAGCTCTTATAAGAATGTTGGACTCGTGGCCCATCGTTGCACTCTAGACCACGGCGCAAAAGCTATCTATCCACCAGTCGATAAGTCGGAGGATCAGGCAAGTATTTCGCAGGAATGCACTACTGGCGGCTTGATCGTTCCCACGCTCCGCGTGGTAACGCATCCTCTGACGCTCTGCGTCACGGCGTCAGAAGCGGGACGCGGAGCGTCCAGGGCGGCATTCCTTTGCGGCGCGTGGGAACGTCCTATAGGCACTCTTTTGTGCGTAGGCAACCTCTGAACCGACCCGGCTCGCCGCACTTTTTTTGATTCTCCTGATCTACCCCTGTCATGACCCCACTCATTCAGAGTGTGGGCAGCACAATCAGACCCGGTGCCGATGGATCGAACTTCACATACTTTTTTCACGCGCTGGCCGTTGTTGTCAGCGGCTCTATTGGCACTGTTTGCCAGCGGTTGCAGCCAGCAGCAGGGCCGCGATATCGCCAGCCAGTTCAGCAATGGCAGGCCCGATGAGTTCTTTCAGACCAGTGTCGACCGCATGGCAACCTTGAGCATGCGTGACAACCTGCAAAGCCTGTATCTGCTGATGAGCAAGCTTTATCTGCGCAACCCCAACCAGTGGCGCCAATCCGGTTACCCGGATGCGGTGAGCGCCGCGCGGGAAATCCGCCAGGCCATCGAGCAGCAGCAACCGCTGCCGGCCCTGGGCGAGCGGCGCGATCTCGCGGCCTTGAGTTACTCGTTGAGCCCCGACTTCAAAGGCGACCGGGTCGGCGCGTTTATCTACGCGATCGGCAGCATGCTGGTGACCGCCCACGGCGGCCGCACCCAGTTTTATATGACCGACTCGATCAACCCGCAGTTTGTCAGCAACGCCGCACGTAATATCGAGACAGCCACCTGGCTGCTCAGCCAGCGCCAGGACGCCAACGGGGTGTTGCTGCTGTTTTCCAACGAGATATCGGAGGAGGGCAGCAACCTCAGCTTTGCCGTCGAGTTCGGCAAAGTGGTTGCGCGCCTGGACCTGCTCGCCCAGATGCTCGATGAACGCTACCGACGTGTGGCGCTCAACTATGCGCAGAGTTTGCTGCTGATGAATTTCTTGCCGGTGCAGTGATGTAGGTACGGTATTTCCCTTTCAAATGTAGGAAATGGCCTATCTTAATCCCCTGTGCTTGAAACACCCTTCGGTGGGCAATAGCCTCGGGCTTTTCTCAACGGATGAGTGCCTACCTTGGGTAAGCGAAAAACGGTTTGGCCTACGGATCGCGAAGTTCGCCTGCGATTTATTCTCTTTGCGGTAATCGATGTGGCAAGCGCCCAAGGCGTTCCTGCCGAGGTGTTATTGACCGCACATAAACTGCTGCGCGACTCGCCGGCGGAGTCTCAGTTACGCAAAGCCCTGACCGGGATTCTGGCATGCGATGAAATGGCGGGGTTCAGTTTCCCCAGGGGGTCTGAGGCGGATGATTTCATGCGCTCGATCGAACCGCTGACGGACGAGACCGATTACCGGGTTTTGCCCTCGGGTTAGATCGTTTATTTCCTTAAGTGAGGTCGCAAGGCTTTAATCGCATATCCATGCTGACGTTTATGCGGTGCCAGTAGCGGCTTTAAACGTCTTTGCAGCAATTCGTCTGTTATCACGTAAAACGTCGCTGTGTTGATCACCCAAGCAAGCTCCCGAACAGCCGTTTGTGCTGCTCTGCCGTCGTCTTGCACCGTCGCCCGGTGTCTCTAGAATCGGCGCCAGAACTTAGCCATTTCCTGTCGATTACGGAGTTTCGAACATGATGAACGCAATGCAGATGCCGATGAACACGTCCATGCCAATGATGCCGATGATGGGCATGCCGATGATGATGGCGACCATGAAGTGCGAAATGGCGGGCGATGCCATGATGTGCACCATGAAGCCGGCGGCCGGTATGGACATGGCGCAGTTCAAGACCAACGCCGAGATGATGGCGATGATGATGAACTGCGGCATGCCGATGATGATGCAGTGCGCAAACATGTCGATGCTGTGCATGTCGGCCGATGCCATGAAGATGATGGCTGACATGAACATGCCGATGATGACCATGGGCATGTCGATGCCGATGATCAAGTGCATGATGGAATGCACCCTCATGGGCGACAGCATGATGTGCAAAATGATGCCGATGCCAGGCATGAGCATGGCCATGATGGATAACTGCTGCATGCTCATGAACAAGCTGATGAACGACTGCGCCATGCCAATGATGATGAGCTGCAACGGCATGCCGATGATGTGCTGCACTTGCTGACCCCTGCTGCGTAAAACATGTGCAAAAAAAAGCCCCGACTTGTCGGGGCTTTTTGCATTCAGTCCAGGCGTTCCGGGTAGGTGATCACCAAAAATGCCACCGCCTCGCTGTCCGCCGGGTTGCGGTAGCGGTGGGGCTGGTCGGCGTAGAACAGGATCGAGTCGCCGGTGGAGAGCAAGTAGCGCTCATCGTTGACGCTGACTTCCAGTACGCCCTGGGCCACCACCAGGTTTTCCTGAATGCCGGGGCCGTGACCGGCTGAAACTTCCTCGCCGAGTGCCCGCAGGCGGATTTCGTAAAATTCCGATTGGCGTGCGGTATCAAAGGGAAACAACGCACGGCTGACGAATGCCCCGTCGGCACTCACCAGGCGTTTGCTCTGTTGCGCCGGCAACACCTCGACGCCTTCAAACCCACGGTCCTCCAAAAACGCCGCGACCGACACCTTCAAGCCCTTGGCGATTTTGCACAGCACCTTGATCGACGGCACGCTGCGCCCTGACTCGATCTGCGCCAGCATCGCACGGCTCACGCCGCACGCGCGTTCCAGCCCGTCCAGCGAAAGGTGGCGTTTACTGCGCAACCGTTGCAGGTTCTGCGCCACGCACAGGCTGGTGTCGTCATCCTCAATCGCAGGTTTTGGCAGGGGTTCGGCTGATTCGGGCAGTACCTGTAAAAAATTCATCGGCGTTACGCCCGGCGCGTATCACTGGCGGTTGCGGTGTGGGCGGAGAACACCGCAAGCCCCGCGCGTGCCGCGTACATGGCCCACATCAGCTCGGCCGCGGCACGCGCCTGACGGCGTTTACGGTGGAGGGTGAAGTCAATAACGCTGGCGGATGTTTGCATGGGGGAAATCTCGTGGGCGACTCAATGGCTCCACAGTAATGCGTGCTGGTTATTTCTTTAAATACTGAGTTTGCATGTGTTAATGCGATTTTGGACTTAGAAAATAATCCCGGTCCGAGGCTGTTGTGGGAAGGGTCCGGTCCGTTAATTAAGCGTGACCTGGTGAGCCTGCCTGGCTTCCCATCACT
Organism: Pseudomonas sp. 58 R 3; assembly: GCF_900006605.1. Lineage (NCBI taxonomy): Bacteria > Pseudomonadati > Pseudomonadota > Gammaproteobacteria > Pseudomonadales > Pseudomonadaceae > Pseudomonas > Pseudomonas sp. 58 R 3. The sequence continues at coordinate 52,546 of NZ_CVTT01000054.1, read as the reverse complement.
GTTCGCGTGATGGCCCAGGCTTTTTCACGCCCCCGAATGCCAAGGATTTGACCCATGCTGTTGCGCCAACCCCCACTGCTGTTTGCCGCCCTGACCCTCAGTTCACTGGCGCACGCCGACACCCTGCAACTGGCCCCGGTCGAGGTCTCCGGCAGCGAAGCCAGCGACGCCGAAATGGCCCAGGCGCAGCTCAAGAGCGTGCCCGGCGGCACCAACTTCATCGATATGAGCAGCGTGCAGCAGGGGCGCGTCAGCACCAACGAAGACGTGTTCAAGTACCAGGCCGGCGTCTACGCCAAGGCGGCGAATAATGAAGGGGTGAAGCTGTCGATCCGCGGTTCGGGCCTGAACCGCAGCCCCGGCTCCCACGCCTCGGGCCTGTATGAAATGCTCGACGGTTTGCCGCTCACCGGCCCCGGCGGCACGCCCTATGAACTCAAGGACCCGCTGTGGCAGAGCCGCGTCGAGGTGCTGCGCGGCGCCAACGGTTTTGACCAGGGCGCCCTGGCCCTGGGGGGCTCGGTCAACTATGTCACGCACACCGGCTATGACGCGCCGAAGTTGCAGGTACGCTACGAAGTGGGCAGTCGCGGTTATGCCCAGCGCGAAATCAGCTCCGGCCAGGTGCTGGGCGACGCCGACTATTACATCAGCCTCACCGACTCCGAATCCGACGGCTACCAGCATCAGAGCGCCGGCACCGGCAAGGGCATCGCGGCCAACTTCGGCTACCGCTTCAACCCGGACCTGGAAACGCGCTTCTATTTTCGCTACCGCGAGACCACCAACGACAGCCCCGGCAAGCTGACGCGCTATCAGATCAGCCATGACCCCAGCGCCGCGAACCGCCTCAATGCCGCCCGCGACTCCAAACGCCTGCAGCCGGGCTCGACCTGGATCGCCAACAAGACCACCTTGCAGCTCGATGACAATGCTCGCGTCGAGGTGGGGCTGGCCTATCACGACTACCCGATGGATTTGCGCGAAGGGCTTAACCGCCTGAAAGTCGCCTACACGGATGTGAGCGGCACCCTGAACTACATCCGCCAGGACAGTTGGTTCGGCCACGCCAGTAAAACCACCGTTGGCCTGCGCACCACCCAGGCGATGCCGAACAACGGCGCCTCGGAATATGTGCGCGTGCCTTCGAGCAACCCGGCCACCTATTACGCCCCGGGCACCAAAACCCGCGACTACAGCTATCTGGGTTCCGACACGGTGCTGCATATCGGCAACGAACTGGAACTGGCGCAAGACCTGTGGCTGACCACCGGCCTGGCGGCGATCTACACCCGCCGCGAAACCCAGGTGAGCTACCCCGAAGGGCAGGCGCCGCTCAGTCAGCATGATTGGGACTACGCGCCGCGCATTGGCCTGCGCTATGACTTCACCCCGCAGTTGCAGGTGTACGGCAACCTCAGCCGTTCGGTCGAGCCGCCGCATGCGTGGTCGATGATCTGGGGTTCCAACAAGTACTTTTCGGGCGGCCCCGCTAACGGACTGGCGCGCGAAGGCGTGAGCTTGCGCAATCAGACCGCCACCACCCTGGAGATAGGCGGGCGCGGTGAGCAATGGTTCGGCCAGTGGGACCTGGCGCTGTACCGCTCCGAAGTGCGTCACGAACTGCTCGCTGTGGAAACCCAGGCGCAGACCCAGACCAGCAGCGCCGTGGTCGCCGAGGCCAACGCCAGCCCCACCGTGCACCAGGGCGTGGAACTGAGCCTGCTCAGCCCGTTGTGGGACGGCGGTCGCAATGGCCAGGTGGCCTTGCGCCAGGCCTACACCTACAGCGATTTCCACTACCGCGACGACGACCGCTTCGGCGCCAACACCTTGCCGGGCATCCCCAAGCATTACTACCAGGCGCAGGTGCGCTACAGCCACCCGACCGGTTTCTACACCAGCCTCAACACCGAGCACGCTTCACGGGTGGCGGTGGATTACGCCAACTCTTACTACGCCGCAGCGTACACAACCCTGGGCGCCACCTTCGGCTACGACGCGCCGAAGCAGGACTGGCAAGCCTGGGTTGATCTGCGCAACCTCACCAATCGGCGTTATGCCAATACCGTCACGCCGGGGTATGACGACAAGGGCGTGGATGTGGCGCGTTCCACACCGGCTGATGGTCGCGGCGTCTATACCGGTGTGTCCTGGAGCTGGCGTTAAGCTGATTTAACTGTCACCGAGGTCAAACTCTGGGAGGGCTTGTGTGGGAGGCCAGCTCCCACACAGACCAGCTCCCACACAAGCCCGCCCACGGCATCCAGCCCACCCGAGTGGCCCTTGCCCCGCCACAGTTTTACTGGCATTGTTCGCTCAATTGGTAATCTTTCCCATTTGAGAAGTTTTTGCGCATGCATGACATTCCGGCCGCGCCGGGCGATTGCGCCCGTCAGCAGACCCTTACGGCGATGTACCGCGAGCACCATGCCTGGTTGCACGGCTGGCTGCGCAAAAAACTCGGCTGTTCCCACTACGCCGCCGACCTGGCCCACGATGCGTTTATCCGCGTGTTGATGCTGGCCGATCCGCAGGCCATCAAGGAACCTCGCGCCTTTCTCGCCACCACTGCCGGGCGCCTGTTGATCGATGGCGCGCGCCGCCGCCGGATCGAAAAGGCCTACCTGCAAGCCCTGCTGGTGCAGTGTGAAGATGCCGGCATGCCCGACCCGGCCGCCATCCATGTGGCGCTGCAAGCCCTGGAGCGCATCGCCGAGATGCTCGCCGGCCTGCCGGCGAAAACCCGTGAAGCCTTTCTGTTAAGCCGCCTGGACGGGCTCACCTACAGTGAGATCGCCACGCGCCTTGAGGTGTCATCCAGCACGGTCAAAAACTACCTGTCCACCGCACTGGTGCATTGCTACCACAGCCTGTACGGGGCGGACCCGTTGCCGTGAACTCCGAACACATCATTCAACAAGCGGCGAATTGGCTGACGCGGCTGCACGATGAAGACGTCAGCGAGGCCGAACGCCAAGCCTTCAACACCTGGTGCCAGGCCGACCCGCGCCATGCCGTGGCCATCGAGCGCATGCGCTCGCTCTGGGGTGACTTCGATACGTTGCCCGCGCAACCGGCACGCATCGCCCTGAATCGCGCCTTTGCACCCCAACGTTCGCGCAGGGTGCAGGCCTTGGGTGTGCTCGGCGTAGTGCTGTGCGGCTGGTTCGGTGTGCAGCACATGCCGGTGTGGATGGCCGATCAGCGCACCGGCATCGGCGAGCGTCGCCAGGTCGCCCTTGAAGACGGCAGCCAGTTGCAGCTCAACAGCAATTCGGCGGTGGACGTGAAATTCGACGGCCACCAGCGCGTGATCGAACTGCTGCAAGGCGAACTATGGGTTGACGTGGCCAGGGACGCGCAACGGCCGTTCGTGGTACGCACCGATCAAGGCACGGCCACGGCCTTGGGCACGCGTTATCTGGTCAAGCGTGCGGCGGACGGCAGCACGGTGGTCACGGTGATCGAGTCCGCCGTGGCGGTCCAAGGGGACACGGGCGAGGGCGTCAAGGTCAGGGCCGGGCAGCGCGCGATTCTTGATCATGGCCACGCGGGGCCTGCACAGGCGAGCGGCAGCGCCGACCCGGATGCCTGGACCCGTGGCTTGCTCAAGGTCAACGACCAACCGCTGAGTGAGGTGCTGCAAACCCTGGCCAGCTACCGCCACGGCCTGGTGCGCTTCGATGCCCAGGCGTTGAAAAACCTGCGCGTTTCCGGGGTGTTCAAACTCGACGACACGGCGGCTGCGCTCTCGGCGCTGGCCGATAACCTGCCGATCCGAGTGGAGTACTTCACCGACCTGATGGTGGTGGTCAAACCGCGCTAGCTCAACCTTCGTGCTGGCGCAGGCGCTTGTACAGGGTGTTGCGGCTTACGCCCAGCTCCCGCGCCAGGTGCGAGATGTTGCCGCCCGCCGCTTTCAGGCGTTGGGCCAGGTCGCTGCTGTCTTCCAGGCTTTGCCGGGTGGGCAAGGGCGCCGCCACGTTCAAATCGACGAAAAAATCATCCGGCAGATGCTCCGGTCGCACCGGTTGCTCCTCGGCCATTGCCAGCGCCACCTGCAACACGCTGCTGACCTGGCGCAGGTTGCCCGGCCACGGGTGCTGCTCGAACAAGGCCAGCACCTCGGCACTCAGCCCGGCCCATTGGGTCGGCTCACGGTGCTGCTGCCACAACTGCTGGAACAGCGCCTGTTTGTCGGTGCGCTCGCGCAAGGGCGGCAGTTCCAGGGTCAGGCCACCGATGCGGTAGTACAAATCCTCACGAAAGTGCCCGGCCTGCACCCAGTCGCGCAACACGCGGTTGGTGGCCGAGATAATGCGCAAATCCACCGGGAACAGCTCGCTGCTGCCCACCGGCTGCACGCAGCGCTCCTGTAGCACGCGCAGCAAGCGGGCCTGGGTCGGCAGGGGCATATCGCCAATTTCATCCAGAAACAGCGTGCCCTTGTCCGCCTTGCGGATCAGGCCGATGCTGCCTTTCTGGTTGGCACCGGTGAAAGCGCCTTTTTCATAGCCAAACAGCTCGGACTCGACCAGTTCGGCGGGGATCGCTGCACAGTTCACCGCAATGAACGCCTGTTTGCTGCGCGAGCTGGCCTGGTGCAGGGCTTTGACGAATACCTCTTTGCCGACGCCGGTCTCGCCGTGAATCAACAACGGAATGTCCTTTTCCAGCAATCGCTCGGCCTGGCGCACGGCCTTTTCCACGCGCACATCGCCAAAATGCAGGGTCTGGATGCTCATCGGCGCAGGTTTGCCGGGTTTGGGCTCAGCAAAGACCCGCGCCTGCACCTGCATCTTCTGCGGCCGCTTCAATAAACACTGGAACCGATTGCGGCCCGCCGCCTGCAACGAGAACGGCAAGCCCTCCGGTTGATTCAGCAACTCCAACAACGAGACCTTGAACAAGCTGTCGATCAGCACCCGCGACAGGCTGATGCCCAGCAAGTTATCGGCGCGGCGGTTGGCCGATAGCACCTGGCCGCTGTCATCAAAAATGATCAGGCCCGCCCACTGGCTGTCGAGGTTGTTCAGGCCGGTGTTGAAGGTCAGTTGAAAATGCTCGCCGCGAAACAAGTTAAGGATCAGCCGGTTCTCGACGGTCTGGCTCATCATCTTGACCATGCCCAAAGTGTGGGAGGGCGGCAGGTAGCTGTCGCTGGACACATCCAGCACGGCAATGATTTCGCGCTGGGCATCAAAGATAGGCGCCGCCGAGCCGGTCATGAAGCGGTTGGCCTTGAGGAAGTGTTCATCGTGCTCGATATGCACCGCCTGGGCACAGGCCAGCGCGGTGCCGATGGCATTGGTGCCGCTGGAGCGCTCCATCCAACTGGCGCCGGCACTGAAGCCGCGCGCCAGCTTCGGCTCGATAAAACGCTGGGTGCCCCACGAGGTCAGCACCTGGCCCTGATTGTCGGCCAGCATGATCAGGCAGTTGGAATTGCTGAGGATGTTTTCGTAGTAGGGCAGCACTTCCTGATGGGTGGTCTGCACCAGGGAATGCTGGCTTTCGAGCAACTGGCTGATGCCTTCGGCGGGCAGCTGATCGAAGCTGGGCGTGCTCTGGTGGTCCAGGCCGAAGGCGCGGCAACGGCGCCAGGATTCCTGGATAAGGGTGTCGTGTGCCAGGGGTTCGGCCATGGGGGCGACCTTCTTTTATTTTTATTGTTATCAAGCCTTGCGCCGTCCAACTGTGGGAGCTGGCTTGCCTGCTCCCACATTAAATCTGTGGCGCCCATCGATTGTTGTTCAGAATTGTTCAATGTCAACCCGCCCGCTGTTCAGTTGTTCAGCGCTGATTGTTCATTTGTGTTCATGCCTGAACGTCTTGTTCGGCGCATTTCCTTACAGATCAGCCACCTGCCACTTCTGGCACGAAACTCGCTGCTACGAATGGCCAGAATCATTCCAATAATAAAAAGGGCGTGTCATGTCATTGACCCTGGAACATGTCTCCCGCGTTGTCGAAGGCCAAACCTGGATCGACGACGCCAACCTGCGTTTCGAAGCCGGTTCCTTCAACGTATTGCTCGGCCGCACGCTGTCCGGCAAGACCAGCCTGATGCGCCTGATGGCCGGGCTGGACAAGCCCGACAGCGGCCGCATCCTGATGAACGGCGTCGACGTCACCCACAAGCCGGTGCGCCTGCGCAACGTGTCGATGGTCTACCAGCAGTTCATCAACTACCCGACCATGACCGTGTTCGAAAACATCGCCTCGCCGTTGCGTCAGGCCGGTGTGTCCAACGAGCTGATCCACAGCAAGGTGCTGGAAACCGCGCAGATGCTGCGCATCGAGAAATTCCTGCAGCGCCATCCGCTGGAGCTGTCCGGCGGCCAGCAGCAACGCACGGCCATGGCCCGGGCCTTGGTCAAAGACGCCGAGCTGATCCTGTTCGATGAGCCGCTGGTGAACCTGGACTACAAACTGCGCGAAGAGCTGCGTCAGGAAATGCGCGAACTGTTCAAGGCGCGCCACACCATCGCCATCTACGCCACCACCGAACCCAACGAGGCGCTGGCCCTTGGTGGCACCACCACCATCCTGCACGAAGGCCGGGTGATCCAGAGCGGCAAGGCTGCCGAGGTGTATCACCAGCCACAGACGGTGCTGGCCGCCGAACTGTTCTCCGAACCGCCGATCAACCTGATGCCGGGGCGGATCAGTGGCAATGAAGTGAGCTTTGCCAATGTCGTGCACTTCCCGTTGAACGTGGATCTGCGCCCGATCGGCGAAGGCGAGTTCCGCTTTGGTGTGCGCCCCAGCCATATCAGCCTGGTGCCGAGCAACGACGATGACCTGGAACTGGCGGTGACCGTGGAAGTGGCCGAGATCAGCGGCTCGGAAACCTTCCTGCATGTGCGCAGCGAGCACTTTTTGTTGGTGCTGCACTTACCGGGCGTCCATGAGTACGACGTCGACGCGCCGATTCGTGTGTATATCCCTACCCATAAACTCTTTGTGTTCGATGGCCAGGGCCGTTTGGTCCAGGCCCCCGGGCGCCGCGTTGCGAGGGTTGCCTGATGGCCGAGATCCATTTGCAGAACCTCGCGCACAGCTACAGCCCTACACCCAATGGCCCTGAGGACTACGCCATTCGGGCCATGAACCATGTGTGGGAGCAGGGCGGCGCCTACGCCTTGCTCGGGCCGTCGGGCTGTGGCAAGTCGACCTTGCTCAATATCATCTCCGGGTTGCTCAGCCCGTCCGAAGGCCAGGTGTTGTTTGACGCCAAAGTGGTCAACGACCTCACTCCCGAGAAACGCAATATCGCTCAGGTGTTCCAGTTCCCGGTGGTGTACGACACCATGACGGTGTTCGACAACCTGGCGTTTCCCCTGCGAAATCAGGGCATGGCCGAAGCGAAAATTCACAGCAAGGTGCAGGAAATTGCCGAAGTCCTCGACCTGCAAGCCCTGCTGAGCAAAAAAGCCCGCAACCTCACCGCCGATGAAAAACAAAAAGTTTCCATGGGCCGTGGCCTGGTGCGCGATGACGTGTCGGCGATCCTGTTCGACGAACCGCTGACGGTGATCGACCCGCACCTCAAATGGAAACTGCGCCGCAAGCTCAAGCAGATTCATGAGCAGTTCAATATCACCATGGTCTATGTCACCCACGACCAGCTTGAGGCGTCGACCTTCGCTGACAAAATCGCGGTGATGTACGGCGGGCAGATCGTGCAGTTCGGCACGCCGCGTGAGCTGTTCGAGCGCCCCAGCCACACCTTCGTCGGCTATTTCATCGGCAGCCCCGGGATGAATCTGATCGAGGTGCAGGCCGAAGCCGGTGGCGTGCGCTTTGCCGGCACCTTGCTGCCGTTATCCGAGGCCTTGCAACAGCGCCTGCGCGAGGCGGACTACAAAAAGCTGCAGGTGGGTATCCGCCCGGAATTTATCCACGTGTGGGACGAGTACAACCCTGACGCGCTGCAGGCCGACGTCGTCCATGTGGAAGACCTCGGTACCTACAAGATCATGACCCTCAACCTCGACGGCGCGCCGTTGAAAGTGCGCCTGGCTGAAGACAAACCGGTGCCCGAAGGCCACGCCTCCATCAGTTTTCCCGCGCAATGGTTGATGGTGTACGCCGACGATTACCTGCTGGAGGTGCAGCCATGAACAAGGTGCAGAACAACAAGGCCTGGTGGCTGGTGTTGCCGGTGTTCCTGCTGGTGGCGTTCAGCGCGGTGATCCCGATGATGACCGTGGTCAACTATTCGGTGCAGGACATTTTCGACCAGTCCAGCCGCTACTTTGTCGGTGCCGACTGGTACAAACAGGTGCTGCTCGACCCGCGCCTGCATGATTCCTTGCTGCGCCAGTTCATCTACTCGGCCTGCGTGCTGCTGATCGAAATCCCGCTGGGCATCGCCATCGCCCTGACCATGCCGACCAAAGGCCGCTGGTCGTCACTGGTGTTGATCATCCTGGCGATTCCGCTGCTGATCCCGTGGAACGTGGTCGGCACCATCTGGCAGATTTTTGGCCGCGCCGACATTGGCCTGTTGGGTTCGACGCTTAACGCCATGGGCATCAGCTACAACTACGCGGCCAACACCATGGACGCCTGGGTGACGGTGCTGGTGATGGACGTGTGGCACTGGACGTCACTGGTGGCGCTGTTGTGCTACTCGGGGCTGCGTGCGATTCCGGACGTGTACTACCAGGCGGCGCGGATTGATCGCGCATCCGCTTGGGCGGTGTTCCGACATATCCAGTTGCCAAAGATGAAAAGCGTGCTGCTGATCGCGGTGATGTTGCGCTTTATGGACAGCTTCATGATCTACACCGAGCCTTTCGTGCTGACGGGCGGCGGGCCGGGTAACGCCACCACCTTCCTCAGTCAGACCTTGACCCAAATGGCCGTAGGCCAATTCGACCTGGGCCCGGCGGCAGCGTTTTCTCTGGTGTACTTCCTGATCATCCTGTTGGTGTCCTGGCTGTTCTACACCGCCATGACCCACTCCGACGCCAACCGCTGAGGCCGCCAACATGAGCAAGCGCAAGGTTATCCCGCTGCTGATCTACATCCTGTTTCTGCTGGTGCCGATCTACTGGCTGCTGAACATGTCCTTCAAGAGCAACACCGAAATCCTCGGCGGGCTGACCCTGTTTCCGCAGGACTTTACCCTGGCCAACTACAAGGTGATCTTCACTGACCCGAGTTGGTACACCGGCTACCTCAACTCGCTGTACTACGTGAGCCTCAACACGGTGATCTCCCTGAGCGTGGCGCTGCCGGCGGCCTATGCGTTTTCGCGCTATCGTTTCCTGGGCGACAAGCACCTGTTCTTCTGGCTGCTGACCAACCGCATGGCGCCGCCGGCGGTGTTTTTGCTGCCGTTTTTCCAGCTGTATTCGTCCATCGGGCTGTTCGATACGCACATCGCCGTGGCGCTGGCGCATTGCCTGTTCAACGTGCCGTTGGCGGTGTGGATCCTGGAAGGTTTCATGTCCGGCGTACCCAAGGAAATCGACGAAACCGCCTACATCGACGGCTACAGTTTTCCCAAGTTTTTCGTGAAGATTTTTATCCCGTTGATTGGCTCCGGTATCGGCGTGACCGCGTTTTTCTGCTTCATGTTTTCCTGGGTCGAACTGCTGCTGGCGCGCACCTTGACCTCGGTCAACGCCAAGCCCATCGCGGCGGTGATGACGCGCACGGTCTCGGCCTCCGGCATTGATTGGGGCGTGCTGGCAGCGGCCGGGGTGTTGACCATTCTGCCGGGCATGCTGGTGATCTGGTTTGTTCGCAACCATGTGGCCAAGGGCTTTGCCCTGGGCCGGGTCTAGAGGGTTCGATGATGGAATGGATGGCCTGGACCACCCCGACCGCACTGTTCTTTGTGACGATTGGCCTGCTGTTGGCAGGCATGACCACCTGGGAACTGCGTTCGCCGAGTATTCCTCGGCGCGGTGTGTTGCCGATCAGTACCACCCGTGGTGATCGTTTGTTTATCGGTCTTCTCGGCAGCGCCTACCTGCATTTGCTGGTGATCGGCGTTACCGACTGGAGCATCTGGGTGGCGTCTGCGCTATCCCTGGTATGGCTGTTGAGTGTGATGCGTTGGGGCTAGTGCCCTTATGAATAAACCACCAGGAGGTCTCTATGTTGAATAAAAACAATAAGCTGCGACATAGCATTTCATTGGCCGCCGTACTGGCCTTAAGCGGTTTGAGCGCCACGGCCTGGGCCGATGCGTACGAAGATGCCGCGAAAAAATGGATCGGCAGCGAGTTCAAACCGTCCACCCTCACCGAAGCCCAGCAGCTCGAAGAGTTGAAGTGGTTTATCAAGGCGTCGGAACCGTTCCGTGGGATGAAGATTAACGTGGTGTCGGAAACCCTCACCACCCACGAGTACGAATCCAAGGTACTGGCCAAGGCCTTCAGCGAAATCACCGGCATCAAGCTGACCCACGACCTGCTGCAGGAAGGCGACGTGGTCGAGAAGCTGCAAACCCAGATGCAGTCCGACAAGAATATCTATGACGGCTGGGTGAACGATTCCGACTTGATCGGTACGCACTTTCGCTATGGCAAGACCGAATCCATCACCGACCTGATGGCCAACGAAGGCAAGGATTTCACCTCGCCGACCCTGGATATCAAGGATTTTATCGGCATCTCCTTCACCACGGCGCCGGACGGCAAGATCTACCAACTGCCCGACCAGCAGTTCGCCAACCTCTACTGGTTCCGCGCCGACTGGTTCGAACGCGCGGACCTCAAAGCCAAGTTCAAGGAAAAGTACGGCTACGAGCTGGGTGTGCCGGTGAACTGGTCGGCCTATGAAGACATTGCCAAATTCTTCAGCGAAGACGTCAAGGAGATCGACGGCAAACGCATCTATGGGCACATGGACTACGGCAAAAAAGACCCGTCCCTGGGCTGGCGTTTCACCGATGCCTGGTTCTCCATGGCCGGCGGCGGCGACAAGGGCCTGCCCAACGGCTTGCCGGTGGACGAGTGGGGCATTCGCGTGGAGGACTGCCACCCGGTGGGTTCCAGCGTGACCCGTGGCGGCGACACCAACGGCCCGGCCGCGGTGTTTGCCACGCAAAAGTACGTGGATTGGATGAAAGCCTACGCGCCACCGGAAGCGGCGGGCATGACGTTCTCCGAATCCGGGCCGGTGCCGTCTCAGGGCAATATCGCCCAGCAGATCTTCTGGTATACCGCGTTTACCGCCGACATGACCAAACCGGGCCTGCCGGTGGTGAATGCCGACGGCACGCCGAAGTGGCGCATGGCGCCGTCGCCGGTCGGGCCGTATTGGGAAAAGGGCATGAAGAAGGGTTATCAGGACGTGGGTTCCTGGACCTTCCTCAAGTCCACGCCCGAGAAGCAAAAGCTTGCGGCCTGGCTGTACGCGCAGTTTGTGACCTCAAAAACCGTATCGCTGAAGAAAACCATCGTTGGCCTGACGCCGATTCGTGAGTCCGACATCAACTCACAGGCCATGACCGACATGGCGCCGAAACTCGGCGGGCTGGTGGAGTTCTACCGCAGCCCGGCGCGGGTGGAGTGGACGCCGACCGGCACCAACGTGCCCGACTACCCACGCCTGGCGCAGTTGTGGTGGAGCAACATCGCCGCAGCGGCCAGCGGCGAGAAAACCCCGCAACAGGCGCTGGACAACCTGGCCAAGGAGCAGGACGCGATCATGACGCGCCTGGAACGCTCCAAGGTGCAGCCGGTGTGCGGCCCGAAAATGAACCCGGAGCGGGATGCGCAATACTGGTTTGACCAGCCGGGTGCGCCGAAGCCCAAGCTGGCGAATGAGAAGCCTAAAGGTGAGACCGTGGCTTATGGTGACCTGTTGAAGCAGTGGGAGGCGGCGCGCAAGTAAGCGCATTGGGTCGGACAAAACGGCACTCAGGTGCCGTTTTTTTGCTTGGAATACACATATCAAAACCGACTCGGTCACCTGTGGTGCTGCTGGAATCAGGCGGCCTGGGGCTGAATCTGCAGTTCGCCTTCAACATCCTTGACCAACCCACTGGCCAAAAACAGCGGCGCCACACGCTTGTGCAACTGCGGCTCGACAAACTCCTTCACCGTCTCCAGCACCAACGCACCACTGAGCGGCAGCTCGGCCTTGGTGTAGGACAACCACGCTTTCTTCAACACCATCAACACATCACTGCCCGCCGTTGAGGCGAAGCGGCGGTGCGTAGGTTTGCCGTCAAAGCTGAAGGTGTGCTGGAACGCGTAGCCGGTTTCGTCGCCGTTGGCGGCGGTGCAGCGCACGCAGGTGCACGGGCCATCGCCGAACGCGCTGCGCAGGTAAGCGTTGAAGTCCACCACGGGCTTGAGTGACAGGCGCTTATCGACCTCGAACAGATCCCCAGTCATTTTATCGTCAGTGTTCAACGGCTATTTCCTCGCAGGTTGGCAGGTGTATTTCAAAGCGCGGCACAATAACAGCCATAGGGCATTTTGGGGATGATTAGCATAACAATAGATCCCGATATTCTTTTCCAGTCTTAAAATTCGTCGCTAGGCTCTATCACCTTCCCGAAAACGCGGCAGATTCCCATGACTTTCAAGCGTTCCTCCCTGACCCTGTTGGCCGCGTCCCTGGCGGCCGCGAGCGCCTTGCTCAGCCCCGGCGCCCAGGCCGAAGGCAAGATCAGCATTGCCCAGCAATTCGGTATCGGCTACCTGATCCTCGACGTGGTGCGCGACCAGCACCTGATCGAAAAACATGGCAAGGAGCAGGGCCTGGATATCCAGGTGGAATGGAACAGCATTTCCGGCGCCACCGCCATGAATGAATCGCTGCTGGCCGGCGCCCTGGATGTGGTCTCGGCCGGTGTGCCGCCGATGCTCACCCTGTGGGACCGCACCAAGGGCAAGCAGAACGTCAAGGCTATCGCCTCCCTGGGTTCGATGCCCAATTACCTGCTGACCAATAACCCCAACGTCAAGACCCTGCAGGACTTCACCGAGAAAGACCGCATCGCTGTGCCGGCCGCCGGCGTGGGTTTCCAGTCGCGGACCTTGCAGATCGAGACCGCCAAGCTGTTTGGCGATGCCAATTTCAAGAAGTTTGACGACATCTCCATCAGCCTGGCCCACCCGGATGCCACGGCGGCGTTGATCGCCGGTGGTTCGGAGATCAACTCACACTTCTCCAGCCCGCCGTTTCAGTATCAGGAGTTGTTGAACCCCAACGTGCACAAGGTGCTCAGTTCCTACGACATTCTTGGCGGGCAGGCGTCGTTCAACGTGCTCTATACCACGCAAAAATTTCACGATGACAACCCCAAGACCTACAAGGCGTTTTATGACGCGCTGGCGGAGGCCGAGAAGATCATCAAGGCCGATAAACCTGCGGCCGCCAAGACGTATATCCGCGTAGAGGAGTCCAAGCTGCCGTTGGATCTGGTGGAGAAAATCGTCCAGGACCCGGAAATCGACTTCACCATCGTGCCGCAGCGTACGTTTATCTATGCGCAGAAGTTGCAGGAATTGGGCGTGCTGAAGAACAAGGCGGCGAGCTGGAAGGATTACTTCTTTGAAGAGGCCCATGGTGGAGATGGCAGCTAAGCGCCTTTTTTGAAGTGAAATACAGTCAAGGTGTGGGAGCGGGCTTGCTCGCGAATGCGGTGTGTCAGTCGCCAGATTCATTGGCTGGTCCACCGTATTCGCGAGCAAGCCCGCTCCCACAATTGGATCTCCTAGACCTGTTATGTCAGCGGAAGAATTCGCCGGGCGTAGACTCAAACTGCTGCCGAAACGCATTGATAAACGCCGACGTCGACTCATACCCACACCCCAGCGCCACATCCGTCACCCGTTCGCCTTGCTCCAGCGCGGGCAGGGCGCTCAGCAAGCGCAGGCGCTGGCGCCAGGCGCGAAAGGTCAGCCCGGTGTCACTCAAAAACAACCGGCTCAGGGTCTTTTCACTGACCCCAAGCTTCTGGCTCCAATCCCCCAGGGTGGTCTGCTGCTCCGGGTGCAGGTTCAGGCTGCGGTAAATCTGCCGCAGCCGCGGGTCATGGGGCAATGGCAGCATCAAATCCACTTGGGGGGCGGCCGCAAGCTGGTCGAGCACCACCTGAGCCAGCCGCCCGTCTGGCCCATCCTCGGCATATTCCACCGGCAACTCGCTGAAACTGCGGATCAACTCGCGCAACAAACTGCTCACCTCCAGCACCTGGCAACGCTCGGCCGCCCAGGCGGTGACGCTGCAATCGAGGTACAGGCTGCGCATTTCCGTGTGCGGTGAACTGAATACCCGGTGCGGCACGCCCGCCGGAATCCACACGGCACGCTGAGGCGGGGCGACGAAGCGGCCGACACTGGTCTGGATCTCCAGCACCCCCGAAATCGCATACGACAGCTGCACCCACGGGTGGCTGTGCCGACGGGTCAGCGCGCGGTTGGGCAGTGATTCGGTGCGCCCATACACCGGGCGCGGCAGGCTGGAAAGCCCGGGGACAGTGCGCCGAACCGTCTTGTCATGTCGTTTAGGCGGCATTTACTGGCTCATTGGCGTTAGTCGGTAACAAGCCGTTAAGTTAGAGTCGCAGCGATGCTCTTGGCAACCCCTGGAAGATTTGCTTATGACCCGCCCGCGTTTTCTACCTGACAACTTCACCCTGACCCTGATCGCCACGGTGATCCTCGCCTCACTGCTGCCCGCCAGCGGCCAGACCGCCGTGGCCTTCGGCTGGGTGACGAACCTGGCCATCGCGCTGCTGTTTTTCCTGCACGGCGCCAAGCTGTCACGCCAGGCCATCGTTGCCGGTGCCGGGCACTGGCGCCTGCATTTGCTGGTGTTCAGCCTGACCTTTGTGCTGTTCCCGTTGCTGGGCCTGGCGCTCAAGCCGCTGCTGTCGCCGCTGATCGGCAATGACCTGTACATGGGCATGCTGTATCTGTGCGCGCTGCCGGCCACGGTGCAATCGGCGATTGCCTTCACCTCGCTGGCGCGCGGCAACATCCCGGCAGCCATCTGCAGCGCGGCGGCTTCCAGCCTGTTCGGCATCTTCCTGACGCCGTTGCTGGTCACCTTGCTGCTTAACGTGCACGGCGATGGCGGCTCCACGGTCGACGCCATCCTGAAAATCAGCGTGCAACTGTTGCTGCCTTTTGTGGCGGGCCAAATCGCCCGGCGCTGGATTGGCGAGTGGGTGGGGCGTAACAAGTCCTGGCTGAAGTTCGTCGACCAGGGCTCGATTCTGCTGGTGGTGTATGGCGCCTTCAGCGAAGCGGTCAACGAAGGCATCTGGCACCAGATCCCGCTGTGGGAGCTGGGCGGTCTGGTCGTCGCCTGCTGCGTGTTGCTGGCCTTGGTGCTGGTGGCGTCCACCGTGCTGGGCAAGGCGTTTGGCTTCAGCCAGGAAGACCGCATCACCATCCTGTTCTGCGGCTCGAAGAAAAGCCTGGCCACCGGCGTGCCGATGGCCCAGGTGCTGTTCGCCGGGGCGACCATGGGCGTGCTGATTTTGCCGTTGATGCTGTTTCACCAGATCCAGTTGATGGTCTGTGCGGCGTTGGCGCAGCGCTACGCCAAGCGCCCGGAAAGCATCCCCGAGATGATGGGCCAGGTCGATCCGTGATCCAGCGCACACCTTGGCGCGATTGACCTCAAGTTAACGCCCGAGCGGACGACTTCCTTATTGAGAGCCCAATAAGGAGTGTCGGCATGAACGTTAAAGGTATTTCGCTGTTTACCGGCCTGTTTTGCCTATGGGCGGGCGCCTGTGGTGCCGCGCAGACCATCGGGCAGGGCACCATTCAATTTCGCGGCGCCATTGTCGAACCCGGCTGTGCGACAAATGCGCGCAGTGGCGCGGTGATGGAGTTGACCGGGTGCGCCAGTTCCAATCGCGGCAGCCGCTTCGAGGTGCGCAATATGGCGCCAGTGGCCAGCGTCAACGCCGCCCATGTAAAGCTGGTGGCAGACAGCGGCGACGGGCGTTATTACAACCAGCGTTACCTGCTGGTGGACGCTGGCGGCAAGCCGATCCAGTCGGGCAACTACGTGATTACCATGACCTCGCCCTAAGCCGTCGGGCGACGATCCGCGTCAACAGCGGGCCAAGAAACCTATAGAATGCTCGGCGGCGGCGCTGTTCTGCGCGGCCGTTGGATCATCGCCAGAGTATCTCGCCCGCCAATGAGCATTTCAGCCGCCACCCCCCAAGCCAATTGGCAACCGGTCATCGCCTTGGCGTTGGCCGCCTTTGTGTTCAATACCACCGAATTCGTGCCCGTCGGTTTGCTCAGCGCCATCGGCGCGAGCTTCGACATGCCCATCGCCAGCGTCGGCCTGATGCTCACCATCTATGCCTGGATCGTCTCGCTGACCTCGCTGCCGGTGATGCTGCTGACGCGTAACGTCGAGCGGCGCAAATTGCTGATCGTGCTGTTCGGCCTGTTTATCGCCAGCCATATCCTCTCCAGCGTCGCCAACAGTTTCGGCCTGCTGATGGTCAGTCGTATCGGCATTGCGTTGTCCCACGCGCTGTTCTGGTCGATTACCGCGTCCCTGGCCGTGCGCCTGGCGCCGGAAGGCAAGCAGGTGCAAGCCCTTGGGTTACTGGCCACCGGCACGTCCCTTGCGATGGTGTTGGGCATTCCCCTGGGCCGTCTGCTCGGCGAAGCCATGGGCTGGCGCACCACCTTCCTGGTGATCGCCGCGTTTGCCGCCGCCCTGGTGTTCTGGCTGGCGCGCACCTTGCCGCCGCTGCCGAGCCAGAACTCCGGCTCGCTGCGCAGCCTGCCGTTGCTGTTCAAGCGCCCGGCACTGGTGGCGCTGTACGTGCTCACCGCCATGACCGTCACCGCGCAATTTACCGCCTACAGCTACATCGAACCCTTCGTCGAAGGCGTGGCCGGTTTGGGCGGCGGCGCCGTGACCCTGATTTTGCTGGTGTTCGGCGGCGCGGGCATCATCGGTTCGCTGCTGTTCAGCCTGGTGCACCGTTTCAACCCGCATATTTTCGTGGTCAGCGCGGTGTTCCTGCTCGCGGCCTGCTTGATGCTGATGCTGCCCCTGAGCGGCGCCGAGTCATACCTGGTGGTACTGAGCATTTTCTGGGGCATGGCCATCATGGGCTTCGGCCTGGCGATGCAATCGAAGGTACTGGTGCTGGCACCGGACGCCACCGACGTGGCCATGGCAATGTTCTCCGGCATCTACAACATCGGCATCGGCGGCGGCGCCCTGATGGGCAGCTGGGTCGGCAGCCACTTCGGCTTCGCCTGGATCGGCGTGGCGGGCGGGGCGTTGGCGGCAGTGGCGTTGATCGGGTATTGCCTGGCGATTCGCAAGTTTGGGACGGGTGTGGTGCGTAACTGAGGAGTAACGATTGATGATCAAACCTGCTGTTTTCGCGATGTTTGCCAGCGTGTCTGCGCTGTTGCTCAGCCCTTCGAGCGTTGCCGCCAGCTTCGACTGCGCCAAGGCTCGGGCACCTGACGAAATCACCATCTGCAAAAACGTCAGCCTCAACGATCAGGACGTGACCATGGCGTTGCTCTACGACCTGAACAAGCACTTTATGGCCATGGGCGGGCGCGGTTCGTTGATGGACGGGCAGGCCGAGTGGCTCAAGCAGCGCCATGCCTGCGGGGCAAAAGTCAGTTGCCTGAGCGCTGCTTATACGCAGCGGATCGGCATGTTGCGCGGGTTTATTGATGAGCGGGTGATGACGAAAGGGCCGTTTTGAGTCATTCCCGATGCGGCAGTTAGAGGGCGACCAAGAGGTCGCCCATTTTTCTTTACAGCCCTACGCTCGCAATCTTCGCCCAATCACATCGAGTAAATCGCAACCGTCACGCAGTGGAATACTCAACAGCAACGCGAAGTCCTGCAGCACAACAGCGTCGCTGCTGAGCCCATCGCGAAGCGCCAGGTTCTCCAGAAATTGAGTGACTGCCCGTATGCGAAACACCGCGGCATCATGCAGTGCGTCCAGTGGTGCCTGAGTGTCGATAAGCAGGGTAGGGATAGTGCAATCGGGGCCTGTGATGGGCATATACCGATCTTGTGCGGTCATGGATCTTGCTCCTATATCTGAATGAGCCGTCACCTTCTGCCGCCAAGCAGAATTAGGGTGGCGGATTACGCAAGGTTGGCGGACCGGGGATATAGGACCCGGCACTTCCGAAGAAGTCCCTGCGCAACCCGCCATTGCACAAAATCACGGGCGCAAAAAAGCGCCTGCAATCGTGTTGGGGGCGCTGTTGCGCCTATATCTGGTCGGACCGCCAAGTCCAATCGCAGCGTTTGCTGCGAGTTGAAAGGTTAACGTGCGAGGTTCTCAGGGGCAACAGGCAAATGGGCGGGATCTAAAATTTGGATCATTCGCCTGTGCGGCAATCTGCTTTTCTGTGGGAGCCTGCTCGCCACAAGCCAGCTCCCACATTTGACCGCATGCGGTTTTAGACCCTTACAGTGCAGCCAGTACCGCCTCGAGTTTCTCCTGGTCCCGCGCAAACTGGCGAATGCCTTCGGCCAGTTTTTCAGTCGCCATCGCATCTTCATTCGACGCCCAGCGGAACTGCGCTTCGGTCAATGGCTGGCGCGCTTCACCCTCGGCACCCGGCGCCAATTTGCGTTCCAGCACGCCGTTATCATCAGCCAGTTTTTGCAGCAGGTCAGGGCTGATGGTCAGGCGGTCGCAACCGGCCAGTTCTTCGATCTGGCTCAAGGTGCGAAAGCTTGCGCCCATCACCACGGTGTCGATTGTGTTGGCCTTGTAGTAGTTGTAGATACGCGTCACCGACTGCACGCCCGGGTCTTCGGCACCGGTGTAGTCCAGGCCGGTGTTTTTGCGGTACCAGTCGTAGATGCGGCCCACGAACGGCGAGATCAAAAACACCCCGGCATCGGCGCAGGCCTGGGCCTGGGCGAAGGAAAACAGCAGGGTGAGGTTGGTCTGGATGCCGGCTTTTTCCAGGCGCTCGGCGGTGCGGATGCCTTCCCAGGTGGAGGCCAGTTTGATCAGCACGCGGTCGCGGCCGACACCGGCCTGGTCGTACAGGGCGATCAACTGGTTGGCCTTGGCCCACAGCGCGTCTTCGTCGAACGACAAACGTGCGTCGACTTCCGTGGAAATACGCCCCGGAATCACCTTGAGAATGCCCGCGCCCACCGACACCGCAAAGTGGTCGCAGGCCAGGTCCACATCGCCTTTGGACAGGTTCACCGCATTGCGCAGCAGCTCGGCGTATTCCGGGATGGCGGCGGCCTTGAGCAGCAGCGACGGGTTGGTGGTGGCATCCACCGGGCGCAGGCGGCTGATGGCTTCCAGGTCGCCGGTGTCGCAGACCACGGTGGTAAATTGCTTGAGTTGTTCGAGCTTGGACGTCATGAGCGGTGGTCCCCAGGAAAAGAGTGAAGGGTAGCTGTTGTACCATTTCCGGGGCGCCCTGTTTACCGCGCGTGCAAACCTGTCGCGGCCATAAGGCTTCCAGGTCTGCACATCCTGCGCACCCACCGCCTTGGCGTAAGGCGTGCCCGTCATCACCGCGATTTTTTTGCGAAATAGCGCCAAGCTTAGAGTTATGAAAAAGCATTCGATAAATACTCTTTCGATCTGAGCTTAGGGCACTTTTTGCAACATCCGACCAATCGGGCATAACCATAGAGTTATATGATTCTTTCATAATCGTGTGTGATTAATATAATCAAAAGCGAATTTTCCCGCGAAGACGCTTTATGACCACACGCCGCCAGATCCATTTGTCAGCCTTCCTGTTAAGCGGCCCGGTGGTGCACAGCCACGCGGTATGGCGCCACCCCGAAACCGTCGGCAATTACCTCGACCCCGAGTACTACACGCGTATCGCCAAGGTCGTGGAAGAAGGCCTGTTCGACTTCCTGTTCTTCGCCGATCGCCTGGCCGTGGGCGACCAGATGGGCGGCTCCCGTGAGTTTGCCTTGCGCTACGGCGCCCAGGACGCCACGCGCCTGGACCCGTTGCCGATCCTGTCGTACCTGATCGGCCAGACCACCCGGCTTGGGCTGGGCGCGACCCGCTCCACCACCTATTACGAACCGGCGCATATTGCCCGCGAATTCGCCACCCTGGACCACCTGTCCAAGGGCCGCGCGGCGTGGAATATCGTCACCTCGATGAACGACAGCGAAGGGCGCCTGTTCGGCAAGGCCAAGCACCTGGAGCATGACCTGCGCTATGACCGCGCCGATGAGTTTGTCGAGGTCGCGCTGAAACTCTGGAACAGCTGGGGCAAGGACGCGCTGAAGCTCGACCGCGAAAGCGGGGTGCTTGCCGACCCGGCATTGATTACCTCGGTGCAACACCAGGGCGAGTGGTTCCGGGTCGAAGGCCCACTGAATATCCCGCGTTCGCCCCAGGGCCGGCCGGTGCTGATCCAGGCCGGTTCGTCCGGGCGTGGTCGGCGCTTTGGCGCACGGTGGGCCGAGGCGATTTTTACCATTCACCCGCACCTGGCGGCGATGCGGGCGTTTCGCGATGACGTGCGCGCCCAGGTGGTGCAACAAGGCCGCGCCGCCGACAGCTGCAAAATACTCACGGCGGTGATGCCGTTCATTGGCGGCAGCGAAGCCGAAGCCCGCGCCAAGCGCGACCAGCACAACGCTCTGGCGCGGCCGGAGTTGGGGCTGGTGACACTGGCTTCGCAATTGAATGTGGACCTGTCGCCGTTCCCGTTGTCGGCCACCCTGGCCGAGGTGGCGCAGTCGCCGCTGATTCACCCGGCGGCCGCTGAAAAGCTGCTGATGCAAGGCGCTGAGCTGACCCTGGAACAACTTGGCCGGATCTTCGCCAGCAGCGTGCGCGTGCCGCAACTGGTGGGTACCGGCGCGCAGATCGCCGACCAATTGGCCGAGCTGTTCGAGCAAGGCGGTTGCGACGGCTTTGTGATTTCGCCGGGGTACTTGCCGGGCTCGTTCACCGAATTTGTCGAGAGCGTGATTCCGCACTTGCAGCGCAAGGGCCTGTTCCGCACCGCGTACGAAGGCTCGACGCTGCGTGAGCACCTGGGGCTGGACTGAATGCGTTCTATGTGGGAGCTGACTTACCTGCGGTCAGTTTGCATCGTTGTCGGCTGACACTGCGCTATCGCAGGCAAGCCAGCTCCCACATTAGGGTGGCGGTGTTTTTTATTGGGTACATCAATTTAAAGGGATATTGCGCATGGCTGCTTTCGATCACTTGACCCGTCGCCGCTTGCTCGGCATGGCAGGCATTTCCATGGCCGGCCTGGCGCTGCCCAGCCTGGGCTTTGCGGCCGACGAGCACGCCGGGCACGGCACGCCTGCGGAACCAGCAGGCACCGGCGCGTTCATCCGCCTCGACTCGCCGCGCAAGCTCAAACTGGCGGTCAACCTCAACGCTGTGTGCCTGGCACCCGTGGTGATCGCCCACGGCCAGGGATTTTTCAGCAAACACAACCTTGATGTAGAGCTGGTCAACTTCGGCAACTCCACCGAAGTGCTGCTCGAAGCCATCGCCACCGGCAAGGCGGATGCCGGCATCGGCATGGCGCTGCGTTGGCTCAAGGCGCTGGAACAAGGCTTTGACGTCAAGCTCACGGCCGGCACCCACGGCGGTTGCTTGCGCTTGCTGAGTGCCGCGAACGGTGGCGTGAATAAGCTGGAGGACCTCAAGGGCAAGGCCATCGGCGTCACCGACATGGCCAGCCCCGACCGCAATTTCTTCTCGATCCTGCTGAAAAAGCACGGCGTCGACCCGGTGCGCGATGTGGAGTGGCGCCTGTACCCGGCCGACCTGCTGGGCACCGCGCTGGAGCGTGGCGAAGTGCAGGCGGTCAGCGGCAGTGACCCGTTCATGTACCGCCTGATCAAGTCCGGCGTGGCGCGGGAGTTGTCCACCAACCTGGTGGAGGAATACGCCAACCTCAGCTGCTGCGTGGTCGGCGTCACCGGCAAGCTGGTCCGTGAAGACAAGCGCGTGGTCGCGGCGCTGACCCAGGCGATTCTGGAGGCCCATGATTATTCCGTGCAGCACCCCGAAGAAGTCGCCAAGGGCTTCCAGGCCTATGCGCTCAATACTACGACAGAAGAAGTGCAAGCGATCCTGCACGATCACACCCACGGTCACCATGCGGTCGGCGCGGCATTGACGCAGGAAATCACCACCTATGTCACCGACCTGAAAACCGTCGAGGTGATCAGCAAGGGCACCGACCCGGTGGAGTTTGCCAAGGAGATCACCGCTGATGTCTTCAGTTGATGCAACCACCCTGAACCCAAGCCTGGTATTCAAGGCCGGCTGGCAGGGCGCAACGGTGGTGGCTGCCTGGGGGGCCGTGGCGCTGTTGATCAGCTATTGGCCCAATGCCGTGCGCAACTGGCCGATGACCCAGGGGCTGGCCAATGTGTGCGTGGCGGTGGCTGCGCTGTTCATCGTCTTGAGCCTGCTGGGGCGGCGTTTTTCGCGGCTCGGCCAGCGCTTGAAAAACGCCGGGCCGTGGCTGATTGCCTTGCCCGTGTTGCTGGGTATCTGGGAGCTGCTCACCGCCAAGCTGGCGCTGCTGCCGGTGCCGTTTTTTGCGCCGCCCCAGGCCTTGCTCGCGGTGTATATCGAAGACTATGCGCGCCTGGCCGACAGTCTGCTGCATTCGGCCTTGCTGCTGGGTTCGGGCGTGGCGTTGGGCGCTGCTACCGGGTTTGTCGCGGGCGTCTCCATCGGCTGGTCCACGCGCATCGGCTATTGGTTGCACCCGGTGCTGCGCATCCTCGGGCCGGTGCCGTCGACGGCGTTGCTGCCACTGTGTTTTTTCCTGTTTCCCAGCAGTTGGAGCGCGAGTGTGTTCCTGATTGCGCTGGCCACCTGGTTTCCGGTCACGGTGCTGACCTGGTCCGGCGTGGCGAGTGTCGATAAAGCTTATTACGACGTGGCGCGCACCTTGGGTGCCAAACCGGGTTTCCTGATTTTCAAAGTGGCGATTCCCGCCGCGTTGCCCCACGTGTTTGTCGGCCTGTTCATGGGTTTGGGCGCCTCGTTTTCGACCTTGGTGGTCGCCGAAATGATGGGGGTTAAATCCGGTATCGGCTGGTACTTGCAGTGGGCCCAGGGTTGGGCCGCCTATGCGAATATGTACGCGGCCCTGTTGATCATGGCGCTGGCGTGTTCGGGGTTGATCACCGGGTTGTTCCTGGTGCGTGACCGGTTGTTGGCCTGGCAGAAAGGAGCGATGAAATGGTAGCGCTGGCACAGGCAGTCCAACCCTCGTCGGGGCTGGCGCTGCGCATTGAAAACCTCAGCCATGGCTTTGCACTGGACGGGCAGCGTTTGCCGGTATTGGAGCGGGTTTCCCTGGAGGTGGCGCCCGGTGAGTTCGTGGCGTTGCTCGGGCCTTCGGGCTGCGGCAAATCCACTTTGCTGCGCCTGGTGGCCGGGTTGGAACCGGCTGACTCCGGGCGTTTGCTGGCCGACGGGCACGCCATCAAAGGCCCCGACCCGAGCCGCGTGGTGGTGTTCCAGGACCCGACCCTGTACCCGTGGCGCCGCGTGTGGGACAACGTCGCACTGGGCCTGGAGGCTCAAGGCTTGCTCAAGACCCACTCGGCCAAGGTCGATCAAGCCCTGGAAAAAGTCGGCCTCGGCCCGTTCGCGCGCGCTTATCCTCGGCAACTCTCTGGCGGCATGGCCCAGCGCGTGGCGCTGGCCCGTGCGTTGGTCAACCAGCCACGGTTGCTGATCCTGGATGAACCCCTGGGCAAGCTGGACTCGCTGACGCGCATCACCCTGCAAAAGGAGCTTATCGACCTGTGGCAGCGCCAGGGTTACACGGCGCTGCTGGTGACCCACGACGTGGAAGAAGCCCTGCTGCTGGCCAACCGCGTGATCGTATTCAGCGACCGCCCGGCGAAGATCCAGGCGCAGTTGACCATCGATCGGCCGTACCCCCGGCATCGCGATGATGCCTATCTGGTGGATTTGCGCCGGCAGATTATGGGGTTGTTGGGGTTGGGGGAGAGCTGGTAGTTGTCGGTCTGATCGTTCCCAAGCTCTGCGTGGGAATGCCGCTTGGGGCGCTCCGCGTCCCGCACCGCCACAGTCTGACTGCATAGTCCTTGACACTGGCAACCCCAACGCACAAGGATCAACTCAATTTTAGAAAATTGAGTTTCAGCCATGGCGAGAATCCATAAGCCAACCGAATTCGCCGACTTGTTAAAGCAATATGGCCTGGAGGTTTTCGAGCTGGCGCGCGTCTACAAAGCGGTCGATGGCAAAGGTCGATACTTGCATTGGGATGAATTTCGTCGATATCCCGCGCCGGGCATCAATAAAGACGCTGCTTGGGCCGCGATCAAAATGTCGCGGGCCTGCGCAAGCAAGACCCTCGAACTGCGCAGCGAGTGCGGCAGCCCTTTTTTTGTGTGCACCACGGACTTCTGTGATGCGGTCGTTCACGCCGTAGAGTCGCTGACGTCCAGGTTGGGCGGGGCGGCGGCGTCATCTCCTCAATACCGGGATAACACCCGCTACCTGGTTGACGCCTTGATGATGGAGGAAGCCATCTCCAGCGCCCAACTGGAAGGCGCCGCGACGACCCGTAAAATCGCCAAGGACATGTTGGCCAAGGAACGCCCGCCTCAAGATGATGATGAGCGGATGATCCTGAACAACTATCAACTGATGAAGCATGCCAAATACAACAAGGACGAAAGTCTGTCGCTCGGGTTGATCTGCGAGTTTCATGGCATTGCCACGGCGGGCATTGATGAGGCGCATGTTCATCCGGGGGCCATCAGGGACGAAGACGATGTGTTTGTCGGCGGTGCGGGCAATGACATTGTGCATCAGCCGCCCAAGGCCGCCTTGCTGCCAGCCAGGCTTGAAGCGCTCTGCCGGTTTGCCAATGAGCGGCATGATGGGCAGGAGGGCAGGCACTTTATCCACCCAGTGGTGAAAGCCATCATCCTGCATTTCATGCTGGGCTATGAGCATCCGTTCAGGGACGGGAACGGGCGCACCGCACGCGCTTTGTTTTATTGGTTCATGCTCAAAAGTGGTTACTGGCCGTTTGAATATATTTCTATCAGCACGCTGCTTAAAGAGGCGCCAATGCACTATGGGCGTTCCTATGTCTACACGGAAACCGACGCCTTCGACCTGACCTATTTCGTGATTTACCAACTGCGCGTCATTGAACGTGCAATGCAAGCGTTCATGACGTATTTCGAGGCCAAAAGGAAAGAAGCCACCGAGCTGATGGGCTGGCTGGATACGCTTGAATTGAAAGATGCACTCAATTATCGGCAGGGGCATTTCCTTAAAAAGGTGCTGCAACACCCAGGGCGTACCTTCACGCCCAAGGAGATCACCCATGACTATGACGTTTCGGAAAATACCGCGCGTAAGGACCTGGAGAAGTTGGTCGGCATGAAGGTGTTGTTCAAGGTCCAGGAAGGCAAAAGCTTCCTTTATCTGGCCAGGGATGACGCCGAAGCCAACCTGAAGAAACTCGCATCCAAGGCCTAGGTGCGCTTAAACCTGCTCCTGCGCCCGCAACTGCACGCTCATCTCATCACAACTGTTTGCCCAGTCGCTCAGCCACTGCGGCATGGGCGGTGACGCTTCGGCCAGCCCGAGTTCGCGCACAAAGTCGGCCGGGGGCAGGGTGCCCTTGGCGCAGCGGAACAGGCCGCGCATCACCACCACGCCCACCACTCGGCCCCGGCTGACAAAACGGTGCTCCATCAGGCTCCATTTGTCGTCCCAGCCGAGCATGCGGGTGTGTACCTCGAACACTTCAAACAGCTTCAGCTCGCGGCGGAACTTGCCCCAGGTGTCGCCCACGATGGGCATTGCCTTGTTGCGCAGGGCCACGCGAAAAGCGCCGGTACGCAGCACGAAATCCATCCGCGCAACGTCTGCCAGGGTGAAATACCGGCCATTGGTGACGTGCCGGTTGAGGTCAAGGTCCAGCGGCCACACGCGCATGCGCACCACCGTGGTGTCCAACGCCTGCACGGGCTTGCGCCAGGGGCGACGGAACAACATAAACAGCAATCGAAACCAGAGATTCATACACGTGCCAGGCAGTTGATCAGAAGCCGCACTGTACGGAGCCGGAATCGGCTAAGGTAGGTGCGCAAATGACTTATTACATGCGAAAAACGCAAGCAGGCTTTTTATGCACATTACCTTGCTCCTGGCCGATGATTGTTCTGCCGCCAACGCCACCCTCGTCCTGGAAATGCTCAGCGCCGCCAATCTGTTTGCCGACAGCCCACCCTTTGAGGTGGTGGTGGTCTCCCTGGACGGCCAGCCCGTCACCACTTGGAGCGGGCAGTGCATGCAGGTGGCGTGCGCGGCGGCGCAGGTGCGCCGCACCGACCTGGTCCTGATCCCCGGTTTCCTGTTTACCCTCAAGCAGGCGTTGCCCACCTTTCCTGCCTACGGCCCGTGGTTGCGCGAGCACTATGCCCAGGGCGCGGTGTTGGCATCGATGTGCACCGCAGCTTTTTTGCTGGCCGAAAACGGCCTGTTGCAAGGCTTGCGCGCTACCACCCACTGGGCGTTTGCCGAGCTGTTCCGGCGCCGTTACCCCGACGTGACCCTGGAGGACGCGCAGATCCTGTGTGAAGAAAACCGCGTGATCACCAGCGGTGGCGCCAGCGCGGCGATGGACCTGATGCTGCACCTGATCCGCCGCTTCGGTTCACCAGAGCTTGCGCAGACCTGTGGCAAATACCTGCTGATCGACGGCGTGCGTACCGAGCAGTCGGTGTACGCCCTGTGGTCGTTGCCCAAGAACCACGGCGACGGCGAGATCCTGCGCGTGCAGCATTGGCTGGAGCAGCACTTTGCTCAGGCGTTGGTGATTGACGACGTGGCGCGGCGCTTTGGCTTTGGTGTGCGCAATTTCAAGCGGCGTTTCAAGGAGGCGACTGGCTATACGCCCGTGGGCTATGTGCAAACCCTGCGCCTGGAACGGGCCAAGCAGATGCTGGAGTCCACGCGCATGACCCTCGAAAGCATCACCTACGCGGTGGGGTATGAAGACAGTAATTCGTTTCGCCGCCTGTTCCAGCAGCGCGTGGGGATGCTGCCGGCGGCGTATCGCAAGAAATTCCTCGCCACGGCCTGAATCAGCGACGTAGCTGCGCCTGCGCTTCAATGCATTCCACCAGAAATTCCATCACCACTTTCACCGACGGTGAGCGGCGCATGTCCGGGTAGACCGTCAGCCAGATATCACGCACCGGGCCGTCGCTGGGCGTGGGCAACCGCATCAACAGCGGGTCGGCATCGCCCACCAGGGTGGGCAGCACCACTGCGCCGACCTGCGCACGGGCGGCCATTTGCTGGGTGATCAACTCGCTGGCGGCAAACACCACGGGGCGCGGGCCGCGCAGTTGATGCAGCCAGGCTTGCTGGGGCAGGTGATCGCGGCTGGGGTCGTAGGCGATGAAGGTCCATTGCGCCGCCGGCAAGTGCTCGAGCGCAGGTGCGGCGTATAAGCCGAAGCGCACCACGCCGACCTTGCGCCGCACCAGGGCGTCTTCGTCGGGGCGCAGGGTGCGCAAGGCGATGTCGGCTTCGCCTTTGTCCAGCGCGGCCAATTGGGTGGACGGCATCAGCACCAGGTTTAACTGCGGATACTGGCTGCGCAACCGCGCAAGCTGGGGCGCAATGCAATGGTTGGCGATGGACGGCGGGCAACTGACGCGCACAGTGCCGGCCAGTTCGATGGAGGCAACACGCGACAGGCGCATCACCTGCGTGGCCATGTCGCCCATGCCCGCCGCCACGTGCGCCAAGGCCAGGCCTTGCGCCGTGAGCGGGCGGCTGCGGGGCAGGCGGTCCACCAGTTTTACGCCCAGGGCCTTTTCCAGTGCATCGACCCGGCGCCCGACGGTGGCGTGCTCCACCTGCAGCTCGCGGGCGGCCGCCGACAGCGACTGGGTGCGGGCCAACACGGTGAAGTAGTAGAGGTCCTGCCAATCGAACATCGGGTTATTTCCGCACAGAGGCTGGGAGGGATTGGGGAATATTCCAACCGAATAAACCCTTTTACCATGGCCGCTTCCCAGTGCAAACGGAGTTGTTCCCTGATGAAAGCCATCACCCTGCAAGCCTACGGCGGCCCCGACGTCGCCCAACTGCGCCATGATGTGGCCAAACCCCAGGTCACCGCGGGGCATGTGCTGGTCAAGGTGGCCTGCGCCGGGATCAATTTCATGGATATTCATACGCGCCAGGGCAAATACGCGGCGTCGATGACGTACCCGGTGCGCTTGCCCTGCACCTTGGGCATGGAAGGCGCCGGCGTGGTGGTTGAGGTCGGCCCCGGCGTGAGGCATTTGGCCGTGGGCGACCGGGTGGCCTGGTGCATTGCCTGGGGCGCCTATGCCGAATATGCCAATGTGCCCGCCGATAAGGTTGCGCAGATCCCCACGGCGATTCGCTTCGATCAGGCCGCAGCGGCGATGTTTCAGGGCTGCACCGCGCACTACCTGGTTGAGGACGTGGCGCGCTTGCAGGCCGGCAGCAACTGCCTGATTCACGCGGCGTCCGGCAGCATCGGCCAGTTGCTGGTGCAGATGGCGCGGCGGTTGGGTGCGACCGTGTTCACCACCGGCAGCAGTGCGGAAAAATGCGCGATTGCCCGGCAACGCGGCGCCCACCAGGCCTGGACCTATGACGGCTTTGCCGATCAGGTGCTGCAAGCCACCGATGGGCGCGGGGTGGATGTGGTGTTTGACTCAGTCGGCAAAACCACCTTGCGCGAGAGTTTCCGTGCTTGCCGCACGCGGGGTTTGATCGTTAATTATGGCAACGTGTCGGGCTCGCTGAGCGACCTTGACCCGATTGAATTGGGCGAGGCGGGCTCGCTGTTGTTGACCCGACCACGGCTGGCCGACCATATGGCCGACGGGGCGACCGTGCAGCGGCGTGCCAATGCGGTGTTCGCGGCGATGCTGGAAGGGGCGTTGAGCGTCGAGATCGAGGGCCATTACCGCCTGGAGACGGTGCAACAGGTACACGCGCGCATCGAAGCGCGCCAGCAGATTGGCAAGGCGGTGTTGTGGGTGGACCGCGACCTGCGCTGATTGGTGGGGTGAGTGGGCTTGATTGTGTGAGTAGGTTTGTTGGGGGGGGAGTGGGCTTGTTGTGGCGAGCAGGCTTGCCCTGCGTTGGGCTGCGAAACGGCCCCAGTGCGGCTAATGCGATTTTTCAGTTAAACCGCGTGTTCAGGTTTCAGGGCCGCTGCGCGCCCCAACGCAGGGCAAGCCTGCTCGCCACAACAGCCCGTTAACCAGACGTTGGGTGGGTACATGGCCAGATCGCAGGCGAAAAAAAACCGGCTGATCAGGCCGGTTTGGGGTGCCTCGCCAACAGCGAGGGTTATACGTGGTTGCTCTGCAGACGATCCGAACCACCTTCAGCCAGGCCGCGTTCCTGCAGGCGATCCGAACCACCTTCAGCCAGGCCGCGTTCCTGCAGGCGATCCGCACCACCTTCAGCCAGGCCGCGTTCCTGCAGGCGATCCGCACCACCTTCAGCCAGGCCACGTTCCTGCAGGCGGTCAGCACCACCTTCAGCCAGACCGCGTTCCTGCAAGCGATCAGCACCGCCTTCGGCTATACGGCGTTCCTGCAGGCGGTCAGAACCATTTTCGGCTACGTGGCTGCCTTGCAGGCGATCCGCGCCGCCTTCAGCGACAACCGGGTGGGCAAAAGCGTTGGCAGCCAGTACCGAGAAAGCGAGGCTAAGCAAGAGTTGGCGTTTCATGGTGGTGTGCTCCGAGAGTTGTAGTTGGGTGTTGCCGGGTATGGGTTTGATGGTACGCGTTGGATTTTTTAAGAGAACTTCATTGCGCTGATGGTGACTATCGACGCCAGCGATGGCCCGTTTTGGCGGGCCATCGTGCCGGCGCTCAAGGCATCTGCGGCAGGTCCTGAGGGCGCAGGTCAAACACCAGCACCTCGGCGTCTTCGCCCTGGCTCAGGCGGATCTGCCGTTCATTGCGCAGCCGTGCGCCGTCGCCTTCCTGCAAGCGTTGGCCATTGAGTTCGACGCTGCCGCGGGCCACATGCACGTACACATGGCGGTCCGCCGGCACGTCCAGGGTGGCGGCTTCGTCGCCGTTGAACAGCCCGGCATACACCCGTGCATCCTGGCGAACGTTCAGCGAGCCATCCGTGCCTTCCGGCGAGATGATCAACTGCAAGCGCCCACGTTTCTGCGCCGCGCTGAAGTGCTCCTGCTGATAGCGCGGTTCGGCGCCGACCACATTCGGCACAATCCAGATCTGCAAAAAGTGCACGCCATGGCTCTGGCTGTGGTTGAACTCGCTGTGGGCCACGCCGCTGCCGGCGCTCATCAATTGCACGTCGCCAGGGCGGATCACCGAGCCGGTGCCCAGGGTGTCCTTGTGTTCCAGGGCGCCTTCGAGCACATAGGAGAAAATCTCCATGTCGCGGTGCGGGTGCTGGCCGAAGCCTTTGCCGGCGGCGACGCGGTCATCGTTGATCACCAGCAGGTCGGAAAAACCCTGCTCCTTGGGATCCCAGTAGTTGGCGAACGAGAAGGTGTGGAACGACTTCAACCAACCGTGGTTGGCGGCGCCGCGTTCCGAGGCTTTGCGAAGGGTCAGCATGGTCTTGTCCTCTAGTGAGCGCAGGCTGCGAAATGCAGAGCGCTTGCGTTGAGAAGAAGGTTAATGGTTTTCAGCGGATTCATTAATAAGCTGAAAATTGAATTAATGTCTCATTTTAGTTGACAGTTTCAGGCGTGCCATAATGCCGCCCCGACTCCCCGTTATGATGGACTTGCTCTTGATGAAAACCGTGGCCATGGTGCTGTTTCCAGACTTCCTGCTGCTCGATATGGCCGGGCCGCTGGAGGTATTTTCCATCGCCAACCGCTACCTGCCGGCGGCGGAGCATTATCGGATCCTGACGATCGGCACTGAGCCCGGCCCGCTGCGCGCCTCCAATGGCGTGCACGTGCATGCCGACCTGCCACTGGACCATGCCGACGAGGCCTACGACCTGCTATTGGTGCCCGGCGGGCCTGGCGCTTATAACGAATGCCATCCGGCGTTGCTGCCCTGGCTTGGGGCCGCAGCGCCACGGGCACGGCGCTTCGGTTCGATCTGCACTGGCGCCTTTGTGCTGGGGCATGCCGGGCTGCTCGACGGCCACCGCGTTACCACGCACTGGCATTACACCGATCGCCTGATCAAAGGCTTTCCCAAGGCCATCGTCGAGACCGACCGCATTTACTTGCAGGATGGCCGCTTGATTACCTCCGGCGGGGTCACTGCCGGCATCGACCTGGCGCTGTCGATCATCGCCCAGGACCACGGCCGACAGGTGGCGGTCGACGTCGCCAAGGTGTTGCTGGTGGTGATGAAACGCCAGGGCGGTCAGGCGCAGTTCAGCCCGATGACTGCCGCCGTCGCGCCGCTGGAAACCCCGATCACCCGCGTGCAGAACCAGGTGCTGGCGCAGTTGGACCAGCCATTGAGCATCGTGTCCATGGCTGCGCTGGCGGGCATGAGCGCGCGCCATTTTGCGCGGCTGTTCGCTAAAGAAGTGGGGATGACGCCCATGGCCTTTGTGCAAGGCGCGCGCATCGACCGTGCCCGGCACCTGCTGGAAAGCACTGACCTGCCTCTCAAGACCGTGGCTTTCCGCGCAGGCTTCGGCAGCGTGCGGCATATGCGCTTTCTGTTCAGTGAAAAACTCGGCCTTAACCCCACGCAGTACCGACAACAGTTCAGTTGACGCCGGAATGTCCGTCTGGCTGCCCTGATTGTCCGTGTCGCTCCCTGTGCCAGCATTGTCCTGTCACGCATAGCTGGCAAGATAGCTCCAGGCCCCTAGAAAGGAGGCGCAGACGCCCAAGGCCGGGTGTTCCAGCGCTGTCAGCAGATGAACCATGCACACACGGTGAGCTTCGGCCCCTATACCTTTCATCGCGATCAACGCCTGGTCAGCAAGACCGGCTTGCCGGTGCCATTGGGTGGGCGTGCGCTGGATATCCTCGCGGTACTGCTGGAGGCGCCGGGGCAATTTGTCAGCAAGGACACCTTGATTGGCCGGGTCTGGCCGAACAGCGTGGTGGAAGACAACAATTTGCGCGTGCACATCGCCGCCCTGCGTCGTGCGCTGGACGGACAACGCTATATCCTCAATGAACCGCAACGCGGCTACTGTTGCGTGGCGCCGTCACCGGCACCGCGGCCTCGGCACAATCTGGCCGCACGGCTCAGCCCGGTGATCGGCCGCGACGAACTGCTGGGCAGCCTGGTGCGACGCCTGGGCGGCCAACGGCTGATGATGCTCACCGGCTGCGCCGGAATCGGCAAGAGCAGCGTGGCGCTGGCCCTGGCCGAACGGGTGTTGCCGCGTTACCGCGATGGCGTGTGGTGGCTGGACCTGGCAACTGTACAGGCGCCGACCCGGTTGCTCGACTCTCTGACCGAAACCCTGCACCTGCAACCCTGTGACAGCGCCCATGCGCTGTGCGAGCAACTGGCCGCCCGGCAACTGTTGCTGGTGCTCGACGGTGCCGATCTGTTGCTGGGTGCCTGCCGCCACCTGGTGCATACGCTGCAAGCCAGAGCGCCGCAGGTGAGCGTGCTGCTGACCAGCCGCGAAGCCTTGCAGGTGCCCGGCGAATGGGTGCAACACGTGCCCCGGCTGGCGTTGCCGACGCCGACTGAGTGGGGCAGTGTCGAGCAGGCCATGAGGTATCCCGCCCTGCAATTGTTCGTGGCACGGGCGCGTGCCGGTCAGCAGGGATTTGTGGTGCGGTCTCAGGACCTGGCGCCGTTGCGCGATATCTGCCGGCGCCTGGACGGCATCCCGCTGGCTCTTGAACTGGCGGCGGCCCAGGTTGAAGCCCTGGGAGTACGCGGGTTGCAAAAGCAGTTACACAAGGGCGTGCACGTGTTGAGGCGTGGCCGACGCACGGCGGTCGAGCGCCATCAATCGCTGACGGCAGCGCTGGATTGGACGTATCAACGCCTGAGCCTGCCGCAGCGTTGGCTGTTCCTGCAATTGGCGCTGTTCAAAAGCGCGGTGACGTTGCCGGCCTTGACCGAACTGGTGGCCGGTACTGAACTTGCGCACGCCGACCTGGCTTACCTGCTGGCACGTCTGACCGCGACGTCCGCCCTGGCGGTCGAGCCCGGCCCCGGCCCGCGGCGCTATCGCCTGCTCAACAGTGTGCGCAGCTACGCCCTGGCGCAACTGCGTGACCCGTTGCAGGTGGCGCGTTTGCAGCAGGGCTATGGGCATTACCTGGGGCCATTTTCAGGCCGGCCGTTTGTCCTGCAACTGGTCGAGCAGGCTGCGCACGCGGACTAGATCCTGGGTGGCAAAGCCTTCGGTAAATTGCCCATGGACCGCGCTCAACAGCTCACGCGCCTCCCGCACACGGCCCTGGCTTTGCCACAGACGGGCCAGTGAGGTCGCGCAGCGCAGCGCCCAGGCCAGCGCGCCTTGTTCGTGCGCCATGCCCAAGGCTTCCAGCAGCAGCGATTCGCGCGTGCGCAGATCGGGCAGGG
The DNA here is from genome assembly GCF_900006605.1 of Pseudomonas sp. 58 R 3. Taxonomy (NCBI): domain Bacteria; kingdom Pseudomonadati; phylum Pseudomonadota; class Gammaproteobacteria; order Pseudomonadales; family Pseudomonadaceae; genus Pseudomonas; species Pseudomonas sp. 58 R 3. Next base: position 19,025 of record NZ_CVTT01000054.1, on the reverse strand, counting down.
CCTCGGCGCGCACCCTGAGAATCTCGGCCGTGCACCAACCGGCTGCGCCGTTTCTGGCGCGCTCAAATACTGTGTCATCTACCTGCGTGGCATTGAAGGTCACCCGTATGTCCTGAACCAGCCCCAGGCCTTGCAATGCCTCAGGGGGCGCGGTGCCCTCGTAGTGCCGCGCCCAGGTATGGAACAACTGCGCCGAATGTTTCTGTGCGTGTTCCAGCAACAGCGCCAGCAGCGAGTGCGCCGTGTCGCTGTCACCGTTGTAGTGGGCAATCGGTACGCCGGCCAGGGCCAGGGTGTAGCAGATCGAGGTGCCGTGGTTGATCTGCAACGCCAACGCCAGCGCCTGGTTGGCCGTTCGCGCGGCCCGCTCTGGGAACCCGCGCAGCCACAGGATGCGCGCCAGTACCGTCAGCGACGCCACACTCTGGTCGTATTGCACGCCAAAGCCATGGGTGAAACGGTTGAGATGGCCGCTGTGGGCCATGCGCTGCAGCACTTGTTCGGCATTGTGCAGGGCCAGGACCTGGTCGCCCGCGAAATGCTGGGCCAGTACCCGTAAGCGTTGGGCACTCAAGTCCAGCAGCGGATCGGTGCGCGGGTCGAGGCGGTCGAACTGTATGCTCTGCTGCAGCGCCTCACGGTAGTGGCCGGCACACAGGTTGACGGCCATGTGCCCGGAGATGGCGCGCAACTGGCCGCCATTGTCCTGGAGCGCCTCAGCCAGGCGCCGGGCCGCCACGAAGGCAGCGATGGTCTGCGGCGCGGCCCCCAGGGCGTGATAGGACAGGCTGCCCAGGGCCAGTTGCAGTTGCATGGTCAGCTGCGTGCAGGGCGCGTCCGATTGCAGCATCAGCGCCAGGGCCTGGTCTACGTACAGCCCATGTTCGCGCAGCAGCGACAACTCTTGCCACAGGGGCATGGCGCTGACCGTCAGGCGAATGCCCAGCAGGTGCGCGCCGTGTTCGCCCAAGCCCCAGTCGAGGGCGGCGCGGATATCCTCACGCAACGGTGCATAACGGTTGATCCACAGCTCGGTGGGGGTGAGTTCCCAGTCCTCCCGCGCCTGCTCCATCAGCGCCAGACAGCGCGCCCCATGGCGCTCGCGTGTGCTGTCGAGCTCAGCCGCGAGGGCGAGCTTTTCCAGGGCATAGCTACGGGTGATATCCAGCAGACGATAGACCATTTCATCATCGCCGGCCTCGACGTTGAGCAGTGACTTGGCCACCAGTTGGCTGATCGCGCCCAGCACTTCGGCCGGTACGATCTGCTCCCCGGCGATGACCGCCGCCGCGCTCGCCAGGCTGAACCCGCCGCGAAACACCGCGAGGCGGCGCAGGCAAATCTGTTCGCAGGCGGTGAGCAGGTCAAAACTCCAATCCAGCGTGGCGCGCAAGGTTTGCTGACGGGGCAGGTCGCTGCACCGGCCGCGGTTAAGCAGGCGCAGGTTGTCCTCCATTTGCACCAGCAAGCCCGGCAAGCCGAAACGCTCGATCTGCGTGGCGACCAATTCGATTGCCAGGGGAATGCCGTCCAGGCGCTTGCAGATATCGATCGCCAGGGGCAGTTCCGCCTCGCTGAGTTCAAAACTGTCCTGGTGCGACATGGCGCGTTCGATCAGCAGTTGCAACGCCGGGTAGCCGAGGGCCTGGGCGCGGTTGCCGGTGGCGGGTGGGCAGGCCAGCGGCTCCAGGCGCTGCACGTACTCTCCCTCGGCGCGCAGGGCTTCGCGGCTGGTGGCCAGAATGTGCAGCTGTGGCACATGGCGCAGCAGGGTTTCGCTGATCAGGGCGATGTCGTCCAGCAGGTGTTCGCAATTGTCGATCACCAGCAGCAACTGTCGTGCGTGCAGGTTGCGGGCCAGGCTCAGCAACGGCTCAGGTTCGCTGGGGGCGAGGTCGAGCAGGGCGGCCAGGTTGGGCAGGATCATCGACGGCGTGCTGAGCGACGCCAGATCCAGCAGGCGAATGCCGTCGCGGTAATGGCCGATCAATAATTCCGCCACGCGCAGCGCCACGGTGGTTTTGCCGATGCCGCCCGCCCCGGTCAGGGTGATGAAGCGTTGCTGCGGCAGTTGCTGCACCAGCGTGTCGATCAATACCTGGCGGCCGATCATCCGCGTACGGCGCAGCGGCAGGTTATGGCCCTGGTTGTGGGCAATACCGTCGATGGCGGTGGTCATCGGTTCGATGCTCAGGGGGGCGACAAAACTGTAACCGCGCTGGGCGACGGTGACGATATAGCGCTGCCCGGCCTGACCATCGCCCAGCGCCTTGCGCAATGCGGCCACATGCACACGCAGGTTGCCGTCTTCGACTACCGTTTTGGGCCATACCCGCGTGATCAGTTCCTGCTTGCTCACCACATTGCCGGCGTGTTCCAGCAAGATCAGCAAGATTTCCATCGCGGGCCGGCCCAGCCGCAAAGGGCGTCCAGCCTCCAGCACCAGGCGCTGGCGCGGGTGGACCCGGTAGGGACCGAAATGCACGGCCTGGTCGCTGAGGTCACTCATGCTGGCCCTCTGTTCTGAAAAAAAGTCCGGCCAGCATATTCCAGGCAGGTGCAGACCACTAGGCTGCAACCCCCGGTGATTTTTGACGAATGTGGTGATTTCGCCAGGTCATCGGGTTCACGCCCTCGCTGCGCGTGAACATATGGCAGAAGTGCGCCTGGTCGCAAAAGCCGCATTCCAGGCTGATCTGGGTCAGGCTCAGGGACGACTCGGTGATCAGTTCCTTGGCCCGCTGAATGCGCTGTTGGCGAATCCATTCCTGGGGCGACAGCCCCGTGGTGCACTTGAATGCACGGGAAAAGTGGCTGCGCGACAGCGCACAGGCTTGCGCCAGCTCGGCAATCGCCAGGCTTTCGCCGAGGTTGGCGAGGATCAACTGCTTGGCAATTCGCTCGCGCCGGGGGCATAAACCACCGATGACGCCAAAGCGGGGGGCACAGTCATCAAGTCGGGCCATGACAATTATCCGTAGTCGATGGGAGCGTTCCCGGTGAATGGATGCAGTGTAGACCGCTGTATTTTTGGCGCCGGGCCGTTTGGCTGGCGAGTTAATCGTTGTTAATTTCGCCAGGTGCGCGCCCGGAAAAGACAGCACAGGCATGCAATCGTCGATCCGTGCGACATGCTTACCTGACGGCCTGATAACCGTTTGGATACCGCCATGAATCGCAACGACCTGCGCCGCGTCGACATGAACCTGTTGGTGATTTTCGAGGCGCTGATGTTCGAGAAGAACCTGACCCGGGTCGCCGAAAAGCTCTTCATGGGCCAGCCGGCCGTGAGTGCCGCGCTCGGGCGCCTGCGCGACTTGTTCGACGACCCATTGCTGTTGCGCAACGGGCGCGGCATGGAGCCCACGCCACGGGCGGTGGCCATACTCAAGGAGCTGCAACCGGCGATGGACACCATTTCAGGCGCAGTCAGCCGCGCCAAGGATTTCGACCCTTCCACCAGTTGCGCAGTGTTTCGCATCGGCCTGTCCGACGATGCCGAGTTCGGCCTGTTCCCGCCGTTGCTCAGCCAACTGCGCGAAGAGGCACCGGGGATCATCGTGGTGGTGCGCCGCGCCAATTACCTGTTGATGTCGTCGTTGCTGGCCAGTGGCGAGATTTCCGTGGGCGTCAGCTACACCACCGAACTGCCGGCCAATGCCAAGCGCAAGAAGCTGCGGGACATTCCCTGCAAGGTACTGCGCGGCGACGACGGCGCGGCGCCGTTGACACTGGATGACTACTGCACGCGGCCCCACGCGATGGTGTCGTTTTCGGGGGACTTGAGCGGCAATATCGACCTTGACCTGGCCCGCATCGGCCGGGCGCGCAGGGTGGTGCTGGCAGTGCCGCAATTCAGCGGCTTGCGCGCACTCTTGGCGGGCACGCAAATCATCGCGACAGTGCCCGACTACGCCGCCTGTGCCTTGACCGAAGGCACCGTGCTGCGCGCCGAGGACCCGCCGTTCGCGATTGAAGCCTCGGAATTGTCGATGGTCTGGAGCGGCGTACATGACAACGACCCGGCGGAGCGCTGGTTGCGCTCGCGCATCGGTGAGCATATGGCGCGGATGGCGTGAGCGCTGCTTAGCCTCATCCTCGAAGCGTTGGCTTGTCCTGATGCACATGCGCCGATTGAGCTTGATCAGGCCGTTGGCCTGGTTGCCGTCGAACAGGTTGCCGGCCGGGTCGTACTGGTAGTCCTTCTGCAACAGCGGCAGTACCTCGCGGGCCACCTGCTGGTAGTGCAAGGCTTTTTGGCTGAGGCGGCCATTGCGGTCGTAGCGCGTGCGGGTATGCAGGGCGCCTTGGGTGCGCAGCACTTCGTCGTATAGCGCGTCGCGCTCAAAATCGCTGATCACCCGTCCGCCCAGGTTGATTTGATGCAGGTGGCCGCTGCCGTAATACAGGTGGTTGAGCTGGCGCTGATCGGGCAGGGTCAGGGTTTGCAGATTGCCCAGCTCGTCATATTGGTATTGCAGCAGACCGGCGCTGTTGGTCTCGCTGATCAGTTGGCCGAGGGCATCGTAGGTGTAGTCGAGCCGCTGCTGGTCGCCTTGGTTATCGGTAAACCTGATCGCCAGCAGGTTGTCTGCATTATCGTAGCTGTACTCGGTGACCCCATCGTCGGTGTGCTTGCGGATCAAGCGGCCGAGGGCGTCGCGCTCGAAGCGGTGTTCCATGAGCGTGTTGGGTTCGGCGCTATCTTTGCCGTCCAGCTCCGGTTCGGCCAGCGGCGCGGGGATATGACGGATACCAGTGACATCACCCAACGGGTCGTACTGGTAGATGCGCCCGCTGCCATCCAGATCTTGTTGGGCCAGCAGGCGGTCCAGCACGTCCCACTCAAAGCGGTAGCGTTCGCGGTTTTCATTGCTCAGGTGCAGCAGGCGGCCATAGGCGTCGTAGCCAAACTCAACCGTGTGACCGCGGGCGTCAAGCCGCTGAATCAGCCGCCCGCTGCGGTCATAGCGCAGGCGGGTGATGCGCTTAGCCGGGTCGGTATAAGCGGTCAGTTGGCCGGCGACGTCGATGTCGTAGCGGTCGATGCGCCCATCGGGGCGCTGGCTTTCGATCAGGTAGCCGCGGGTGTCATATCGATAGTGGGTGTGTTCGCCACGGGCATTGATAGCGTCGCTGAGTTGGCCGCGCCGATCATAGCGGTAGTGGGTCTCGTTGTTGGAGCAATCGCGGTAGTTGAGCAACTGGCCGTGGGCGTTCCAGCGCAGGTATTTGTGCTTGTCCAGCGGGTCGGTGATGCATTGGACTTGGCCTTGGCTGTCGTACCGATACTGGGTCCTTCGACCGAGAGGATCTTGCTCCCACAGCAGATTGCCCTGGCTGTCATAACCGAAGCGTTGGGTGCGCCCGGCGCCATCGGTGATGCTCAGTGGCAACGCCCAGTGGCGGGTGTAACGGATCCGTTCGCAGCGGCCCAGTGGGTCGCGGGTTTCGATCAGGCGGCCGAGTTCGTCGTAGCCGTATTGCCATTCGCCGCCTTGCGGGTCGATGCTCTTGAGCAGTTGGCCGCTGAGGACGTCTTCCTGCCAACAGTGGCCCATGGGGTCGATGTGTTTATAGATTTCATAGAATGGCCCCCAGTGGTAATGGTCCTGGCGACCGAGGCTGTCGGTGACGCGGGTTTCGCCTTTTTTCAGGTCATATTCGAAGCGGTAGTCTTCGCCATCGCTGCCCCAATGGCGAATGACGCGCCACTCATGGCTGGGCTGAGGTTCAAGCAGGGGCGGAAATTTGTAGAGGCTGCCGTCTGCGCGCACTGATTGAGGACGTTGCGCGGGAACTTCGAAACGTTGCCATTGATACTGTCGAGTCGCGCCGCTGGGTAGGGTGTGGCTATCGAGGTAGCCATGCGCCGTGTAAGTGAAGCGACGCAGGACTTGGCCGGTGGCATCGAGCACTTCCTGCAACTGACCGGTTTGGGTGTAGCGATAGCTGGCCAGCACTTCGGTGTGTTCGATCTGCGGGGCCTCGCCAAGCTTGATATAGAGCCGCTCCACTTGGTTGACTCGCTTCGGGTGTTGCGTGCCATAGCTCAGTCGGAGGGTGGTTTGGCTCAACCCGTCGCACACGTAGTGCAGTCGGCCGGTTTTATCGTAGAGAAGCCCCAGCGTATTCAGGTTGCGATCACCCAGCTTGATCAGGCGTGAGCGTTTCGGGTTGTGCGGGTCGTTCTGGAAGACTTGGTAGAGGCCGGTGTAGATATCCTCGACCACGGTCTGCCCATCTTCCAATTGGAAGAACGCCAACCCATCGAACACGCTGACAAAGGCATTGCCTGCCTTTAGCCGACCCAGTTCCAGGCGGGTGCCTTCCTTGTCGACATAGATCCATAACTCGCCGCCCTCGGGATGAGGCACGCGCAGAATTTCCACTTCGTAGGGCACGCTCCAGCCCATGCCGAACAGGCCGTCGCTGCGCAAGTCATTGCTGTCGTAACCTCTGGCCCATTCGATGGGGAGCAGGCCCGGTAAGGTAAAGTCGAGATCTTCGGGGCCGCCCAGCACCTTGCTTCCGGTTGAAACAATCACCGGGCTGCCTTTGCACGGACGGATGCGCGGCTGCGGTTTGGGACTGCCCTTCGGTCGTGGCCGAAGCTTGATTTTGCGCGAGATCAACATCCCGGCCACCATGCCGGTGAATTGCGCAATCTTGCTTTTGCCATTGCGGATATCCCGCACGGTCAGTGGTTCACCCCCAATGCGCACGTTGGGAGACACATTGGTATCGCTGTCGATGGTTGCATCGCACGTGGTCTTATCGCCGGCTCGGGCGGCAGGCTGCCCGTTGATGAATACCTTGCTGGACCCTTGCGCGATGTAGGTATCGGGCATGGGGGGATGGCGTTCGCAAGTGACCTTATCCTGGTCTGTTGGCTCCGTTCCTGGGGCTGCTGGAGTTGTGACAGGAGGATTGAAGATGTCGTAGATCGCCATGCCCAGCCCAAGCACAGGCAAGAGCATGGGCGCGGCGGACATCGCCATTGCGCCTACATTGTCCAGGAATGACGGTTCTGACTCCTCTTCGGCAGCGTCCGCGCCGCCACCTCCGGAGGTGCGCCCTGCGGCCCGAGCCGCAGGCTTTCCGTTGATGTTGGTATTTTGCGAGCCGCTTTGAGATGTGCTCGCAGCAAACATATTGGATCAGAGTCGTCGTGAGCTGGTTAGGGTATTATTGTTCAGAACAAAAGCTGAGGGGCTAACTTTTTGATTGCCATTTAAAAAAGCGGTCCTCTAATATGATACTTATTTTTTTATAGTTGATTTCTGTATCGGTAACCCAGTCTAAATCATCATGCTCGGGGAATGTGTTGCTAAAATCGGTTAGGTAAAAATATGTCCAGCCGGGACGATAGTATTTTTGCGTAAATGTGCTGCCTTTGGAATTGAAGTGTGCTGGAAGTAGCTGTTCGCCGAGGATTTCTCGGATGCTAATCAATTTTGAAGTAAGCGCATTTTTACTAGCTGTGACTTTTGAGATCTCATCATTTTTTAAGAGTAGGTGTTGAGTGGATGCCCATTTTAAATAAAAAAATGGCAAGATTCCGCTGCTCTCAGTCGTTGCATTTGTCAATGGAAAAAAGTCAAATGGCTGTACTTCAAGTTCTTTTTTTGCTTCGATGAGGAATTGCTTTAGTATGTCGTCCATTATATTTACCTATGCGAAATGATAAAGGCTTGACCAGGGTTCATCGTTTTTTAAGTTCCAATAGCTTATTTGATAGTCTACCTCTGATTTAAGGGAGCCTGAAGGGTCGATGTCTTTTATCATTTTTCCTATTTTCTTGATGTGACGGTGCTTCAATTCAAAGCCTGGATAGTTTAACAGGCATAGGGCGTTGTTGGGGTCTTTGCGTAGAAGCTGAGGGAATATTTTGAAATAGGATTTGTAGTATCTTTCGAAATCAACCCCGCTTAGAGTAGTTATGCAAGCCTGCATTACTGATGACTCAAAGGGATTTAGGAAGCTCGTCATTATAATATCCACTATTTCGCTATCGACATTTTGCTGTGTTTCATATATGAGTTTATGAAATGTTTTTTCGGTTGTTCTATTTCGAGGTCCGTTTAAGACTTCTGACATTTCAATGATCCATTGAGCTTTGTCTATCATTATATGTACTCCTTGCACTTGGCCCATGCGAGCATTTGAGCAATTGCTGGGTCATATTTGTCTCCGAATTTTGATCGTATGTCTTCGATATCCATCATCATTGCTGCTCGGTATCCTGCCTTTCCTCCTTGTATAAGTTTTTCCTGTATTTTGCTGTACTGCTTTCCTTTACTACCCCAGCTGGCTGTGGCGTAATGATCATTTATATCGAGTTGTATGGCGGGTTTTGCGTCCGAACTTACTGCCCTTCCATTGATTTTTGAGTATGCAGAATCTGCGGGCATATGGTGAGACTCTCTGCGCGGTGAGTAAGAGCTTCCGCCTTGTTTTATCTTTCCATGCTTGCCTCCTCGATAGTTATCGCCAGGAACGCCATCCTGGAGTGCAGCACAAGGATCTATCTTCTTTTTACCTTTTGTCTTACCTCCAGTCTTCTTACCAGAGCTTGTGACAATCTTGGCACCGTATCGCGATGCCTTTCCAGCAGTCCCCACATAGCCGACAAACGGAATCGCTGAGAGCAGTGATAGCCCAGCCCCTACATAGTCGCCTCGAACGGCGCTGAGTCCCGCATTGCCAATGTCGGCGATCTCCCCGAAGACCGGCACCAGTCCAACGATATCCAGCCCCAGTTGGATGCCATCCAGGATCTGTTCGCCGGTGATGCCTTCTTCTTCCGTTTCAGCCTCAATCGGTGGATTGGCCTCGCTGGCCGACACCTGAGCCGGCACCGTCTCACCCACAACCCGCCCAATGGTATTGCCACTCTTGAACGAACTGAACGGCGGCAGAGTCGCCAATTCACGGGTCATGAAATGCTTGCGCAGTTGCTCGTATTCCTGCTCGTTGAAGGTGCGGGATTCATGGTAAGGCTTGCCCTGAGGATCCGTTCCGAAGAGGTCAGCCTGTACGGTACCGTCGCCGTTGGCCTGCAACATCATTTCGTCGAGCTTGTGTAGCTGCTTCGGATCAGGACGCATCGGTACGCTGATCGCGTGTACCCGGACCGGGGCTAGATTGATCGGTTCAGCCATGCGTTAAGCCCCATTCATTCAGAACTTGTCGTCATGGCGCACTACCAACTTGCCTTCAGCACGTACGCTGCTGCTCTTCTCCAGCGGATAGCATTTGCCGCCCACTGTGTTGCTCTTGATGCCTTTGGCGACGCCAGCCCCATCACCCTTGGTGGTCGGCACCAGGCTCTTGTCGAACACCACCACCGGCTTGCCGTTGGCACGTACCGATTTGGCCACGCCGGTGGCAGTTTTCAGTTCAGCCGTGACGGGGTAGGGCACCGGCGGTATGGCGCTGCCCATCGGCGTCTTACACACATCGGGGACGATGCTGACGACCTTCCATTTGCCTTGCTTACGGGCGATGACGTTATCGGCCATGTCAGAGCACCTCCTTTGCTGCGCGCTTTATCAGCGGGGCATTTGGATCCATCTCAAAGCGCGCTTCCAAGACGCGAATGCCCAGGTGATTGGGCAGGCTGATGCGGTGGGTCAGCGCCAGGGTCATGGCCTCGGTGTCGATACGCAGGGTGTCGGTGAGCATGGGCAGTGGCAGCATGGCGCCGCTGTGCAGGCGCATCAGCACAAAGGGGCGATGGCCGGGCAGTTCCACGCACAACGTGCCTTCCGGTGTGAGGTTGGGATCGGTCAGATTGAACAGTTCAAGACGAAACGCAGGCGGCGGAAAATCGATCTGCTGATCCACGGGCGCGCCGTTCCAGTAGGCAAAGTCGAAATCCCTTGGCAAGCCCGGCCAGCGTTCACGCTGCCAGGTTTCGTCATAGCGCCCGGCCAATGGCAGGCGCGGTGCCCAGGCACGGCCCACCACGCCAAATCCAACAGGTTGGTTTTTGTAGCTGGCCGCGACCTGCGCCATGCCGTTGGCATCGAGCTCACCCTCTGGATGTTTGACCCGATCCAGACGCCACACCGGTTTGTCGATGGGCTCGATCTGCGGTGCCGGGAGTTCGCGCAGAGGCTTGTCCAGTTGAAAACCGATGTCTTCCTGGCGCTTTTCGATCCAGCCTCGGCCCAGTGGGTTGCTGTAGCAGACTTCGTTGAGCAGGTAGGGCGCAGTGTTTTCATCAACTGCATGTTCAGGATTGATTACTACGCTGCTGCCACCGAAGGCATATTCCCAGCGCAGCGGAACACACGTTGCGGGCTGCGGTTCGGACAATTGCCAGCCGCCGAACAAGCTGTGGCGAAACTGGCGAGGGCCAGTGAATTTCAGATGCTTGTCCAACAAATAATGGCGCGTCGGCGCTTCGGCCCGACGCTTAAAAGCTTCTTGGCGGGCGGCCTGCCACGCTACCAGTTGATACTCCGTCAGCCGTTCGCCGGGACTCAACGGCGTCGGCAGCGGCACGTCGATTCTGGGCGGTGGCGCCACCGGCGCACTGATGCGCAGTCCGGCCGTCCACTGTGTTGTTGGTTGGCCTTGTGGCGCATAAGCATTGCCCACCACGATCACATCACAGCGCGGTTTGAACGGCGCCAGGTCACTTTCCTCGCAGACGCTGCTTGCCCCTTCCTCGCCGTAGTAGCGATCAGCGGTGCACAGCGCCAGCGGATCCTCATCCATCACTTCGGCGCGAAACTGACCCGGCTGCCCGTCAATGGGCAGCAACCGATAGCCCACTTTCATGACCAGCACCGGGTACTCTTGATCGTCCATGCCCAGCGCGCTGAAGCGCAACGCATCGAAGGGCGTCAGATTGCGAAATTCCATGTCCGCCCCTCAGTTGATATCGACGTCTTTGCCGTTGATCTGCACCGCGCCGCTGGCACTGAAATCGAAGGTGCGGCCATTGATCAGCACGGTGCCGTCGGACTTCATCACCAAGGTGGATTTGCCTACCGTGACCTTGAATTCGTCCCCGGCGTTGATGGTGAATTTCTTGCCCACCGCTACCGATTTGTGGATGCCGACCTGCTCGCTCTGGCTCAGGCCAACCGTAGTGTTCATGGCCGCGCCAACGCTGGTCTGATACGCCGCGCCAATGGTCAACGCCTTGGCCAAACCGATGGTTTCCGCTTTGGCGAGGGCAATGGTCTCGGCTTTGTTACCGCCGATGGTCACGCTGCGGTTGGCGCCAATCTTGATGGTTTCGTTCTGGCCGACATCCTCGGTGCGGTGGTCGCCGATGGACACGGTTTCGTTGTGCTCAACCCGTTCCTTACGGTCGTTGCCGACGAAGATGCCGTTGTTGTTTTTGATATGAACGTTCTTGTCTTTTTCGGCATGGATGAACACTTCCTGGTGACCCAACTCATCCTCAAAACGCAGCTCATTGAAGCCAGAGCCCTTGTGGGTGCGGCTCTTGATGGTCATTCGTGTTTTGTGTTTGGGCAGTTCGTAGGGCGGCAGATTGGTTTGCCGGTAGGTACGGCCCGTGGCGATCGGCTGGTCAGGATCGCCATCCAAAAAGCTGATGATCAGTTCCTGATTTATCCGAGGCACGGCCATGGCGCCCCAGGTCGCGCCAGCCCAGCCCTGAGCCACGCGAATCCAGCACGAACTCTGGTCGTTGTTTTTGTCCGAACGATCCCACGGAAACTGCACTTTCACCCGGCCCCACTCATCGCAATAAATCTCTTCCCCCGGAGGCCCAACCACCGTGGCGATCTGCGGGCCGTCGATGCAGGGTTTGGGACGCAGCGGCGCCTTCCAGTCCGAGGTCCAGCGGATGGCGCTGGCTTTCAACGTATAAGAGGTACCGAGGCCGCTGCCAAACGATTCTTCCTGCAAGCTGGTGTGCTGTTTGCCTTCGTGCTCGATGGCGATGGTGCGCCAGCGGTCATTGAAGTCTTCACGGGGATGATCGTTGAGGTCGAAGGCCAACCCCGGTTGCAGGCGTTCGTCGTCGCCTTCCACATGGGCCAGTTTGGCGTCGTTGCGCAGCGCGGCCAGGCGCGTTTTGGTGAAAGGTTTGCCGGCGATATCGCGCTTGTAGCGGCCAGGGTAGTCGTAGCGTTCGTAGTCCTTATGTTGGTTGTTGAGGTCCTGGTCGCCGGTGGCGGTGTGTTGCTGGTTGTAGCGCGGATGGGTGAAGGTGTAGTCGCGCTGCACCTGGCGTGCCGTGCGCACTTGCTCGGTGTAGTGGAAGCGGGTCAATGCCGGCTCCGTGGCGTCGCCGCCGCCCATGGGCTGGTAGATCACCGGGCAATCGGTGTGCGTGCCGATGGTGCCCAGCCCTCCGACGTGGTCAGTGAGGACCAGGGTGTGGCCGTCGGCGCGGTGTTCGAAGGTGTAGAGCAGGCCTTCTTCGGCGGCGAGGCGGGCGATGAAATCGAGGTCGGTTTCACCGGCCTGCACGCAGTATTCGCGGGGTTGGTGTTCGAAGCAGATTTCAGTGCGGATATCGGTCAGCTTCTGCTCGGCCAGCAGGCTGGTGATGATGTCGGGCACGGTTTGGGCCTGGAAGATGCGCCAGTTGGAGCGCAGGTCGAAACGCTTCAGGGTGGGTTCGACCACGGCGGTGTAGCGGGTGCGGCGAAAGCCGGTGTCGCCCTGTTGGAACAGGCTGACCAGGCCGTGGACGTAACGCACCGGAATGTCGTCGCGCCAGATGGTGAACACGGCGGCGAGGTCGAGCATGCGGTAGAAGTCGATGGCCGGGTGATGGCTGACCAACTCCAGCTCGAGTTTGAACGGCTGGGACAGGCCTTCTTTGAGGGTGAATGAGACCACTTCGAAGGGATCGCCCCGCAGCGGTTCGAAGGTAAAACGTAGGTCTGATTGAGCGGCCATGACATGCTTCCTGCAACTACTGCGAGTCCGTCGATCATTGATCACGGGGCGGCGCGGGCATCTACATCGATAAATTGATGTAGGCACTATCTGAATCATGTCTTTGTGTGATGGCGTATTTAAATAGGAAAAGTCGCCGCTTGGAGAAGGACGCTTCCCATCAGCTACTGGTTGCGCCAAAGCGGTAGCCTTGAGGGGGCCGTCTAAACAGCACAAACATCCAATTCCCACCCTCCGTTCCCCGCCAGACTCCCCCCATCGCTCAACTCTCCAGGGGGGAAACACACCATATGGACCCGACACCTGAAACCAGCCCCGACGAAGTCGTCACCCTGGTCGTCAAACACCTGATCAAGGCCGGCCGTGAAGGCGATTACGAGGCGTGGCTGCGGCGCATTGTGCGCATCGCCGGTGAGCGCCCCGGCCACCTCGGTGTGGATGTGGTGCGCGGCAAGCAGGGTGGGCAGGCGCTGTTTACCTGCGTCTTGCGTTATCGCTCCACCGACGCGCTGCAACGCTGGCTCGACTCCCCTGAACGCCAGGCGCTGGTCGCTGAAGCGGCGCCGATGCTGGCTGACGGCGACAAAACCGAAATCGGTGCCGCCAACGAGTTCTGGTTCGCGCCCCTGGCCGACAGCGCCGCCAAACCGCCGCGCTGGAAGCAGGCCGTGGTCAGCCTGTGCGTGATCCTGCCGCAAACCCTGTTGTTGCCGTTTATCTGGGGCCCGATCCTGCGCCTGCACCCGTTCCTGTCCAACTATGTGGTGTCCACTTTTCTGGTGACGCTGACCATTGTGTTGCTGGTGGTGTACCTGCTGATGCCGGCCGCCACCCGCCTGTTCGCTCCCTGGCTTGAAGCCTCTGTAAAGGAAACCCTATGAACGCCGATCTGATTCTGTTCAATGGCCAGTTCCACACCGTGGACCGTGAAAACCCACGGGCCACTGCGGTCGCAATCCACCAGGGCCGCTTTGTCGCGGTCGGCACCGACGGTGAGGCCATGGCCCTGCGCGGCAGCGGCACCCAGGTCATCGACCTCAAGGGTCGCACCGTGATCCCCGGCCTCAACGACTCGCACTTGCACCTGATCCGTGGCGGGCTGAACTACAACCTCGAGCTGCGCTGGGAAGGCGTGCCGTCTTTGGCCGATGCGTTGCGCATGCTCAAGGACCAGGCCGACCGCACACCGACGCCGCAGTGGGTGCGTGTGGTGGGGGGCTGGAACGAATTCCAGTTCGCCGAAAAACGTATGCCGACCCTGGAAGAGTTGAACCAGGCCGCGCCGGATACGCCGGTGTTCGTGCTGCACCTGTATGACCGTGCCTTGCTCAACCGCGCCGCCCTGCGCGTGGCCGGTTACACCAAGGACACGCCGAACCCGCCGGGCGGCGAGATCGTGCGCGACAGCAACGGCAACCCTACCGGCATGCTGGTGGCGCGTCCCAACGCGATGATTTTGTATGCAACCCTGGCCAAGGGCCCGAAACTGCCGCTCGAATACCAGGTCAATTCGACCCGCCAGTTCATGCGTGAACTCAATCGCCTGGGCCTCACCAGCGCCATCGACGCCGGCGGTGGTTTCCAGAACTACCCCGATGACTACGCGGTGATCGAGCAACTGGCCAAGGACCAACAGTTGACGGTGCGCATCGCCTACAACCTGTTCACCCAAAAGCCCAAGGAAGAGCTCAGCGACTTCAAGCACTGGACCGGCAGTGTGACCCTGCACCAGGGCGACGATTACCTGCGCCACAACGGCGCAGGCGAGATGCTGGTGTTTTCGGCGGCGGATTTCGAAGATTTCCTTGAGCCACGCCCCGACCTGCCGTTGACCATGGAACAGGAACTGGAACCGGTGGTGCGCCATCTGGTTGAGCAGCGCTGGCCGTTCCGGCTGCACGCCACATACGACGAATCCATCTCGCGCATGCTCGACGTGTTCGAGAAGGTCAACCGCGACATTCCGTTCAATGGTCTGCCGTGGTTTTTCGACCACGCCGAAACCATTACGCCGAAAAACATCGAGCGCGTCCGGGCCCTGGGCGGGGGTATCGCGATCCAGGACCGCATGGCGTTCCAGGGCGAATATTTTGTTGAGCGCTACGGCGCCAAGGCCGCCGAAGCCACGCCGCCGATCAAGCGCATGCTGGCCGAAGGCGTGCCGGTAGGGGCGGGCACCGACGCCACGCGGGTCTCGAGCTACAACCCCTGGACTTCGTTGTACTGGATGGTCAGCGGCCGCACCGTCGGCGGCCTGGAACTGCACGCCGAAGGCTTGCCGCGCCTCACCGCGCTGGAATTATTCACTCACGGCAGTGCCTGGTTCTCCTCGGAGCAAGGCAAGAAGGGCCAGATCAAGGTCGGCCAGTTGGCGGATGTGGCGGCACTCTCGGCGGACTTCTTCAGCGTCGATGAAGAAGCCATCAAATGGATCGAATCGGTCCTGACCGTGGTCGGCGGCAAAGTGGTGTACGGCGCCGGTGACTTCGAAGATTTCGCACCGCCCCAAGTGCCGGTGCTGCCGGACTGGTCGCCGGTGGTCAAGGTGCCGGGGCACTGGCGTCCAGGTTCACCGTTGCAAGCCCAAGTGCACCATTGCAGCGGGCCGTGCGGCGTGCATGCCCACGGCCATGAAAAAGCGCGGCTTTCCAGCGTGCCGGTCAGCGATTTCCAGGGTTTCTGGGGCGCGTTTGGTTGCTCGTGCTTTGCCTTCTGATTTTAAAAACACCCAAAGGAGTTTACCCATGACTTACAAGCGCTTGAACAAAGATGACGCCGTTGTATTGCTGGTCGATCACCAGACCGGCCTGATTTCGCTGGTGCAAGACTTCTCTCCCAACGAGTTCAAGAACAACGTGTTGGCCCTGGCCGACGTGGCCAAGTTCTTCAACCTGCCGACCATCCTCACCACCAGTTTTGAAAGCGGCCCTAACGGTCCGTTGGTTCCGGAACTCAAGGCACTGTTCCCCGATGCGCCTTACATCGCCCGCCCTGGTCAGATCAATGCCTGGGACAACGAAGAGTTCGTCAAGGCTGTGAAGGCCACCGGCCGCAAGCAGATCATCATTGCCGGGGTGGTAACGGATGTGTGCGTCGCGTTCCCGACCCTGTGCGCCCTCGCTGAAGGCTTCGAGGTGTTCGTGGTGACCGACGCCTCGGGCACCTTCAACGAAACCGTGCAACAAGCCGCTTGGGCACGCATGACGGCCGCCGGCGCGCAACTGGTGAACTGGTTCTCTGTCGCCTGTGAACTGCAAGTTGACTGGCGCAACGATATGGAAGGCCTGGCTAACCTGCTGTCGCCGCGCATTCCCAACTACCGTAACCTGATGAACAGCTACTCGGCGTTTACGGCCAAGTAAGCGGCGCTTGAAGGGGTAGATTAACCCTGTAGGAGGGGGCAAGCCCCTCCTGCATTTGATTGTGTCGTAGCGGCTGACAGGCTATAAACCTGTCAACTGTCCACCGAGAAGCGACAATGAACCCCTTCGAAGACATGCGCCTGTTCTGCCAGGTCATGGAATCCGGCAGCTTCACCGCCGCGGCCGAGCAATTGGGCGTGTCCAAACAATTCGTCAGCCGCCGCCTGATCCAACTGGAAGACCGCCTGGGCGTGCGCCTGCTCAATCGCTCCACACGTCGATTGGACGTCACACCGCTCGGCCAGAGCTACTACGAATCGGCCTTGCGCCTGCTCAGCGAAGTCGAGCAAGTAGAGCAGGGCATCGCCGGCCAGAACAGCGAACCGCGTGGCACGATTCGGCTCAGCGCGCCGTTGTCGTTTGCCATGGCCCATTTGGGCTGCTTGCTGCCGCAGTTCCTGCAACGCCACCCGCAGGTGTCGGTGGAAGTCGACTTGAGTGATCGCCCGGTGGACCTGATCGGCGAGGGCTACGACCTGGTGTTGCGCATCGGTACGCTGGAAGACTCAACCCTGATTGCCCGGCGCATCGCCAGCGTACAGCGGGTGTATTGCGCCAGCCCTGATTACCTTGCCGCCCGGGGTACGCCGCTCAAGCCCGAAGACCTGGTTGATCATGACTGCCTGCCCTATGGCCATGGCCGCCAAGTGCAATGGCGCTTCAAAGGCAAGTTGCAGGCGCTCAATGTCAGTGGTCGCATGCGCGTGAACAATGGCGAGTTGCTGCGCGACACCGCAATCGCCGGGTTGGGCGTGACCTACCTGCCGACTTTTATTGTTGCCGAGGCGTTGAAAGACGGGCGCTTGGTGACCCTGCTGGACGACTTTGCTCCCGAAGCCTTGACGCTCTCGGCGGTCTATCCACAGCACCGGCAAAGTTCGCGGCCAGTGCAGGCGCTGGTGGAGTTTTTGCGCGAACGCCTGGCTAGCGGCTGCTGATTCACACTCATCCCTGTGAAGACTGGCTTATGTGGGAGCTGGCTCCCACACAAACGCGCGCTCACATTCAAGGGGCGACAAGATTGGCCAACGTCGAACCCTGCACATACCGCTGCAGATTCGCCAGGAACGTATCGGCAATCTCCTCCTTGCTGTTGGTCGAAATCGCTGAGGTATGCGGCGACAACCGCACCCGCGCATGGCTGTACAACGGGTGCCCCGGCGGCAGTGGCTCAGGTTCGGTCACATCCAGCGAGGCCAGGCCGATCTGACCGTTATCCAGGGCTTCCAGCAGGGCCTCCTGATCCAGCAAACCACCGCGTGCAATGTTGATCAGATGCAATCCCGGCTTGGCGCTGCCGAGCACATCACGGTCGACAATATGCCGCGTGGCCTCGGTGAGCGGCGCCGCCAGCACCAGGTGGTCGGCGCGGGCGAACAGGTCGTGGATGTCCTTGGCGGCCTCAACATGGTCCACTTCAAAGGGCGCCTGGCTCTGGCGCAGCGCGATCACGTTGATCCCCAAGGCCAGGGCTTTTTGCGCCAGGCTTTTGCCGATCGCACCAAAGCCGAGAATGCCCAATGTGCTGCCCTTGAGCGGGCGCAACGCGGTGAATGTCCACTGGGCATCCTTCACCCAAATAGCCGGCAAATGCT
Source organism: Pseudomonas sp. 58 R 3 (assembly GCF_900006605.1). Classification (NCBI taxonomy): domain Bacteria; kingdom Pseudomonadati; phylum Pseudomonadota; class Gammaproteobacteria; order Pseudomonadales; family Pseudomonadaceae; genus Pseudomonas; species Pseudomonas sp. 58 R 3. The sequence continues at coordinate 1,111 of NZ_CVTT01000054.1, read as the reverse complement.
TGGCCGCCGCAAAGATCGCCGCCAGGGCGAACTCGGCAAGGTTATCGGCCGCGCTGCCCCGTGAGGTGGTCACCGGCGGGCCGTTGAACAGCCATTGCGGGTAGAAGTCGATGCCCGACGACACCAGGTGCACCCATTGCGCGCCATACGGCCAGCCCGGCGGCGGGGTGTTGGGCGCGGTGTAGCCGCGCACGTTGATCGGGCGCAGCAGCAGGACAGTGGCTTGGGGCGGCAGGTCGCTGGGCACGCCGACAGGTATGCCGATGACCTGGGCCTGGGGGTGGATCGAGGCAAGGCGTTCGCGCAATACCTGGTTGTAATCTTCGTCCAGCTGGCTGGCGATAATCACCTGACTCATGAGCGTTCCTTATTTATTGTTGCGCACGTTGCGCGAACACCGCTTTACCCACACCTTGCAGCACCGCGTCGTTCTGCGGCGTATGCACGCGACTGCACAGCACGTCGCGGTAATGCCGTTGCAGCGGGCTATGGCGCGACAGCCCAGGGTTGCCCGAGGCTTCGATGGCAAGCTCCACGGCGCGGATCGCGTTGCCGGTCACCAGGTATTTAAGCTGCGCCGCATTGGCGGCTGGCGTGTGGCCCTGGGCGGCGGCATCGAGCAGGCTGCGGTTGGCGAACAGCAGGGTGTCGATATGGCCGACGGTTTCCTGAAAGCGCGGCAGGCTCGCCAGCGCGGCGCCGAGGTTGGACGGCGTGCGCTGCTCCAGCCAATTCACCAGCCAGTCCCGCGCAGCCTGGGCCACGGCGTCATACACCGACGACAGCAGCACCGACATCCACAGGAACCCGTCGCCATCCAGCTCAGGCTGCGGTGCGCTCCAGGGGCTGACGCTGACGGCATGGTCCAGCGGCACCAGGATGTTATCGAGCACCACTTCGTGGCTGCAGGTGGCGCGCATGCCCAGGTGGTCCCAGGTGTCGATGATGCTCACGCCGGGGCTGTTTTTCGGCACCAGCCAGGCGCCCACCAGCGGGTCGGCATCATCACTGCGTGCCCACACGCTGAACCAGCTCAGGCCATGGCTGCCGGTGGAGTAAATCTTGCGGCCGCTGATGCGCCAGCCGTCGGCGGTGCGCACCGCCGTGGTCG
>NZ_CVTT01000013.1:0-1329 GCF_900006605.1 Pseudomonas sp. 58 R 3 | reverse complement strand
GGCTGGCGATGATGCGGCCAGTGGCGTCGTAATGCAGCAGTTGGCGATGTTGCGCGGCAGGTTGCTGGTCGAGTTTGCCGATCAGGTTGTCGGCTTGATATTTTGTGGGCTTTTATGGGAAAGATTTTGTCAGCAGTGCTTCTAGCGAGTCATACAACAGCTCGGCTTCATCCTCTTCGTGTAAGTAGATATAGATTTCGCCCGTTGTGTTGATCAGGATAGGGTTTCCAGATCCATCGTCTGAAATCACCACGGCACCGACTAATTCCTCTGGAAGTTTGTCAGCGTAGGTACCCCAGAATTTCTCCGTCATTTCGGTAACGGTAGCTTTACCGATCAATGCCCCGTTTTGGAATGCGTGAATGTCGATGCCACCGAATGCTCCACCAAAAAGCTTGATGAACTCAACATATTGCTCATTGAACCTAACGTTAAGTTTTTTTTCCGCAGCGTTAATCTCAGCGTCGGTTGCAGGTTGTCCACTAAGGCCATCCTGGGTGCTGAGCATGGCTCTGATTTTTTTCAACAGGTCTTGTTTCATTTCATGCATCCGCCTTTCGAAGCTTTTTTGGCTTGGGACGTCCAGAACTCTTTTTTCCAAAGGTTGAACGCCGTCCGGTTTGTAATACCTGTTCCCTTTTTGTTGCCATTTGGATGTTGCGCAGCGTTGTGCTCAGGGCTGCCATGATGCTTGTCAGGCATAGCTCTGAGAGGCCCTGCAGTTTGTTGTTTGTCATGGTGCAGCACAATTGTGTTGCCGTTCTTGTCAACGGGTGACTTCCCAAACGGATGAGGTGCTTCAGGTCCGTTCATGTAAATGACTGTCTTCAATTGAGACGGACTCAAATGACTTAGGTCTGTGTAGCCGGTTACTGTTAACGTCAGTCCTCGGCTATCTGTAAACGTAACGGGTGTTAGCCCAAGAGGGTCAAACCAAGAGATTGGGTTGGATGAATAGGTGTAGGTGTTTAAACCGCCCGCCAACCCAATCGGATCCGGCGTCGTAAACCGTCCCACATCCGGATCATAAAACCTGAACGTATTAAAATGCAGCCCCGTCTCCCGATCCAGGTACTGCCCCTGGAAACGCAGGTTCTGCTCCTCAATGTAATAAGGCTCACGCACCTCTTCCAGCGTGTTGCCCCACACCCGATAAGTCGCCTGCCAGAGCATGCGCCCATCAGCCTCGGTCAGCTGCTCCGGCAACCCATTCAGGTCGTTGTGGTAGTAACGAATCTTCTGCAACGGCCCGGCACCATCGACACGAGCCAAGGGTTGGTAGCCTTCATCTTCATAGACGTACAGGCTTGTCTGACTGTGCTTATGCTC